>NZ_JBHZIE010000006.1:0-291841 GCF_042747925.1 Microbacterium songi
CCCCCCCCCCCCCCCCCCCCCCCCCCAACCCCCTCCCTCCCCCCCCCCCCCCCCCCAACCCCCCCCCCCCCCCGCCCCCCCCCCCCGCTTCCGTGTCGAGGATCAGACCAGATCGAACCGATCGAGCTCGGTGACCTTGCCCCACGCCGCGACGAAGTCGCGGACGAACTTCTCCGAGGCGTCGTCGCTCGCATAGACCTCGGCGAGCGCGCGCAGCTCGGAGTTCGACCCGAACAGCAGGTCGACGCGGGTGCCCGTCCACGTGCGGTCGCCCGTGGCGTCATCCGTCGCTTGGAACGCATGCTGACCCGGGTCGAGCGCCTTCCAGGTCGTGCCGAGGCCGAGCAGGTTCACGAAGAAGTCGTTCGTCAGCACGCCCACGCGCTCCGTGAGCACGCCGTAGGACGACTCGTCCCAGTTGGTGCCGAGCACGCGCAGACCGCCGATCAGCACCGTCATCTCCGGCGCGCTGAGCGTCAGCAGATTGGCCTTGTCGATGAGCAGGTGCTCTTCCGGCAGCGCGGAGGCCATGGCGAGCGGCCCCAGGTAGTTGCGGAATCCGTCGGCGGCAGGCTCGAGGTATCCGAACGACTCGAGGTCGGTCTGATCCTGGGTCGCGTCGGTCCGACCCGGTCGGAACGGCACCTCGGCCTCGACGCCGGCGGCCCGAGCGGCCTGCTCGACACCGGCATTGCCCGCCAGCACGATCAGGTCGGCCAACGAGACCTTCTTACCGTCGCCGCGGCCCTCGTTGAAGGACGACTGCACGCCCTCGAGCGCGTCGAGGACCTTCGCCAGCTGGGCGGGCTTGTTGACGGCCCAGTCCTTCTGCGGCAGCAGTCGGATGCGGGCGCCGTTGACGCCGCCCCTCTTGTCGCTGCCGCGGAAAGTGGATGCTGCGGCCCAGGTGGTCGCGACGAGCTCCGAGACCGAGAGACCCGTCTCGAGGATGCGACGCTTCAGCTCGCCGGCGTCGGATGCGTCGATCAGCACGTGATCGACCGCGGGCACCGGGTCCTGCCAGATGAGCTCCTCGGCAGGGACCTCGGAACCCAGATAGCGGTCGATCGGACCCATGTCGCGATGTGTCAGCTTGAACCAGGCTCGCGCGAAGGCGTCGGCGAAGGCATCGGGGTCTTTCGCGAAGCGCTCCGAGATGGGCCCGTAGATCGGGTCGAAGCGCAGGGCGAGGTCGCTCGTGAGCATGCGCGGCTCACGGCGCGTGGACGCGTCGTGCGCCAGCGGCACCATGTCGGAGCCCGCGCCGCCGACGGGCCGCCACTGGTTCGCCCCGGCCGGGCTCTTCATCAGCTCCCAGTCGTACGCGAACAGGATGTGGAAGTACTCGTTGTCCCAGCGGGTCGGGTGGTAGGTCCACGTGACCTCGAGCCCGCTGGTGATCTGGTCGTCACCCTTGCCGGACGCGAAGTTGTTCTTCCATCCGAGGCCCTGGCGTTCGAGGCCGGCGGCCTCGGGGTTGTCCTCGAGGTTGGTGTCGGGGGCTGCGCCGTGCGTCTTGCCGAACGTGTGACCGCCGGCGATCAGCGCGACCGTCTCCTCGTCGTTCATCGCCATGCGCGCGAAGGTCTCACGGATGTCGCGCGCCGAGGCGAGCGGGTCGGGGTTGCCGTTCGGTCCCTCCGGGTTCACGTAGATGAGCCCCATCTGCACGGCCGCGAGCGGCTTCTGCAGATCGCGGTCCCCCGAATAGCGATCATCGCCGAGCCAGACCGTCTCGGGACCCCAATAAACGTCCTCGTCGGGTTCCCAGACGTCGGCACGCCCACCACCGAAGCCGAACGTTCGGAAGCCCATCGATTCGAGGGCCACGTTGCCGGCGAGGATCATGAGGTCGGCCCACGACAGGTTCTGCCCGTACTTCTTCTTGATGGGCCAGAGCAGTCGGCGGGCCTTGTCGAGCCCCACGTTGTCGGGCCAGCTGTTGAGCGGGGCGAAGCGCTGCTGACCGGCGCCGCCGCCGCCACGGCCGTCCATCACGCGATAGGTGCCCGCGCTGTGCCACGCCATGCGGATCATCAGCGGACCGTAGTTGCCGAAGTCGGCGGGCCACCACGCCTGCGAGGTGGTGAGCGTCTGCTCGATATCGGCCTTCACCGCGGCGAGGTCGAGGCTCTCGAAGGCGGCCTTGTAATCGAAGTCGTCGCCCAGCGGGTTGGACACCGCGGGGTTCTTCGCGAGGATCTTCAGGTTCAACTGGTTCGGCCACCACACGCGGTTGGCCGAGCCCGACGTCGGGTGCGGCTGGGCGTGGATGACGGGGCACGAGGCGGCCTCGTTCTCGGCCTCGGGCGTCGTGTCGGTGACGGACTGGTCGATCTGGTCGACCTGCTCCCCGATGGGAGCGACGGTGTCGTCGTGTGCGGTCATGGTTTTCCTTCCATGTGGGGTGGCGGGGTGGGGATGGTCGGGTCGGATGCCGCGCAGTCGGCACACAGACCCCAGAAGGTGATCTCAGCCTCCTGAATGGAGAAGCCGTGCGGATCGGCGGGATGCAGACAGGGGGCGGCGCCCGTGGCGCACTCCACGTCGGCCACCGCGCCGCAGGAGGTGCACACCGCGTGGTGGTGGTTGTCACGCAGATGCAGTTCGAACAGCATCGGCCGGCCGGCGGGTTCGATCCGCCGCGCCAGGTCGGCGGTCACGAAGTCGCCCAGGGCGTTGTAGACCGACTGAAGGCTGGTGTGCGGCATCCGCTTCATCACGAGCGTGTGGATGTCGTCGGCGCTGGCATGCGGCCGATCACGGAGAGCCTCGTACACGGCCTCACGCGATCGCGTGACACGCAGCCCGGCCGCGCGCAGATCGTCCGCGGCGCGGGGTGCCCACGGAGTATCGATCATCTTCTCAGACTAGCCCTGTTTTGAGCGTTTCAAAAGAGAGGGTCTCGTTCCGGGGGTCGCGCTCACCCTGCCACGAGGCGCGGCGTGCCCGTCTCGTACTCGGTGAGATCACCGGTCTCCCCGCGCCGCGCCGCCGTGCGGCCGACGACCAACATGTAGAACAGGAAGACCGCGAGGGCCGCGGCGCCGATGCCGATCTTGACCGGCCACGGCCAGGGCTGGCCCGTGACGAACCCCTCGACCAGCCCCGACAGCCCGAGGGCGAAGACCAGGCCGATCGCGACGGTCACGAGCGATCTTCCGGCCGCAGCGAGCGACGCCCCTCGGGATTGCGGGCCGGGCGCCACCCACGACCAGAACACGTGCAGCCCGGCCGCGGCGGCGACGAAGATGCACGTGAGCTCGAGCATCCCGTGCGGGAGGATGTAGAGCAGGAACACATCGCCGCGATCGAAGGCGATCAGGATGGCCGCCGCTTGACCGACACCCACGGCGTTCTGCATCAGCACCATGAGCGGCCAGATGCCGGTGATGCCGAACAGGACGCACTGCGCGGCGATCCAGGCGTTGTTCGTCCACACCGTGCCCGCGAAGACCGCGGCGGGGTTGTAGTACGAGGTGAAGCTGTCTTCGGCGTACTCCTCGAGCTGCGCCTGACTGCCGAGCGACGCGACCAGCGCCGGGTCGCCCGAGACCCAGAAGGCGACGAGCGCGGCGGTCAGCACGAAGACCACGGCGATCACGAGGGTGGTGTATCGCACGCGGTACAAGGCGGCGGGCAATTGCAGGACGAAGAAGCGGGGAACCTGCCGGAGGACGTTGTCGGGACTGCCCGTCAGCCGCAGTCGCGCCCGCGAGAGCAGGGTCGAGACGTGATCTCCCTGGGTGGTGCGCCCGGCCGACGACTTGATGTCGGCGAGATCGGCGGACGCGGCCTGATACCGGGTCACGAGCTCGTCGACATCGGCGCCGGACAGCCGCCGGGATCGCCCGAGCGCATCGAGGCGAGCCCACTCCTCCCGACGCGCAGCGGTGAGGGCGTCGAGGTCCATTTGCTTTACTGTACCCATGCCCGAGGACACCGCACCTCCCGCCCCGTCGGCCCCGACGCGGCCGCAGCTCATCGATGTCCAGCAGGACGAGGTGCTCACCGGTGAGGCCGTGGCCCTGGACGTCCAGCCCGTGGGCTTCTTCCTCCGCGCACTCGGCACGCTGATCGACATGGTCGTGGCCGCCGCGCTGTTCCTGCTGTTCGTTCCCGTGCTCACCGCCCTGCTCGCGCAGGGGGCGATCGACGAGACCGTGCTGCCCATCCTCTCCATCGCCATGCTCGTCACCGTGACGGTGATCGTCCCGACGGCCGTGGAGACGGCGACGCGCGGACGCAGCCTCGGCAAGCTCGCGGTGGGTGCCCGGATCGTCCGCGCCGACGGTGGCGCCTCGGGCTTCCGCCAGTCGTTCATCCGCGCACTCACCGGCGTGTTCGAGCTCTGGTTCACCGTCGGAGCCGTGGCAGCGCTCGTCGGGGCCTTCACCCCGCGGTCTCAGCGGCTGGGCGACCTGCTGGCGGGCACCTACTCCGAGCGCACGCGCGCGCCCGAGCTGCCTGCGCCGCCGCTGCCCGTTCCGCCCGCGTTGGCGGGATGGGCGATGACGGCCGACGTCGCTCGACTCCCGGACCCTCTGGCCCGTCGCATCGCGCAGTTCTCACAGCAGGCGGGGCATCTGCAGCCGCCCGCGCGGGCGCGGATCGCGACGTCCCTCGCCTCCGAGGCCGCCGCCTTCGTGTCGCCGCGTCCCGACGTCGACGCCGAGACGCTGCTGATCGCGGTCATGGCGGTGCGACGCGACCGCGAGCTGCACGCGCTTCTGCTCCAGAACCAGCGCGTGGAGGCCCTGACCTCCGGCGCCACCCGCGGCTTCCCCGACCGCTGAACCCACCGACGCGGGCTCCGGGCGCTGCGACCCGGCGTCAGTAGCGGTACTGGTCGAGCTTGTACGGTCCGTCGACGGGAACGCCGATATAGGCCGCCTGAGCAGGGGTGAGCACCGTCAATTCGACGCCGAGCGCGGGCAGATGCAGTCGGGCCACCTTCTCGTCCAGCTCCTTGGGCAACGTGTACACGCCGACCGGGTACTGCTCGATGCGCATGAACAGCTCGAGCTGCGCGAGGACCTGATTGGTGAAGGACGCACTCATGACGAAGGACGGATGTCCCGTCGCGTTGCCGAGGTTCATCAAGCGCCCCTCGCTGAGGATCAGCACGCTGCGACCGTTCGGCATCCGCCACTCGTGCACCTGCGGCTTGATCTCGACGGACTCGGCTCCGGCCAGAGCGGAGAGACCCGCCATGTCGATCTCATTGTCGAAGTGCCCGACGTTTGCGACGATCGCCAGATGCTTGAGGCCGAGGAGGTCGTCGACGCCGACGACATCCCTGTTGCCGGTGCCGGTCACCACGATGTCGACGTCGCCGACGACAGCGCGCAGAGGCGTCACCTGGAAGCCGTCCATTGCGGCCTGGAGCGCACAGATCGGATCGACCTCGCCGACGATGACGCGTGCACCCTGACCGCGAAGCGCCTGCGCCGCCCCCTTGCCGACATCGCCGTAGCCGCACACGAACACGGTCTTGCCGCCGATCAGCACGTCCGTCGCCCGGTTGAGGCCGTCGGGAAGCGAATGGCGGATGCCGTACTTGTTGTCGAACTTCGACTTGGTGACCGAGTCGTTGACGTTGATCGCGGGGAAGAGCAGGTCCCCGGCGGCCGCGAGCTCGTACAGGCGGTGCACGCCCGTCGTGGTCTCCTCCGTCACTCCGAGGATGCCCGCGGCCATGCGCGTCCAGCGCTGCGGGTCGGCCGCCAGACTCCGGCGCAGCGTGTCGAGGACCACGGTGTACTCGTGCGGGTCTCCGGGCGCGGCATCCGGCACCGCCCCCTTCGCCTCGAACTCCACACCACGATGGACGAGCAGGGTGGCGTCGCCCCCGTCGTCGAGGATGAGGTTGGGGCCGTCCGCACCCTCGGCGGACCAGTCGAAGATGCGGTCGGCGCACTCCCAGTACTCCTCGAGGGTCTCGCCCTTCCAGGCGAAGACCGGCACACCCTGAGGTTCGGTCACGGTTCCGGTGCGACCGACCACGACAGCGGCGGCCGCCTCATCCTGCGTGGAGAAGATGTTGCAGCTCGCCCAGCGGACGCGCGCGCCCAGCGCCACGAGGGTCTCGATCAGCACCGCGGTCTGCACCGTCATGTGCAGCGAGCCGGCGATGCGAGCGCCCGCCAGCGGCTGCGCCGGACCGAACTCCTCGCGCAGGGCCATGAGCCCGGGCATCTCGTTCTCGGCGAGCCGGATCTGATGGCGGCCCGCCTCGGCCAGGGTCAGGTCCGCGATCGCGTGATCGAGGGAGCGGGCGGATGCCCCGGAAGACGCGTCGTCGAAGATCTCGGTGCCGGTGAAGAACGGGGTGGGCGTCGACATGCCGCCATCTTCCCACGGCGCCCGGAGGCGGGCGCGGGATCACGCGCGCCGGTGGATCAGACCCGGAGCGACTCGTGACGGACGACGATCCAGCCTTTCGGCACGGACAGACGGTCGGTGTGGATCGCGCACAGGTCGTGGGCGTGCGGGTCGTCGCCGCCGCCCAGGGGGCCGAGGGCCGCCATCTGGTCGCCGTAGTCGAACGTCAGGGTCGTCACGGCCTCGCGGGCACAGGCGACCTTCGAGCAGAGTCTTTCGCGCATCGTCGTCATGGTATCCGCGTCTTCCGACGGCGCGGATGTGCCGCGCCGCGAGGTACGGCTCACGCCTCAGCGGCCGCATCGCTCAGCGCGCGTAAGATGGGGCGCATGGCCTGGCGGAAAGCGACGACCCCGCCGCCGCGACGTCCCGCGCGACACGGCCGGCACGGCCGCGAGGACCGCAGCCCGGTGGTCCGCCCCCCGCTTCCGCCGCTCGACACGCGCGCCGAGCGATTCGACCTCGCTGTCGGCACGGCTGCGGAGTTCCTGAGATCGGCATGGAGCGAACTGCAGGGCGTCAGCTTCGAGATCGGCGACATGCCGGCCTCGAGCGATGACGACGGCATCCCGCGCTGGAAGGTGCTGACCGACGAGAAGCGCATCATCGTCTACCGGCTGCCGATCGAACGCCTGTCGCACCTCCACCGCAACGACGACCTGCACCGCCGCATGATGATCGAGAGCTGTGTCTTCCGCGCGGCGGCGGAGTACCTCGATCGCGACCCGTGGGACCTTGGTCCGGAGCGGTTCCGCTACTTCTGAATCCACGCCGGGCGATCCGTCACGGGTACACCGAGATGGATCGGGCCGCAGCATCCGCCGACCACACCGGGAAAGCGGCGAGTGCGCCGTCGCCGGCCATCGACACCTCGGCGTGGACGCCCGGCGCTCCCCCGGCGTCGAGCAGGTAGACGGTGCGACCCGCGAGGGGCACGGCGCTGCTGCCGCGTGCGGGCACCGTGACCGTCGATAGCGCCCCGCTCCCGCTCCGGGGGCTCACGATGACGGTCGCGTCCACGTCTCCCGAGTTCGCGATCGTCAACACGGCGTCCGGTCCCGACGTGGTCGCGAACAGGCTGGGCAGGGTGACCTCGGGTGCGACGGAGTACCAGCCGTAATCGGCGGCCTCCCCCGAGCCCGCCACCTGCCGGACGGCCGCAACCACGGGCGTCTCCGCCGTCACCGTCACCGTATAGCTGCCCAGCGCGAGGCCCGGCAGTTCGACCTCGGCGGGGTGACCGGCGGTGAGCGGCACCGTGGAGGGGGGCAGGGACGCCGTCGCCGCATCGGCGGATGCGACCGTGATCGTGGCGGTGGCGTCCGCCGTGGGTGCGAGCACCCGCACCACCGTCGCGGGGTCACCGCCGGAGGGCGCGGTCGTCACGTCGACGCCGGGGATCACCGCGGTCTGCCCCGGGGCGGCGACAGCACCCACCTGATCGAGACCGATGGGGACGAGGGTGTCGGTCAAGGACGATTGGAGTGCCGCGCGGACGGGCCCCCCGGAGGCCGAGACCCTCACCACGGGGCTCGATTCGCCGACGATGAGTCCCGCGAGCGGAACGACGATCTGGGTCCCGGGAGGCACGACGAGGTCGCTGCCGCCCGGCGGGACGACCGGGTCGCCTGCCCCGTAGACAGTCAACTGCACGGTGGCCGGAACCGATCCGGGGTTCGCGAGCAGCACCAGGTCGGAGTAGCCGGTCGTCGTGGCTCCCGCGACGAGCCAGGACTCCATCATGGGCGGCTGGCACGCGGTGGCCGCCAGCCCTCGCAGATCGTCGGCGTCCACGGATGCGGAGCCCGACGCAGCGATGTCCGTCCGAACGCCGTCGACGGGCGCGGCCGCAAAGGCGAGCGGACTCCCGCCGCTGACGCCGGGTACCACGAGTGCATTTTCGCTCGGCACGATCGCCGGGTCGACCGTGCCCGACGTGACGCTCTGCTCGGCCGCGACCGACAGGCTCCCGGCGCTGGCCGCGTCGCGACCGAGGGCGAGGATCCCTCCGGTGCACGAGACGACGCTCTCCGCGGCCGCGGGAGTCGCCTCGAGCGCCACCGGTTCGCGGGCGATCTGAGGCCAGGGGGCGGCGACCGCGGTCGCGACCGCGACGACGAAGGCCACCGAGACGACGGTGCCGATCGCAACGCGCGTGCCGGCGCCCGTCCAGCGGAGTCCTCTCCGATCGCTCATGAGGTCTCCTGCCACGACGGCCCGACGATCCGGGAAGAGCGGCGCGCCTCGCGGCGGGTGGAGCGCGTGGGCACGGCGAGCAGCAGTGCTGCCGCGACCACGATGAGCTGCAGGGCTGTGACCCACTGCGACACGGCGCGGACGGATGCGTCGGCCCGGGCGCGCGGCTGGGTCTCGTCGACGACCCGCCACAGCTGTCCCTTCGCCGTCAGGCCCACGGCGTCGAGCCCGTCTCGCTGATCGAGCGCCGTCACCGCGGAGAGCCGCAGCGCGCGGGCCGCTTCGGACTCCGGGTCGGCCGCGGTCCCGAGCAGCACGAAGCTGACCCCCGCGGAGGAGAGGCGCTGCACGACATCGTCGCCGCTGGAGGTGACCAGGTCGGCCGTGAGGTCGGCGATCTGCTGGTCCTGCGGCCCTGGCACGGCGCGGGTGGCGTCGATGGTCGATTGACCGCCGATCGTCTCGCTGCCGCCCCAGATGATCTGTGTGGAGACGCCCCCGCTGTTCTGCGGAGTGAGCGCGATCGTCCCGACATCGGCGTCGTCGCGTCCCTCGGCGGCCACATACGCGGGAAGAGTGGACTGCGGACCGTTCGTGAGGGTCGTCGCGTCCCGCGCGGAAGCCGTGAGGGCGGGGATGGCGAGCACCACCACCGCCGCGATGACGATCGTCGCGCTCAGCACGCGGAGCGGGCGCAGTCGGGGCACGATCCGCGCGTCGAGTGCGACGATCGCCCCGCCGGTGGCCCCGAGCCAGGCCAGGCTGAGCGCGGACCCCGTCCAGAGGGCGACGACCTCGGACTGCGCTGATGACACCGATATCCCCACGGCGCCGACGGCGGTGCCGATTCCGAGCACCGCGACGAGCAGGAGGACGACGCCCGACATCCATCGCGGGGTGAGCGGTGCGATCAGGGCGAGGAGTGCGAGGGGCACCGACAGCAGCGGCACCCACCACGTCGGGGCGCCGCCCAGGAAGGCCGACCAGCCGGCCGGGTCGCTCGTGGGGAACCCCGCCGCCAGGAGGCTGCGTCCCACCGAGTCCGCGGCGACCTGAGGACCCGCCCACACCACTCCGGGATCGGCCAGCAGAGCCAGCAGGTCGCCCTCCCGGATGCGATGCCACACGAGTGGCCCGAAGGCGGCGAGGGCAGGCACGATCACCCAGATCAGACGGGTGACGCCGTCCCCTCTGCGGGACACGATCACCAGGATGATCGCCACCGCCCAGAGCACCAGCAGAGCGGGCGCGAGCGACGGCGCGCAGGCGGCGACCGCAGCGAACAGCAAGGACGCGACCCCGGCCGCCGACCAGGAGCGATGAGCAACGCTTCCCGCGTAGAACAGCCAGGGCAGGAGCAGATGAACGAGGACACCGGTGGGTCGTCCGTCGGTGAGTGCGACGAGGAACGTGGGTGCCAGCATCCACGAAGCTCCACCGACGATGCGCAGGAGTGGACGCTCGGTCAGGCGCGTGGCGAGGAACCAGCCGCCGAGCGCGGCGAGGGGAAGAGCGCAGATCCACAGCAGCACGAGGGCACGGGAGGGATTACCCGGCCACAGGCTGCCCACGACGGCGATGACCGCGGCGAACGGGTCGGCGGGACCTGTGGTGTCCAGACCCGTCGCACGCATTCCGTACGCGGCATCAGCCCACAGCTGCCCGACCGTGGCGCGGAGCGGTTCGAGGGCGCCACCGCCGAGCACGGGCCAGGCGAGAAGCGCCGGGAACGCGACCACGGCGAGGACGGCACCCGCCAGTACGAGCCATGCACCGCCTCCGGAGAAGAACCGCAACTCGTCGCGCGGGCGGTCGGCCCCGGCCTGCGGGATGTCGTCCGATTCGCTGTCGAACCGTCGGCGCAGCTGACCGTAGCCCACGCGCAACGACGCGAGCTGGGCCCACGACGTCGTCCTGCTGCGGCGGATACGTCCGCGTGCACGGGCGACGGCTCCGACCCGCACGAAGGCGACGGCCGAGGCCGCCCACTCGATGCCGACGAGGGACGGATGCTTCGCCAACAGGTGAAGCACGGTCCGCCACACCGCGGTGGGAAGGATCGCCAGCCAGACGAAGACCCACGCGGGGCCGGCGGCGTATACCAGGCGGCGATGGAGCTGGGCCGTGCGCTCGGCGTAGGCTCGCCGACGGATCCGCTGAGCACTGAGAGGGCTCGGCGCACCCGCCACGCCGTCGCCGGCGGCGGCCACGAGGGCCTGCGGCACGGTCGCCACGCGGTGACCGGCCAGCCGCGCCCGGATGCCGAGATCCAGCCCCTCGTCGGCGCCGACGAGGGCGGGGTCGAGGCCGCCGAGCGCCCGCCACACCTCGGTGCGCACGAGGATCCCTCTCACGTCGACACCGAGGGCGTCCTCCTGGGCGTCGTGCTGACCCTGGTCGAGCTCGTTGTCGGCCAGACCGACCGTCCGGCCGAGCGGAGTCATGCTGACGCCCAGCGAGACGATCTGCGAACGGTCGTCCCAGCGCACGAGCTTCGGACCGACGAGGGCCACCGAGGGGGAGAGTTCGAGCGCGCCGGCGAGACGCGACAGTGCGTCGGGCTCCGGCGCCGTGTCCTGGGCGAGCAGCCAGACGGCGTCGCCGGTGAGCCGTGGTCCTGCGAGCGCCACGGCGGCGGCGAACCGTGTGGAAGCCGGCGCGGTGATGACCGACTCCGCGCCGGACCGAGCGGCCAGCTCCGTCAGTGCTGGATCCGTCCCGCAGAGGATGATGGTGAGGGCATCGATCCGACGCTGTTGCCCGTCGAGTGCGGCCAGGGTCCGGGTGAGGTGAAGCGCCGCAGGGGTGCGCCCGTCGGGGCGCAGAACGAGGACGGCGTGGACACTGGCGGGCATGACTTCGTCAGCCTAAAGGCCGCATCCCGGCCGTGCGGGGTGCACGCGCCGCGCGGAGGAGAACGGACGCCGCGGCATCCGCCCTCCTCTCAGCTGGCGCGTCGCTTCAGCTTGCGGCGTTCGCGCTCGCTGAGTCCGCCCCAGATGCCGAAACGCTCGTCGTTCTGGAGCGCGTATTCGAGGCATCGGTCGCGGACGTCGCATGTCGTGCACACCCGCTTGGCGTCGCGCGTCGAACCGCCCTTCTCCGGAAAGAAGGCCTCGGGATCGGTCTGCGCGCACAGCGCATCCGTCTGCCACGAGAGCGGATTGTCTTCGAGACCCTCGACCGGTCGACGTACACCCGGCACACCCAACTGCACCGGATCGACGAACCAATTATCGGGAACGCCGGAACGGTAACCCGTCATATCGTTCTCCACCCTGCTATAACCCCCCGCGCTGGTTCGCGCTTAGGGATAATTACACAGGTGTAGTTCGCTCCGGTCAAGTCGCAGATATTAAAGCCTCACTCCGCGCTTGAAGCTTCACGACGCGCCATCGGCGTGTCGCACGTGGGTTGCGGACGGCCACCGCGTCGACAGGTGCACGGGCTGCTCGTCCCGAACTTCTGCAGTTCTGCTTCGGCCCGGAACGAGTGCCCCGTGATCTCGGCGCTCGCGCACGGTGGGTCATTCACTCTGCAGAAGCTGGGGACCGTGATCAGCCGGCCACGGCCACCGTACTCCCCGCGACGGGCTCCTGACGGGCGGCGGCAGCCCCCCGTCAGCCTGCAGCGACCCCCGGCTGCGCCACGAACGCCTCACCGCTCCCGGTGAAGACGAGTTCGCCTTCATCGGCCGTCGCGAAGACCGCTGCCCCCGGGGTCAGATCCACCGTGGTTCCGGATGCCGAAGCCCGCACGGTGACCGCACCGCCGGTCACGAGCACGATCGCGGGGCCCGTGATCGTCACCCGCCGCGCGGTCGCGTCTTCCGGCGAAGCGGCGCCGCCCTTCTCCGCACCGCTCCGCGCGACGGCGGACGGAGCCGAAGCACCCGTCGGCATCGTGACGCGGAGCAGCAGGAAATCCGGGATTCCGACGGGCGCGAACGCTTCGACGCCCTCCGCGATCACTGCGGGCGCGAGCACGGGTGCGGGTCCCGGCGTCGCGTCGAGGATGAGGCGCAGCTCGTCCACATCGATGTGCTTCGGCGTCAATCCCCCGCGCAGCACATTGTCGCTCGCCGCCATCAGTTCGACGCCGAGACCCGAGAGGTAGGCGTGCAGCGCCCCGGCCCGCACGAAGAGGGCCTCACCTCGGTGGAGCACCACGAGGTTCATCAGCAGGGCGACGACCACACCGGGATCGCCGGGATAGGCGTCCGACAGCCGGCGCGCCACCGCCAACTCGCCGGCGAACTCCCTCGAGTGGGCGGAGCGCGCGGCGGCGATGATGTCGGCGACCTCGGGTGCGCCCGACAGCACCCACGCGACCGTGTCGGCGAGGGCATCGGCATCCGCCCCTGCGCCGAGGTGTCCGGCGAGCGCCCGCGGTCCCGCGGAATCGCCCAGCGCCGCCACGAGACGCTGCGTCGCGGCGAGGTCGCGCAGGCCCGCGAGCGCCTCGAAGCGATCGCTGAGCGCGACGATCAGCTCGGGCTTGTGGTTCTCATCGCGGTAATTGCGCGCCCCGGCGTTCCGGTCGAGGCCCGCAGCGTCCTCTCGCGCGAAACCTTCTTCGGCCTGCGTCTTCGAGGGGTGCACCTGGATCGAGAGGGTGGAAGCCGCGGCCAGAAGCTTCAACAGGTAGGGCAGAGGCGCGCCTTCGGCGGCGGTCACGGCGTCCAGTGTGCGTCCCGAACCGTCCTCCACCCGCGCGGGCGACCCGGGGTGATCTCCGAACCACACCTCCGCCTCGGGGTCACCACTCGGGGCGCGCCCCTCCAGGTCGGCGATGAGCGTCCGCGAGCCCCATGCGTTCGGAATCGGGCGGTTCGAGATGGGCGTCAGCATGCCACCAGCCTACGAGCGCGTCCGGGGTACCCTGAGTGCACGATGGCCGTCTATTCGAAGCATCCGGTTGCGGCTCCGCCGGCGGCTCCCGTGCGCGAGAAGACCGGCCACCTGCTGCTGCGGGGCTGGTGCACGTTCGTGCTCTTCACCGCCGTCGCCGGAGTGGGCTTGATCAACGCGATCGGAGATCTGCCGACGTCGGCGCTCACGGTCGCGGGCGGGGTGCTCTCGGTCATCCTCTGGTTCACGGTGCGTCCCCCGGTGCAGTGGCGTCGGCTCCCCTGGTTCGTCGTGGCCTACGTCGCGTGGGCCGGAACGTCCATGCTGTGGTCGGCATGGCTGCAGACTTCCGTCCTCACGTGGCTTCTGCTGGTCATCACGAGCGTCCAGGCACTCTTCGTGGCGAGCATCCTCACCTGGCGTGAGCTGGTCAGCGCGATCGCCTCCGCGCTCAAGTGGGCACTGGCCCTCTCGCTGGCGTTCGAACTCGCCGTGTCGATCTTCGTTCAGGGCCCCCTGCTTCCGGAGTTCGTGATCCCCGACGAGAAGATGGACCCGATCGTCTACTGGTCGCGGGACAACCTGTTCGACGGCGGCCGCATTCAGGGGATCTGGGGGAATGCGAACCTGCTGGGGGCTGTCGCCCTCGTCGCGATCATCGTCTTCGCGGTCCGGTACGCCGCCGGCGCGAAGCGTCGCGGGTTCCTCATCGGGTGGATGCTGCTGGCGGCA
This sequence comes from Microbacterium songi, assembly GCF_042747925.1. Lineage (NCBI taxonomy): Bacteria > Bacillati > Actinomycetota > Actinomycetes > Micrococcales > Microbacteriaceae > Microbacterium > Microbacterium songi. The sequence continues at coordinate 14,163 of NZ_JBHZIE010000006.1, forward strand.
TACTTTCTGGTCCGGGCGAGCTCGGCGACCACCTACCTCGCCGCAGCCGCCGTGGCGGTGGTGCTCGTCACCGTCCTGCTGATGCGCAGCGCCGTGCGACCGGGCCAGCGCACCAAGTTCTACGTGGCGTACGCCGCGGTCGGCATCGGCGGCGGGATCGCCCTGTGGCTGTGGCGCGACGCGATCTTCACGGTGTTCGGGCGCAGCGCCGACCTGACCGGCCGGGAGCGCATCTGGGATGCCGTCCTGGCGCGGGCGACCGAAAGACCCCTGACCGGATGGGGCTTCGCGACGCCCTGGCTGGCGGGCGATCCCGCGTTCGACGGCTGGATCGTCGATCACGGTCAGACGGTGATGCAGGCGCACAACATGTGGATCGACGTCTTCCTGCAGCTGGGTGCCGTCGGGCTGCTCATCCTGATCGGCCTCTATCTGGCGTTCCTCTGGCGCGCCTGGTTCTTCGCCGTGGACCGACCGCGGTGGGACCTGCGGGCGGACCGACCGTATTCGCACCTCAGCCTCCTCCCGACTCTCCTCGTCACCGTGCTGCTCGTGCAGGGGTTCGCCGAGTCGGGACCGCTCCTGCTCTGGGGCTGGATGTTCGTCGTGATGTTCGCCTTCAAGATCAAGCAGTCGCCGCACGTCGGCGTCGGTCCGGCCGAGCAGCGACTGGCGATCGAGCGCGGCGAGCCGACCCTGAGCGAGACGTGAGCGAGGCCGCGCCGGCCGCTGCGTCCGGTCGCTGGGTGATCGAGGGCCTGGCCTCGGCCGAGCTCGCGCGCGCGTTCACGATCGCGTCGCTGGGCGCGGTGTTCAGCGCGGTGCTCATCCAGCGCACGGCCGGGCGCACGACGTACATCACGATCATCGTCGCCCTCTGCGTGATCGGCGCGGCGATGCTGTTCGCGCGACGGCGGGAGTATTCCCTGATCCGCCTGGTGCCCATGACCCTCGTGGCGTTCGCCCTGTGGGCGCTGGTGAGCGTGGCGTGGACATCGGATCGCCCGAGCACCCTCCTCGGGTGGGTGACGCTCTCGGGTCTGGCACTGATCGCGATCGTCATCGCCCACGTGCGCGACACGCTGCAGACCGTGCGCGCGTTGGGCGACGTCATGCGGTGGTTGCTGTCGCTGTCCCTGATCCTCGAGATCGTCTCGGGGGTGCTGATCGACACGCCGCTGTCGTTCCTCGGCATCCAGGGCAACATCGCGGCGTTCGGCCCGGTCCAGGGGATCTTCGGCACCCGCAATCTCCTCGGTTTCGCCACCGTCATCGGTCTCATCACCTTCTTCGTGGAGTACCGCACGCAGTCCGTCCGCACCGGGGTGGCGATCTTCTCCGTCGTTCTCGGTGGTGTTCTGGCGGCGATGTCGGACTCGCCGACCGTGTTCGTCCTCGCTCTCGCCGTCGTCATCGCCGCGGGCGCTCTCACTCTGGTCCGTCGCACGCGTCCCGAGCAGCGCCGGGCTCTGCAGTGGACGCTCGGCGTCGTGGTCGTGGTCGGTGTCGTCGCGGGCTATCTCATGCGCTCGCGCATCATCGCCTGGATCGGCGCGGGGTCCGACTTCTCCACCCGGTCCACTCTCTGGGCGACGATGTCGTCGTACGTGCGGTTCAAGCCCGTGCTGGGGTGGGGCTGGTTCGGCCCGTGGGATCAGAACGAGTTCCCCTTCAACACGATCAACTCCATCCTCGGTGCGCGGCACGCGTCGGCCCTGAATGCCTACATGGACGTCCTCCTGCAGCTCGGATGGGTGGGGCTCCTGCTCTTCCTCGCCTTCTGCGGCGTGGCCCTCGTCCGCTCGTGGCTGGTCGCGAGCGAGCGCCGGTCGATCGTCTACGCGTGGACGCCGCTCATCCTGGTCGCGCTCCTGGTGGACTCCCTCTTCGAGAGCTTCACCCTGACCGGCTTCGGCTGGGTGGTGCTCGTCCTGTGCGCTCTGCGTGCCGGCCAGTCCCGCTCCTGGCGCGACCGGATCGACGCGATCGCCCCCGGGGCGGAGCCGCCGCCGATCGAGGGTCCGCTCACCTCGCCGCGATAGGATCCACACGCCCATGACACTCGCAGCAGAAACAACATCCATGTCATCCAGCAGCACCTTCGACCCGGCCTCAGCCACGATCGCGATCGTGACCTTCAACCGGTCGCATCTGCTCCGCGGACTCCTCGAGAGCATCACACGCATGGACCCGAAGCCCGGCCACGTCGTCGTGATCGACAACGCCTCCACGGACGACACCACGGACGTCGTCGATTCGTACCGCGCATCCCTCGGCACGAAGCTCGTCTATCGCCGGCTCCCCACCAACACCGGAGGGTCGGGAGGCTTCAGCGAGGGTATGCGCACGGCCTACGATCTGGGGTCGACCTGGATGTGGCTCATGGACGACGACGTCGAGGTGCTCCCGGACGGTCTCGCCCGGATGGGCCGGTGGGCGCCGCACTACAAGAGCATCCAGGGACGCCGCTACGACTACGACGGCAGCGAGTTCTACTGGCAGTATCGTCTGTCGATCCCGCTGGGCATCCCGATCCCCTTCGCTCCTGCCGCGTTCGACGAGCGCGGCTATCGGCCGATGAACAGCGGATGCTTCGAGGGGATGTTCATCCACCGCGACGTCGTGCAGCAGATCGGGCTGCCCGATCCCCGATTCTTCATCTACTGGGACGACTCGGTGTACGGCTGGCTCGCCTCACGAAAGACGCGCGCGGTCATCGTGGACGAATTCGTCCTGCGCCGCACCCGCGAGATCCGCCAGTGGGACATGGGGATCCGGCACTTCAACGCCTCGAGCGACGCCTACCGGTACTACATCATGCGCAACCGTGGTCATATGCAGCACTACTTCAAGACGCAGGGAACCTACCGGCCGGTCTACTTCGCCGTGGGCTCGTTCCTGACGTTCGCGAAGGAGATCCTCCGCCTGGTCTTCGTGGAGCGCAAGGTCCGGGGCACGAGCAACCTGATCCGCGGCATCCGCGACGGTCGGAAGATCGCACGGGATGCCTCGTGGCAGCCGATGCCGCCGCTGGGGATGACCACGGCCGAGTGATCACGGCAGGATGAAGTTCAGACCTGTCAGAACGTTGACATCCCACGTCGCACCATCCGCCGGCGAGTAGACGTTCGTACTGATGGTGCCACCGGAAACGTCCACCTGCGACAGACGAACGGGGTTCCCCGTGTTCGAGTGGATGGCCTGCAGCAGGTAGGCGACGTTGTTGCCCGCCGCCGTGGTGACGACCTTCGACACGGCTTGGCCGGTGTGCCCGCTCATCGCCACTTTGACGTTCGCGTACGGGCCGACGAGGCGGTCGTACACGTACTGCGGGGAGGAGTCGCCGTAGCTCCAGCGGGTCTGGGACTGACCTGCGCCGTCGATGTTGCCGGCCGCGTCCAAGAACGAGTGCGTCTGAAGGACGACGTTGTGATCGGGGTGCGAGGCGATGACCGATTCGGCCCAATCCACGACGGTCGCCCGTGGCCAGAGCTCGAGATTGAGCACGAGCCAGTCGGCGCCCTCCGCCGCGAACGTCGAGAAGGTGTTGTCGACTTTGCCCGCCTCGAACGTCCCGGCCAGCGCCGAGTAGTCCGAAGGTTTCCAGAACTGGTTGAAGGTGGTCGTCGTCCGCTGGAACTCGCGGGTGCGCTTGCTGTCGCGTGCTCCCCCTCCCACGCCGGTCGCCATCGTGTCGTGGTTGCCGATGCTCAGCTGGTAGGGGATGCCTGCAGCGGCGATCGGCGCCATCCCTGCCTTGGCATTGACGTACTGCTCATGTTCATCCGTGTCCCAGTTGACGACGTCTCCGGTGTGAGCGACGAACCGCAGATCCAGCACCGAGCGCTGAGACACCAGCCACGTCGACCGGTCTGCGAATCGTGTGCCCCACACCTCCTGCTGCGTGTCGGGGTAGGTCGCGATCGTGAAGCGACCATCTCCGTCCTGCGGTGACGTCGGCGCCGCCGCCGGCGTTGCTGCGGGCCCGGCCGGAACCCGGAAACGCTCCGACTCGTAGGACCACTCCGACGGCCAGCGTGAGCGTACGACGTCGCGCTCGGCCGTGCTGGCCGTATAGAAGTGGTGCGCCACACCGGGACCCCAGAATCGATAGACGGCGTTCGTGTTCGCCACCGGTGAGCCCGCCGGGTAGACGTAGTACGCGACCCCTTCCTCCGTCCACGTCGACGGCCACGTCGCCACCACGAAGTCGCGCTCGGACTTCTCCGCCGTATAGAAGTGGCCGCGCAGTGACGCGCTCCAGAACCGGTAGAGCGGAACCGTCCCGGGGACCTGCGAGGTGTACGCGAAGAAGCGCGCACCCTCGTAGGTCCAGTCCCGAGCCATTTCGGTGACGACCTTGTCTCGCTCGGTCGGGTCGATCGTGTAGAAGTGCCCACGGAACGTCGTGCTGTAGAAGCGGTATACGGGCACAGCCCCTTCGGCGGCCTGCGTTGCGGCTGCCGGAGCCATCTCGGCAGCGGACGCGGGCATCCCCGCTGTCGCACCGGCAGGAGCCGGCGCCACCATCGCGAAGATCATGACAGCGGCGATGGTGAGTACAGCGCGCGAACGGTGACGCATTCTTCCCCCTTTGACGTGCGGCAGATCATCGCGTGATGCGCACGGTCTTCGCACACCTCCGCGGCAGAGAACTCCCCGCACCTTGTGGGCTGATCCTAACCTCACCGAAAGCGCACCCGCGGACCGGCATGCTCCATACCCGCGCGGGAACATGCGGGGACGGCGGACGCCGGTCAACCGGCGTTGTAGTCGGCGTTGTAGCGATCCAGGACCTCGCGGATCGGGGCATCCATCACCAATCCGCCCTTGTCGAGGTAGAGGCCCCGAGTACAGAAGCGACGGAGGTCCTTCTCGTTGTGGGAGACGAAGAACAGGGTGCGGCCCTCTGCGAGGAGCTCGTCGATGCGCCGGTAGCACTTCTCCCGGAACGCCTTGTCGCCCACGGCGAGCACCTCGTCGACGAGGAGGATCGGCTCTTCGAGCTGGGAGACGACGGAGAAGGCGAGACGCACCTTCATACCGTTCGACAGGTGCTTGTAGGGCGTGTCCACGAAATCGTGGAGCTCGGCGAAGTCGATGATCCCGTCGAAGCGTCGATCGACCTCCCTGCGGGACATCCCGTGCAATCCCGATGTCAGCCGGACGTTCTCGCGCACGGTCAGGTCGCCGACGAATCCGCCGGTGATCTCGATCAAGGGCGCGACACCGCCGTGGACGGCGACCCGCCCCTCGTCAGGCAGCAGCACACCCGCGACCAGCTTCAGCAGGGTCGACTTCCCCTGACCGTTTCGGCCCACGACGCCGATCGACTCCCCCGGCGTGACGTGGAAGGTGACGTCTCGCAGCGGCCAGAACTGGTTGGGCCGTGAACGTCTCGACGCCCCGGCGAACAGGTCTTTGATACTGCGCCGTCCGCGCCTGTTGCGCCGGAATCGGACCCCGAGGTTCTCGACGCTGATGGCGTGGTCGGGCATCACAGTTCCTTCAGCACGGCGCGCTCGAGCCGCCCGAAGACGAACAGACCGAGACCGAGGAAAGCGAACGACATGACGGCACCCGTGAGGATCGAGAAGGTGTCCCACTGGTCGGGGAAGAACCCGACGCGCATCAACGTGAATATGCCGGAAAGCGGATTGAAGGCCGCCAGCTGTGGGAATACTCCGGGAAGATCTGCGACCCCGTAGATGATCGGCGACGCGTAGAACAGCGCGCGCAGGATGAGCCGGGTCGTCCGCTCGAGATCACCGTAGAGGACGCAGAGCGGAGCGACGAGCAGCCCGAGACCGACCAGCAGCACGACCTGCAGCACGACCGCGACCGGGAACCACAGCAACCCCCAACCGACCGTGGCGCCCGAGAAGATCGCGAAGGCGACCAGCACCGGCAGCGAGAAGAGGAACTCGATGCCCTTGCTCAGCACGATGCGCAGCACCCAGATCGATCTCGGGATGGCCGTGGAGCGCACGAGCCTCGCGTCTTTGTTGAACGCCCTCGTGAAGTCGGTGACCGCGGCGTTGAACCAGACCCACGGCAGGAGTCCGGTGATGAGGAAGACGATGTAGGGGACTTCACCCACGGTGCGTTGGAAGACCTGCGTGAAGATGAACCAGTAGATGAGGCTCATCACCAGCGGGTCGAGCACCGACCAGAGGTAGCCGAGCGCGCTCGTGGCGTATCGCACGCGCAGATCGCGGGCCGACAGCAGCCACAGCGAGTGGATGTAACGCCGAGGGGAACCCGGGGCTCCGACGGCGGTGGTGGTCACGGCATCGAGTCTAGGCGCGGGCGTTCGAGACGCCGAGCTCGCGTGCGCGCCGTGTCCCCGCGGCGCGGTCAGCACTCCGAAAGGGCTGTGCCGATGGCAGTGGCGGCAAGCGCGTACCCCTCGGGTGACGTGTGTATACCATCGGTCCTCAGTGCGGGCAGCCAGGTCCCGTCGCTCTGCCGAGCGGCAGACCACGGGTCGACGAACACCCACCCGCGCGCATTCGCCAGATCTGCGAACGAAGCGTTGAGGTCCACCGCCTGCATCGCCAGTGGATCGAAGGGCGCGATGGCGCTGAGGACGACACAGGATGCGTTCACCTGGGCGACGATCTGCTCGATGTTCTGCAGGACCGCCTCCGGTGCGACGCCCTGGCCGAGGTCGTTCGTGCCACCCATGACCACGAGGGCGTCGGCGTCCGTGGCGGGTGCCGCGACGATCCCTTGCAGCATCGCCGCAGTGGTGGCCCCGTCCATCGCCCAGCCTCCGACCGTTGTGTCCTCGGGTACCGGCAGGAGAGCCGCCCACGCCGTGCCGTCCGCCATGCCCCGCTCCAGCGTGCCGTTGAATCCCGTGGAGTTGGAGTCCCCGACCACGACGATCGACAGCGACGGCGACGGCGTTTGCGCTGGAGGAGATGTCGAACCGCGCGAGGGGGATGCTGCATCCGATGACGGCGTGGCCCCCGAGGATGCTCCGGCGGTCGCGCAGCCTCCCATCGCCAGCGACAGTCCGATGAGCGCCGTGCTCACCGCGACCCGCCGACCCGCACCACCCATCAGGCGAGCTGGTTGTGCCACATCGACAGCGCGGCACCGATCGCCATGTGCATGTCGAGGTACTGGTACGTGCCGAGGCGTCCTCCGAAGAAGACGTCCTGCTCCCCCTTCGTCAGCTCGCGGTAGGCGAGCAGGCCGGCTCGGTCATCCGGCGTGTTCACCGGGTAGTAGGGCTCGTCGTCGCGTGTGGCGAAGCGCGAGAACTCCCGCATGATCACGGTCTTGTCTGTCGGGTAGCGGTCGGCGCGCTCCGGGTGGAAGTGCCGGAACTCGTGGATGCGCGTGTAGGGGACGTCGGCGTCCGCGTAGTTCATGACGCTCGTGCCCTGGAAGTCGCCGACCGGGAGCACTTCCTGCTCCAGGTCGATCGTGCGCCAGCTGAGCGCACCCTCCGTGTAGTCGAAGTAGCGATCGACGGGCCCGGTGTAGACGATCGGGAGCTGGCCGACGGTGGCCTTCTTGTGCAGAGGCTGCGACTCGTCGAAGAAGTCGACGCCGAGTGTGACCTCGATGTTCGGGTGGTCCGCCATGCGCTCGATCCACGCGGTGTAGCCGTCGGTGGGAAGGCCCTCCCACATGTCGTTGAAGTAGCGGTTGTCGTAGGTGTAGCGCACCGGGAGGCGGCTGATGATCTCGGCGGGCAGGTCCTTCGGATCGGTCTGCCACTGCTTTGCGGTGTAGTCGCGGATGAACGCCTCGTACAGCGGACGACCGATCAGGGCGATCCCCTTCTCCTCGAGGTTCGCGGCATCCTTGACGTCGATCTCGCCGGCGAGTTCGTGGATCAGGGCTTTCGCCTCGTCCGGCGAATGCGCGGCTTGGAAGAATTGGTTGATGGTGCCGAGGTTGATCGGCAACGGGAACACCACGCCCCTGTGGTTCGTGTAGACGCGGTGCACATAGTCGGTGAACGTGGTGAAGCGGTTGACGTACTCCCACACCGTCGGATTCGACGTGTGGAAGAGGTGCGCACCGTAACGGTGCACCTCGATCCCGGTCTCGGGCTCGTCCTCGCTGTAGGCGTTCCCGCCGATGTGGTGGCGACGATCGATGACGGTGACTTTGCGGCCGGATGCTGCGGCACGCTCTGCGATCGTGAGGCCGAAGAAGCCCGAGCCGACGATCAGCAGATCCACGGAGGCCCTTCCAGCGCGGAGCGGCTGCGGTCACGACCGCCATGCCCGGGTGCGACGCGGACGGTCATTTGAGGAGATTCCGCGAGGCCAATTCATCTAGCGAGCGCTGGTACGTGTCGCCCTCGACGGGTTCCGTGAGAACCCACCGGACGAACTGGCGCACGCCGTCGTCGAAGGACGTCGCCGCGGTGAAACCGAGGACGTCCCGTAGGCGTGAGGTGTCGGCGACGTTGTGGCGGATGTCCCCCAGTCGATAGTTGCCCGAGATGCGCGTCGGCACATCGGTGCCGAACGCCGAGAACAGAGCTGCCACGACATCGTTCACCGTCGTCGCGACGCCCGACCCGACGTTGAACGTCCCTCCCGCAGCAGCCGGATGCGTCACGGCGAGATAGGTCGCCTCGACGACGTCGTCGATGTAGACGAAGTCTCGGCTTTCGAGCCCGTCTTCGAAGATGTTGATCGACTTGCCCTGCCGGATGAGCGTGGAGAAGATCGACAGGATTCCTGTGTAGGGGTTCTTCAGAGACTGCCCCGGTCCGTACACGTTCTGGTACCTGAGCGACACCGGCTCGATCCCGATCACGGGAGCGACCGTCATGATCAGAGATTCCTGCATCTGCTTCGTGATGCCGTAGACGGAGGACGGATGAAGCTTGGCCTCCTCGTCCGTGGGGATGAGGATGAGCTCCTCACCGTCAGCGCCCAGCACACGGAAGTCTCCCTCTGCCAGGTCCGCGTCGGCGCGGTGCGGTGGGTAGACCACACTTCCGTCGCGTGTCTCGTACGAGCCTTCGCCATAGATCGAGCGCGAGGAGGCTACGACCAAGCGCCGCACGGTGTGGGGCTCGTTGGTGAGGAGGTCCAGAAGCTTGGCGGTGCCGCCGACATTCGCCTCGACGTAACGGTCGATCTCGTACATCGACTGGCCCGTCCCCGTCTCGGCGGCGAGGTGAACGACGACCGTCGCCTGTGCGAGTGCGCGGCGGATATCGTCGGTGCTCGTCACGCTCCCATGGATGACGTCGGCGACCCCGACCAGCGATCTCAGGAGCGGAGAAGACTCGGCCGGGTCGGCACCATGGACCTGGGGAATGAGCGCATCCAGCACGGTCACTGTGTGGCCGGCGCTGACGAGCCGCTTCGCGAGACGCGTTCCGATGAAGCCTGCTCCGCCGGTGATGAGAACGTGTTCAGCCATGGGAAGAGGAGACTCCAGTCATCGGGATCGGAAGCGAGGCTTCGCATCCGAGCTCAGTCCGCGTGTGGACCAGGGCAGAGTCTATCCCGCGTCGAGTCGTCCGGCAGATGCGGCCCGGCCACGTCCGAAGGGTCGAAAAGCCTGGCGGATACAATCCACTGGTGTCCACTGACCACCTCGGTTCTGCGCGCGCGGTGTCCGTGATCGTTCCCGTCTACAACGCGGTTGCGCACTTGAGAGCGTGCGTCGCGTCGATCCTCGCTCAGACGCACCGGGATCTCGAAGTGATTCTCGTCGACGACGGCTCAACCGACGGATCGGGTGAGCTCTGCGACGAGCTCGGAGCGGCGGACGCACGCCTGCGTGTGATCCACCAGCGCAACGGTGGTATCGGTGCGGCGCAGAATGCCGGCCTCGATGTTGCCAGCGGCTCCTTCATCACGTTCTGCGACAACGACGACCTGATGAGCCCGCATCTCGTGAAGCGGCTGTTGGACGTCCTCGTCGAAACGGATGCCGACATCAGCTGCTGCCGGTGGTGGAACGTCGGTGCGAGCACGGCCGCCGCGTCGCTCGCTGCGCACACCGACGACCCGCCCGGCGAAGTCCTGGCGTTCGACGATGCGGCGCGAAGCTACCAGACGGTGTTCAGCTCTGCGCTCAGACGTTTACGGCGCGATGAGCTTCGCTACTTCAGCGAAGCGAACTGGGGCAAGCTGTACCGCGCGTCCATGTTCGACGGAATCCGCTTCCCTGCCGGACGCTATGCCCAAGACGTCAGTGTCGCGATGGATCTGTACCTCCGTGCACGGCGCGTGGCATCCTGCAGTGATCGACTGTATTTCTGGCTGCAACGCGGTGACAGCGTCTCGCATTCGCTGCGATCTGCGTCGTATTTCCACGACATCCTTCGTGCCCACGCGCACTCCTTCACCGCGGCACTCGATCACGGGATCGTCCCTGCGCGGGCGTATTTCGGACTGACGGCGCTGCGTCGCGAACGGCAGAGCGTGCGCACAGCATCCGACGCAGCGATGTATCGAGAGGATCGCGCCCTGGTCTGCATGCTGAAATCGCGGTTGAGCGCACGTCAGCGGGCGCACTGCGCGGGGTTGAGCCTGCTTCGGCGCGCCGAGGTCTTGGTCTACGACCGCACCGTGCACCGTCGGCGCTGATCAGCGCCGACGGCCGACGACGAGGTGGTAGCCGGCTCCCACGAGGGGTCCCGCGATCAGGCCGACGACTGCGCGCGTTCCGACGTCGCCGGGCGTGATGGCGACGGCGACGATCGCGAGCGCGCACGCCAGAACCCACCCGGTAGCGAACACTCCATGTCGGCCCGCGGCGAGCACACGAGCACCTGTGACAGTCAGTACCCCCAGACATCCCGATGCCACGACCAGCCACGCGAGGAGCGCTCCGGGGGCGTCGAAGCCGTCGAACAGCCAGACGAGTGCGTCAGGACCCCACAGGCCCGCGACTGCGGCGAGGAGTGGTGTGAGAACTGCCAGGCCGCAAAGAACGGTCATCATGAGGCGGCGGGCGCGCTGGGGTGACGCACTGAATTGCGCGATGAGCATGCTCTGAAGCGCCGTCAGGGGCACAAGGATCGGCGCGCGGGTCAGCGTGAGCGCGAGGATGACGATTCCGAGCGCGACGCGGTCGTCGCCGGCGACGATGGAGAGGACGACCGGGAAACCGTTCACGAGGACCGCATTCGCGGTCGAGGCGATGACCGTGCGGCTGACGTTCATGCCGAGGGAGCGATACGACTCGTCGACGACCGAGTGAGCACGCAATGAACGCCAGCGCGCGGTACCGACGAGCAGGAGCGAAACGGGGAACGGGACCGCGACCGCCCACGCCAGCGCCGTCCCATCGGCCCCCGTCCACAGCACACCGGCGACCAGGATGAGACGCAGGATTCCGTCGATCAAGGGAATCGCCGCGAACGCTCCCCACCTCCCGCTTCCCGCGAGCACCCCGTTCACCGCGGCAACGCCGACGTAAGCGGCGACGGCGATCGCGAGAGGGTAGGCCCACGCGCTGTTCGCCGCACCGAACAGCGGACCCGCCAAGAGGAGGCCGGCGGCCAGCAGGGGTATGAGAAGCGCGGCGCTCAGCACCCCCGCGAACCGGAGCACAGACGCACCCCTGATGTTCTCCGACGTCGCCGGGCGAGCGTCCGACACGGCACGCGTCGCCTCCTGCTGCACGCCGAAGAGGATGCCCACCGCCATGAACAACGCCGCCCAGTACACCGAGAAAGATGCGTAACCGGCTGGCCCGAGCGCCGGAGCGACCACGAGCAGAACCACGAAACTGCTGGCTGCGGAGATGGCAGTCGCGGTGAGCACGAGAAGGAGTCCGCGACCTGGTCTGCGACCCGAAGCCGGCTCAACTCCCGATGCCATAGACCCTGCTTCCTCGCTAGCGCCCCAGCGCGGCCGTCCACACGTCTGGCCTACCATGATGCTGGAGCGGTTCGGCAAGTATGCCAGGGATTCAGAAGGGGCCGGGGAGTGAAGGCAGGCACGATCGACATCATCATGCCCTTCTACGGGGACCCCGCACAGTTCAAGGAAGCAGTGCTGAGCGTCCTCGCCCAAGATGATCCCGATTGGCGCCTCGTCATCGTCGACGACTGCTATCCGCAATGGGATCCGTCCGAGTGGGTGCAAGGGCTCGGGGACGCGCGGATCAGCCTGGAGCGCAACCCGGAGAACCTCGGGGTGAGCAGGACGTTCGACCGTTGCATCGAACTCGCCCGTAACGAGTACCTCGCCATCCCAGGGTGCGACGACCGCCTCCTCCCCACCTACGTGACGGAAGTGCGGTCACTCATCGGCGACGGGGGCCGGCCGGAATACGTGCAACCTGCTGTGGTCGTCATCGATGAGAACGGCCACGAGGCCCGCCCGTTGGCGGACCGCGTCAAGGCGCTGGTGCGGCCCCGGATATCGGGACCGACACCGCTGAGCGGAGACCTCCTCGCAACGACCCTGATGCGAGGCAACTGGACGTACTTCCCGGCCATCTGCTGGCGAGCCGATGTGCTTCGCCGGTTCCGCTTCACCGACAGATACGAAATAGTGATGGACCTCGCGCTGCAGATGGACATTCTGCTCGCGGGTGGGCGTCTTGTGGCATCGTCTGTCCCCGCATTCGAATACCGACGGCATTCGGCGAGCGCATCCTCGTACACGGCCAGCGACGGCACGAGATTCGTCGAAGAGCGTGACTTCTATCGGACGGCAGTGACGCGTCTGCGCGATGTCGGGTGGCAGCGGGCAGCCCGCGCTGCACGGCTGCGAATCACCTCCCGGCTCAACGCGCTGTCGAAGATCCCGAGTGCGATCGGACGTGGCCATTGGTCTGCCGCCACGGTCCTGCTGAGCCATGTATTCGCGGCGTGACGCGCATCGGTTGCCCTGAACGGCCAACCATATACTGGCACCCATGGTGTATTCCCTAGACCAGGTTCTGGTCGTCATGCCCGCCTTCAACGAGGCGGAGGTGATCGCGCAGGTGATCAACGAGGTCCGTGAGACCCTCCCCGGGGTCCACGTGCTCGTTGTGAACGACGGCTCGACGGACACGACCGTCGAGCAGGCTCGCGCGGCCGGCGCCCGGGTGCTCGAGCTTCCGTTCAATCTCGGTGTGGGTGGCGCGATGCGACTCGGCTTCCGTTACGCCCTGGAAAACGGCATCCCGGCTGCCGTCCAGCTCGATTCCGACGGGCAGCACAACCCTGCCGACGTCCCGGCGCTGATCGGTCAGCTCGCATCGTACGACGTGGCCATCGGCGCCCGGTTTGCCGGCGAGGGCGACTATGCGGTGCGTGGGCCGCGCAGATGGGCCATGCGATTCCTCTCCGGCACCCTCAGCCGCGCGCTCGGAACGGAACTCACCGACACGACCTCGGGGTTCAAGGCGCACGGGCCCCGGGCTATCGCTCTCTATGCGCAGGATTTTCCCGCGGAGTATCTCGGTGACACCATCGAGTCACTCGTCATCGGTCACCGCGAGGGCCTTCGCTTCACCCAGGTGGGAGTGGCGATGCGGGAGCGCGCGGGCGGAAGACCCTCGCATAACCAGCTGAAGTCTGCGATCTATCTCGGTCGTGCCTTCTTCGCTCTTGTGATCGCGTTCCTCCGTCCGCGCACGTCGACGCTCACGTCATGATTCTGACCCGCTATCTCCTCGGGATCGTCGGTGCGCTGCTGATCCTCGTCGTCGTCGTCGAACTTCTCCGAAGAGGCAAGCTACGCGAGCGACACACGTTCTGGTGGCTGATCGCCGGCACGCTGAGCTTGCTCGTCGCTGTCTTCCCGTCGATCCTGGAAGCGCTCGCGTCGGCGCTCGGCATCGACGTGCCGATCAATCTCGTCTTCTTCGTCGGCATCGTCGTGCTGTTCTTGGTGTGCATCCAGCAGTCCACCGAGCTCACGCGCAGCGAGGAGAGGACACGCACGCTCGCCGAGCGGGTGGCGCTTCTCGACGACCGGGTACGCTTCCTCGAGGAGCCCGACTCTCCTGTCGACTCGGAGAACGAGCACGACGGATCCTCAGGATCTGCCGCATAAACTGGCCCCCATGCCTTTCTCGACGGGTCCTGTCAGCGCGCGCTTCGATCATGCGGAAACCGACAGGCTCGCGAATCACGTCCCCGTCGGCAGAGTGCTCGTCGTCGCACTGTTGGGCTTCATCGCGCTGATCGGCTGGAGCTTCGCGTCGCCTGTCGGTGCGAGCCCAGACGACAACTTCCACATGACGAGCATCTGGTGCGCCCAGGGCGAGCGCCCCGGCCTGTGCGAGAACTCGGACGATCCCGGTCAACGCGTGGTTTTGGACGAGGTCGTGAACTCGTCTGTCTGCTTCGCGTTCGTGCCGGAGCACAGCGGTCGTTGCGACACGCAGCCGTCCGGTCTCGTCACCACGGCACACGGGAACTTCGAGGGTCTCTACCCGCCGATCTACTACGCGACGATGAGCATCTTCTCCTCGGCCGACGTGCAGACATCCGTTCTCATCATGCGTGTGTTCAACTCGTTTCTCGCCGTCGCACTCGCCACCGGCGTCTACCTCCTCGTCGACAGGAGGTTGCGCGCCCCGATGCTGTGGGGGCTCCTGCTCACGACGATCCCCACCGGGATCTTCCTCATCGCGAGCGTCAATCCGAGCGGCTGGGCGATCGTGTCCGCCGGCACGCTCTGGGTGGCGATGGCCGGGTACTTCCGAGCGCCGACGTGGCAACGACGCGTTGCGCTCGGCGGCCTTGCGCTCGTCGCCGCGTTGATGGGCGCAGGCTCCCGTGGGGACTCGGCCGTCTACGTGGCATTCGGCGCTGTTCTCGCGGCCATCATTTCTTTCGAACGCACTCGGCGATATCTCCTCTTGCTCCTCTTGCCCCTCACGGCGGTGGCCATGGGTGCAGCCTTCTACCTGGGCTCCAATCAGGTCGGTTCAGCGCTTGAAGGGGAAATGGCAGGTGTGCGCCCCGAGCGCGTAGACATCGTCAGCGGCCTGATCCGCACCATCATCGACATTCCCCAGCTGTGGGTCGGCAACTTCGGCGTTCAAGCGCTCGGCTGGGGTGACACGAAGATGCCAGCCGTGGTGTGGTTCACCACGCTGGTCCTCTGCGGTGCCGTCGCGTTCTGGAGTCTGTCACGGCCCCGTGACGTCCGGGCCAACCTGGTCGTCATCCTCGCCGGTGTCGCGCTCGTGATGGTGCCCAGCTGGGTCATCGTTCAGAACGGCGTCGAGGTCGGCACCCTCGTGCAACCGCGATATGTTCTGCCTCTGCAAGTGCTCATGATCGGTGTGCTGCTTTTCGGCGCCGGCGATCCTCGCTTCGAGACGTCTCGCGCGCAGCGATGGATCATCGTCATCGGGCTCGCCGGCGCCAACGCGTTGGCCCTGCACACGACGATGCGCCGCTATCTCACCGGCACGGACGCGCCCGGTTTCGATCTCAACCAGGGAGTCGAGTGGTGGTGGAGCAATGTGCCGGTGTCGCCCGACGTGATCTGGGTCCTGGGCTCGGCGGCGTTCGCCGCATTGCTCATGGTCGTCGCCGGCGTCTTGAGCCGCACGCAGACGGCGCCGGACCATCTCTCAGGCAAACCAACAGGGGACGGCGATCGCGCCGACCTCGGCGAGACACGCACGATCCGGCGGTCTCAACCGACTCCCGAGACTCCTTGAGTCCTCAAGACCCGCCGGGCAGAGCCGGAGGAACCTGGGCGAAGTAGCGCTCCGCGAAGACGTAGAGGACAGTGTCCGCGTCACATCTCGCCGCCTCGGCGACGACATCGGGGCGCTGCTCAGGGTAATCCAGGTTGTGGCGCAGCTGACAGGTCTGCTCGAACGCCTGCGACCACGTCGGGGCGAGCGCCTCACCCATCGAGTCGCGCATGATCAGCGCCCGCCCGACGCCGGACGCCGATGACGTCTGAGCGGGCATATCGAGGAGGCCGACCGTGCCGTCCGAGGGGCCGTCCTTGGGCACGCCGTCGGTCCCCGTGATGGTGGAGCGGACCGGCGCCGCAGGAGGGAGGATGGGCGTCGCCCAGTCGTTCGCCGTCGAGGTGTTCCCGTAAGGCGTGAACTCGTTCGGCGCCACGCCGAGCGCGATACCGCTCATCTCGGGGACCTTCACCTGCGACCACACCGAATCTGGATAGAGGGACGCGGCGCAAGCCACCGTCTGTTGCCACGCCGCGTATGCACCGTACGGAGTCCAGTGGGTGTTCACCTTTGAGTAGACGGGACCTTCGCTCTTCGCCTCCTTCATCGCCCCGCGCGCGTCGACGACGGGCAGATCCCCCGACAGTGCGAGAAACTGCTCCAGATGGGTGAAGCCCTGGATGTCATCCGCCCACTCGGGCAGCTTCTCCCGATAGAGCTCCCACTTCGCGGGGGCGACCACGATCACCAGGTCACGGCCGTCCCTCTGCAGATCCTCGTCGAGGGCACTGAAATACGCGAGCCATTGCGACAGTTGCTCGTCGAGCCAGGGAGCTCGTCCCAGCGCCTGCGAGATGTTGTACGACTGCTGGTCGCCCCAGAACTCGAATCCGTCTCGTCCCTCGACGCGCATGCCCCCGGTCTCAGGATGCTCGGCGAACACCTGCTCGGACGCAGCGGTCCGATCCCCCGCCCAGATGTCGGCGGGGTGCGCCGCGAAGTCCTCCGCCACGCACGTCTCGGGCAGAGAACTCTGCTGCGATGACTGCGTGAGGACCTCTTCGCGTAATTGGTCCGCTTGCGCCAGCGATGCCTGTTGCGTGCCGACGCCGATGCCCGTCATCACGACGACCGCGATCATGAGGAGGGACAGCGGCACGAAGTAGAGGACGCGTCGCCCCCGGGAACGCGGCTTCTCCTGCTCCACGCTGTGCAGCGAATGCAGCGGAGAACTGGCACTCACGAGCCCGGTCCGTCGCTCGCGCGGAGCGAATCCGCGAATCGGGTCGACGAGAAGTCAGGGTTCACGATCTTTCGCTTCGCGCTGAGGGTGAGGGGCGAGAGTAGTCGCAGGAAGGCGGCGAGCCATTTCGGCGTCCAGTCCTTCAACGACATCGCAGGCTTCTCGATGAGATGCCATGAGGCGATCGCCACGATGTGCACGACGACGACGACCGTCAGGAGGTAGATCACACCGCCATGCTTCTGCAGACCGAAGTAGGTCGCGAGAGTCATGATCGGCCAGGCGTAGATGTAGATCCCATACGAGAAGTCGCCGAACCGCGCCCACCGCGTCAGCGGCAGACGTACACCGCACCACATGAGGAAATAGAGGAACCCGAACTGTCCGAGGACGTTCCACCCGCCGAAGGCATAAGTGAAAAGACCGAGACCGAGCATCCCGATCGCGGCCCGGTCGTCAATCGGGATCTTGTCGCCGTGCAGCGCGAAGAGCATGCCGAACGCGAACGGCGCGAAGAACATCAGCATGAACGGATCGGCGAAGACTCTGTTCAGTCCCGCGATGTCGCCTGCGCCCAGCCACTGCAGGGCGTTCAGGCCGATCACGGTGACCGCGAAAGCCGTACCGAACCGCTTCGAAGCCAGCGCGCCGAACAGACCCAGGAGCCCTACGACGATGTAGCAGAGGAACTCGTACGACAGGGTCCACGCCGAGCCGTTCCAGTCCCGTGCGCCGTGGAGCGTGAAGTACGGCACCGTTTCTCCGAGACCGGCGATGTTCCGCTGGCTGAGTGTCAGGAACATGTTCTCGGAGAAGTAGGTTTTCGGCGACTCGACGACCGTTGACCAGTAACCGTCGAAGGTCCCGTACACGACGCGCCACGCGAGGGGTGCCATGACGAGAACGGTGAGGATCAGCGCCGCCCAGAACCCGGGCATGATGCGCAGAATGCGACGCCAGAAGTATCGCCAGATCGTCGAGCGCCCCTGGCGCGATTTGGTGATGAGGAAGCCCGAGAAGAAGAAGAATCCCGCGACGGCGACGCCACCCAACGACTGCTCGTCTGAGATCTGGACTCCCAGATCTTCCCCGCCGTACAACCCGGCGACCGGCCCGGCGTGCGAGAAGATCACGAGGAACGCCATGAACCATCGGAGGAAATCAAGCGAGTTCGACCGTGGGTCGAATGCCAGCGCGAGCGTCAACGGGCCGTTGCGCGCACCACTCACGTCCCGCTCCGCTTCGGCGCACGCCGAGCCGCCCACACCCGCCGATAAGTCCTCCGGCTGGCGTCGAAGGCGGGGTAGAACGCATGCGTGAGACGGGGGAACCTCATCTGCACGACGCGCTTGCCCATGCCCACGATGGTCGGCGGTACGAGGAGCCGCTCCTGGTAGGCGCGTTGCTCCATGACGGTACCCGGGAGGCCCTGGCTGAGATTCTGAAGTTTGAATTCGAGGAACGGGTAGTTGATCGATGCGAGGTCGGTGCTCTGCACCGTGTACACGGGCATGCCCGTGCTCAGAGAGGAGTATGTGAAGAGACGCTCGATGACGTGGGCGATCGACCCATCCCCATATGGCTGATTCTCGAAGTCCGACCAGGTCAGGCCGGCGTCGACGAGTGTGCGAAGCGCCCGAGGCCGTGCGATGAACATGGAACCGAGGGCGGACAACGGCGTCGACTCGTCAAGAGGGGTACTGATGCCGAGTCGCTCGCACAATGCGGCGGCAGGCTGCTTGTTCAGGAACCATCCCTGACCCATCGTGGGGAAGCCGATATGGATGATCGGAGGGATGAGCATCCCGATCTCGGGCCGCTCCGCGAGCAGATTCACGACGTTGACGGCATAGTTCTCCGAGTGCAGGAGGTTGCCGAACAGGTGGCGCTTGAACCATCCGCCTACGACTGCGCCGTCCTGCGGAGAGCGTTTGGAATGCAACTTCACGACGATGTCGTAGTCGTCGCTGCGCAGGAGGTCCGCGCAGCCGAGCAGGAAGGCGGACACATCCCGACCGGCGTTGGACTCCGTCACTCGGACTTCGAAAGACGGCACCTCACGCGCAGAGAGCGCCGTCTCCAGCAGCGCGCGCTTCTGCTCCGTATCCGTCGTGACGACGACATGACGCCGACACGGCAGTCGCTCCGCGTAGTCCATGAGCTCGTCGATCATGTCCGCGTAGAAACAGTGGATCGCAACCAGCGCGTGCATTTCGCGGGTGCGTGCGTGCTGTTCCTCTGTGACCTCGAGGGCGTCGGAGTAGATCCGATGCAGAGAGAAGTTGGTCGCGGCGACTCGCGGCTCCATCGTGCGAGCGACGTTCTCCCAGATCAGCTCCAGCGGGTAATCCGAGGTCTTCTCCAGGATGTCGATGACGTCCCGACCGATGATCGCATGGTCGGACATGTAGAGCGGGTCGTGGAAAAATGTGCGCCGCTTCACGATGGGGCATCGTTCCGCAGTCAGTTGCACGACGTCGTCCAGGACCGGATTGTCACCAGGGAAATCGGTCCAGCGGTACACCACATCCCAGCTGAATCCGCGTTCCTCGAAGTACTTCGCAAAGCGTGCTTCGTGCCGGTCGACGGACTGCTCGTAGCTCGTGATCATCGGCATCGTCGCCCAATAGTGGCGGAATGCGGGCGAGACCAGGAGCGACCTGCGTACCGCGAGCCAGTGCGATTGGATGTGACGAGGCAGCACACCTCCCGTCGCGAAGTAGTGCGGATCGACCTCGCCGTGCTCGGTGATACCCCAGAAGTCGACGTCCCAGGAATCCGTCTTCTCGAACATCTCGGAGAAGGGGTAGACCGGCCCGAACAGTGTGTAGTTCAGGAGGATGACCTCGTCATACTCCTCGAGCCGCTCGAAACCGAAGCGCTCCAGGGCTTCTTTGTAACCCCAGACATCGAAGCCGATGTTCTCCCGTTCCCATACCTCGTCGGCTACTCGCTCCAACTCGACACGGCCGCTCGGCGATACGGGTCCGTTGGAGATGACGATCACTTGCTCGACGTGCTCGCGGAGCTTTTCCAGGCAGTATGGGATGTAGCGGTCGACGACCCCTTCCTTTTCCCAGAACAGGTAAAAGGCGATGCGCTTCACGGGGCTCCTCACGGCCTGGACATTCCGCACGAGTATAACCGTCGCACCTGCAGGCACCCCGTCTGCTCGACTCCCCGACACGCGCGCCCTCGTGCCTGGCGCCACAGCGCCGGATAGGATCGTGTTCGCCTGTGGCTTGTCCCGGAACGCGTCTCCCGCACCCCGGCACACAGTCGTGTCATGCCACCTCGAACCGGGAGAATCGTCCATGCATGTGCCCACTCAGCCCTCCCCCTCGAACGGGCCCCGACGCATCCTGATCGTCAGTCCCGATACCTTCGGTCGCAAGATGGGTGGGCCCGCGATCCGCGCCTGGGAGATGGCGAAGCGGCTTTCAGCGGTCACCGAAGTCCGACTCGTCTCGATCAGAGAGGCGTCTCTGTCAAACGATGACTTCGAGGTGCTCGCCGTCGACGGCGACGAGTTGCGTCGACAGGTGGAGTGGGCCGACGTCGTCATCGCCCAGGGCGAGGTGTTCGCGCTGAATCCCTGGCTGGCGGAAACCGACGTCGTGATCGTCGCCGATGTCTACGACCCGCTCCACCTCGAGGTGCTGGAGTCCGCCAAAGACGAAACTCCGGAGGGACGCAGCTTCCTCACCAAGTACTGCGTGGATATGCTGACGACCCAGTTGCGCCGCGCGGACTTCGTGATGTGCGCCTCTGAGAAGCAGCGCGATTTCTGGCTCGGACATCTCGGCGCTATCGAGCGGATCAATCCGGCTGTCTACGATGCGGACCACAGCCTGCGCACCCTGATCGATGTCGTGCCGTTCGGTGTATCGGACGATGTCCCGAGCCAGACTCGACACGGCATCCGCGGGGCGGTGGACGGAATCGGCCCCGACGACAAGATCATCCTCTGGGGCGGTGGCGTCTACAACTGGTTCGACCCGCTGACCCTGATCAGAGCGGTGCGCCAGCTTTCGCAGTCCCACCCCGAGGTGAAGCTGTATTTCCTGGGGATGACCTATCCCAACGCGGCTGTGCAGGATTCGAAGATGGCGGCACAGGCATTGAGTCTTTCGGAGGAGCTCGGCCTCACAGACACCCATGTCTTCTTCAACATGGGCTGGACGGACTACGACGACCGGATCAACTACCTGCTGGACGCCGACGTGGGCGTCAGTACTCATTTCAGTCACGTGGAAACCGCTCTGAGCTTCCGCACGCGAATCCTCGATTATCTCTGGGCTGGTCTGCCCATCGTCGCGACCGACGGCGATGGATTCGCGCCGCTCATCCGCGACAACAACCTCGGCGAAGTCGTCGCTGCGGAAGACGTGGATGCACTCGCCGCGGCTTTGGAACGGACCCTGTTCAACAGCGACACCGAGAAGCTCCGCGCGAACGTGAGAGCGTTCGGGGAGCGCTATCAGTGGGATGTCGCGCTTGAGCCGCTGATCAGGTTCTGCGTGGATCCGAAGCGCGCCGCGGACCATCCGACGTCAGGTGTCGACCCGCTGGAGGTGGGACGGGTCCAGCACATCGAGATGCTCGAGGCGAAGACCCTCGAGCTCGACAGGCAACTGGGAACCGTGCGCGACAGGCTCGGGGCTGTGCGCGACAAACTCGTGAGCACCCGCGACGAGTTGGACAGCGTCCGCGAGAGCACGTCATGGCGGCTGTCGGCACCGGTGCGGATCGTCGGACGGCTCAGATCGCGAGTGCGCCGCGGCCGCTGAACTTCAGCTCGCGGCGGTGATCCGGGCCGCGACGGAGCCGAGGGTGGTCGTGTCGGAATGGACCGTGAACATCCGCCCCTGCATGAGGACGTGCGAGTTGATGTCGATGACCTCGGACACGTTGGCATTGATGTAGTACTGACCTGCACCCAGATAGACGTTCTCTATCCTGAAGTCGACGTGGGAGTCGCCTTCATCGATTGCCGGCAAGCTGATGCCGAGTCGCTCCGTATTCGAGGCGATGGTCATCTGACCCGTCACCGTATCGATGCTGAACCCCGCCGCCCAGCGTGGCATCGCCTGGTGAGCATGCACGTGGATCCGCAGCGTCAGCGGCTCCCCCACGCCGACTCCAACGACCTCGTGCCCTCGGTCGTCGTGCAAGGTGATGGCCGTCACCTCGATCATCCTCTCGGCTGCGCGCTCGTGCAGTTCTCCGAGCCTTCGGCCCTCGAGAACATCGCGGAGCGCCGCGACGCCCTGATTGACATCGCCGTCGAACACGATATGACCGTCCTTGAGCACCACGGCCCGGTCACAGAGTTCCTGCACCTGTGATGCGGAATGTGAGACCAGGATGATCGTGCGCCCTTCAGACCTGAACTGGGCGATACGCTCCATGCATTTCCGCTGGAACGCCTCGTCACCGACCGCGAGCACCTCGTCGACCAGCAAGACGTCCGGATCGGTGTGGATGGCGACCGCGAAGGCGAGGCGGACGAACATCCCCGACGAATAGAACTTGACCTGCGTGTCGATGAAGTCGCCGATGCCGCTGAACTCATGAATGGCATCGAATTGATGATCGACCTGTTCGCGGCTCAGTCCCAGGATGGCCGCATTCAGGTACACGTTCTCGCGTCCGCTGAGATCCGGATGGAAACCAGCACCCAGCTCCAGCAAGGCAGCCGTGCGCCCGCGGCTGGAGATGGTGCCCGTCGTCGGGGCCAGGATGCCACCGATCAGCTTCAGCAGCGTGCTCTTGCCTGAACCGTTGGCGCCGAGCAGCCCCACCGTGGTACCGGCCTGAATATCGAGCGAGACGTGATCGACCGCGGTGAACCGCTCTCGATGCTCTCGCCCCAGTCTGCCGAGGTGGACAACGCGATCCTTGAGGGTGTTGTCTTTGCGGACCTGGAACGTCTTGGACACATCTTCCACCCGTACGACGACGGGGCCCGGCTTGTTGGCGACGACCATCACATCTCCTGCGCGAAGTTACCCTGCAAGCGCTTGAACACTCGATGGGCGAGAAAGACGAGCACGACCCCGATGAGAAACGCGATGAGCATGCGGAGCCCGAGGTTGGCCGGGTAGTCATCAACAGTGCCACCGGACCAGAAGGCGCGATGGAAGCCGAGAACGCCGAGCGTGATCGGGTTGTTCTGGTAGATCTCGAATACCCAGGCGGGCAGATCGAAGCTCGCGAACGCGCTCTTCACCATCTGCCATGAGTAGACGATCGGCGAGGCCCACATGGCGAGCATCACGACGAGGTCCAGTAAGTACTGCACGTCTCGGAGATAGACGTTGACCGCCGAGAGGAACAGCCCGATAGCCAGTCCGTAGACGAAGATCAGGGCCACGGACGGGAAGAACCACAGCATGTCCCACAGGTTGGACGGAAGCGCGCGGAAGATGGCGGCCGCGGCGAGGAGCACGAGACACTGCACCAGGAACATGAAGCCGGCGCCACCGATGCTGGCGAGCGGGAAGATCTCGCGTGGGAGGTAGATCTTCTTGACCAGCCCGGAGTTGCCGAGGATGGAGCCGGTGGAACCCACCACCATCTCAGCGAACAGCCCGTAGAGCGTCAGCCCCGCGAACAGGTAGACAGCGAAGTTGGGCACGCCTTCTGCCGCGCGCAGAAACTTCCCCAACACCACGTAATACATGAGGAAGACGATGATCGGACGGATCACCGTCCACAGAAAACCGAGGACGCTATCCCGATAGCGCGCTTGAAGGTCTCGGCGCACGAGCAGAGACAGGAGCTCACGCCGCTGGAACAGCTCTCTGATCTTGCCGCCGGCCACGTCCAGCTTCAGCCCGGACGCATCCGTGCGCGTGAACTGCGTAGCGGCCAGCCGCTCGTATCGAGGTTTCGTATCCACCGCGCTCCCACGTCTTTCAGCCAACCTGCTCACCCTAATACAGGGCGTCTGACAGATCGCCCATGGGGGTCGCGCTCCGGGAATCGGATATCCTCGCACCGACGTCCGCAGTCCGATGGACGCGCGATGGAAATGGTGAAGCGTTGACAAACCCCTCTCGCTCTGGCGTCGTGGTCACCGGCGCCGGTGGCTACCTCGGTCCTCATGTGGTGAAGGCGCTGATCGACCGCGGGCACGACGTGCTCGCGGTTGTCCGCCCGGGTTCTTCCGCAGCGACGGATCCTCGCGCCGCACGTGTCGAGATCGACTTCCTGTCCCCCGACTTCGATGCGAGCACGTGGGGATCTGCGGAGGCGATCGTCCACCTGGCCTGGCAGGACGGGTTCGTGCACAATTCGCCGGCACACCTGGGCCAACTCTCCGCTCATTACCGATTTCTCACCGCAGCAGCGGCGGCGGGATGCCCGCGGATCGTCGCCCTGGGCACGATGCATGAGGTCGGCTACTGGGAGGGAGCGATCGACGCGACCACGCCCACCAGCCCGTCGTCCTCGTACGGAATCGCCAAGGACGCCCTTCGGCGCGCCCTGCCCCTCGCCGTTCCCTCAGCCACGAGTCTCGCCTGGGCGAGGGCGTACTACATCTACGGCGACGACCGCCGGAGCAACTCCATCTTCAGAAAGCTGTTGGAAGCCGCGGACGCGGGAAAGACGGTGTTCCCGTTCACCTCCGGCAAGAACCTGTACGACTTCATCCGCGTCGAGGAGCTGGGGCGTCAGATAGCGGCGCTCACGGACGCCCCCGATGTCGTCGGCACGCTGAACTGCTGCTCCGGCGTGCCGGTCTCTCTTGCGGACAAGGTGGAGGAGTTCATCAGGGACAACGACCTCCCGCTCTCTCTCGAGTACGGAGCCTTTCCCGACCGTCCTTACGACTCTCCCGGAGTTTGGGGAGACGCAACGGTCATCGACGAGGTGATGGCGAGGGGCTGAAGTCCCGTCCGCTCGTCAGCGGATCGCGCCGCGCTCGACGATCTCGAGCAGGTACTTGCCGTATCCGCTCTTCACCAGCGGACGCGCGCGTTCCCGCAACTCGTCGTCGCTGAGGAACCCCATCCGCCAGGCGACTTCCTCCGGAGATCCGATCGAAAGGCCCTGACGCTTCTGCACGGTGCGGACGAACTCCGTGGCCTCGTTCAGGGAGTCGAACGTCCCTGTGTCGAGCCAGGCCGTTCCCCGAGGGAGGATCTGGACCTTCAGATCGCCTCTTTCCAGGTAGACGCGGTTGAGGTCCGTGATCTCCAACTCACCGCGAGCCGAGGGGCGGAGGTTCTTCGCGATCTCGACGACGTCACTGTCGTAGAAGTAGAGACCGGGGATGGCGTAGTTGCTCTTCGGCTGAGAGGGCTTCTCCTCGATCGACAGCGCTTTCCCCTGTGCGTCGAACTCGACCACACCGTACGCCGTGGGATCCGCTACCCAGTATCCGAACACGGCAGCACCGCTGAGATCCGAATACTCCCTGAGATGCGACCCCATTCCAGGGCCGTAGAAGATGTTGTCCCCCAGGACCAGCGCCACCGAGTCGTTACCGATGTGGTCGGCTCCGAGCGTGAATGCCTGAGCCAATCCGTCCGGTGACGGCTGCTGCGTGTAGGTGAGCGAGATCCCGAATTGCGAGCCGTCTCCCAAAAGTCTCTGGAACTGCTCCGCGTCCTGCGGCGTCGTGATGATCAGGATGTCGCGGATGCCCGCAAGCATCAGCGTCGTCAACGGGTAATAGATCATCGGCTTGTCGTACACCGGCACGAGCTGTTTGGAAATGCCGAGTGTGATCGGGTGGAGGCGAGAGCCGGTGCCCCCCGCAAGAACGATGCCGCGCATGAAGCCAGTCTCATCGATCGGGCGCATCGAGACAAGTCAGCCGCCCGCGGCGAGCCCGCACGCCCCGCGGGGCCGGACGCGCTTCCCGGCGGGAAACGAGCGCGGCACCGGGTAAACTCCGCGGAATGGATAACCTTCTTGTGACCGGCGGCGCGGGTTTCATCGGATCGGACTTCGTGCACTACGTGCTCGCCAACACCGATAGTGCCGTTACCGTCCTGGACAAACTCACCTACGCCGGCAGCCTCGCTTCGCTCGAGGGCCTCCCCGAGGATCGGTTCCGCTTCGTCCAGGGCGACATATGCGACGCGGAACTTGTGAACGCATTGTTCGCTGAGCATGATGCCGTGGTCCACTACGCCGCGGAATCGCACAACGACAACTCGCTCAGCGGTCCTGCGCCGTTCGTGCAGACCAACCTCGTCGGCACCTTCACCCTGCTCGAAGCCGCCCGGGCGACGGGCGTCCGCTACCACCACATCTCCACCGATGAGGTGTACGGCGACCTCGATCTCGATGACCCCGAAAGATTCACGGAACACACTCCCTACAACCCGTCGAGCCCGTACTCATCGACGAAGGCGGGCTCCGATCTCCTCGTGCGCGCGTGGGTTCGGTCGTTCGGGGTGCAGGCGACGATCAGCAACTGCTCCAACAACTACGGTCCGCGCCAGCACGTCGAGAAATTCATTCCGCGTCAGATCACCAACGTGATCGATGGTGTCCGCCCACGGTTGTACGGGGACGGCCGCAACGTCCGCGACTGGATCCACGCGGACGATCACTCGTCGGCGGTCTTGCGCATCCTCGAGCGCGGGACGATCGGAGATACCTACCTCATCGGCGCCGACGGGGAGAAGTCCAACCGAGACGTCGTGGAGATGATCCTCTCCACTATGGGTCAGCCGTCTGACGCGTACGACCTCGTCGTGGATCGCCCCGGCCACGATCGCCGCTATGCCATCGACTGGACGAAGCTGCGCGACGAGCTGGATTGGGAGCCCGAGTTCCGCGACTTCGGCGCGGGTCTGGAGGCGACGGTCGCCTGGTACCGCGACAACGAATCGTGGTGGCGGCCGCAGAAGGCCGAAGCTGAGGCCAAGTACGCGATCGTGGGGCAGTGAGCATGGAGTACGGTAAGGCGCTCGCCGCCCATGAGACGACGATTCCCGGCCTCCTCCTCTTCGATCTCCCCGTGCACGGCGACAACCGCGGCTGGTTCAAGGAGAACTGGCAGCGGGAGAAGATGATGACACTCGGTCTGCCAGATCTCGGGCCGGTCCAGAACAACATCTCGTTCAATCGCAACGTGGGGACCACTCGCGGCATTCACGCCGAGCCGTGGGACAAGTTCATCTCGGTAGCGACCGGACGCGTGTTCGGCGCCTGGGTGGACCTGCGCGCGGGCGACGGCTTCGGCCGCGTGTTCACCACGGAGATCGATCCGTCGAAGGCCATCTTCGTTCCCCGTGGTGTGGGCAATTCATTCCAGACCCTCGAACCCGACACGGCATACACCTACCTCGTGAACGACCATTGGACGCCGCAGGCGCGATACACGTTCCTGAATCTCGCCGATGAGACGACCGCGGTGCCGTGGCCGATCCCGCTCGACCAAGCCGATCTCTCGGACAAGGACCGCCAGCATCCGCGTCTCGCAGATGTGACGCCGATCGCCTGACTCCCTTTCGCTCGAACCGGAGGAACGTGCCGGTCGGCCTGAACGTGGCCGCCGCCGATGGCGGAACGCACGTACTCCGCGAAGTGGTCCCTCTCACCTCACCCGAGTGTGCCGTTGGGAACCACCCAGACCTTCGGCGGAACACCGTAAGCCGCTGAGATCCATGCACGAGTGGCATCGTCTGCGACCGGAGACAGCCCCCCCGACACGAGGTAGACCTGAGAGTCGGACTGCTCGCGGACGAAGTGAGGTCGTGACTCCGATCCGGCAGACGGCAGACCTTCGGATCCCCGGGGGCCGATAGCGACGAAGGCCCGCGGGGCATAGTCGGCGGCGTTGATCGCAAGCCATCCCTCGGTGGTCAGCACGAAAGACTGAGACCCCGTCGATATCCGTGTCGGGAGATCGCCTTGACTCGTCAGGAGGTCCACCGACGCGGGTGAGATCGCCCAGGCGGCGGAGATCACGGCGCCGACGCGACTCGCCGGGGGGACGGTGAACGCGCGCCCGTCG
Organism: Microbacterium songi; assembly: GCF_042747925.1. Lineage (NCBI taxonomy): Bacteria > Bacillati > Actinomycetota > Actinomycetes > Micrococcales > Microbacteriaceae > Microbacterium > Microbacterium songi. The sequence continues at coordinate 41,984 of NZ_JBHZIE010000006.1, forward strand.
CCGGTGACCACGCGCACATCACCCGCCCGGTCGTCGTATACCCCGGCGACCGCGACCGGGGGTCCGATTCGAAGCTGCGCAAGGAGCTGGGTCGATACGGATGTCGCCGCACCGCCGATGCCGTACACCGCGAGCACCCGGGGATCGGGTACCTCGCGCCGCGTACCGCTCTGTACCAGCCACACGAATCCATCAGCGGACCGCAGGAGCGGAGCGAGAGCGCCACCATCGGCGAGTGCTCCGAGCTGCGCTGCCGAAAGCGTCCGCAGCGTGGCGCAGTCCTTGCCGAAATCTGGCACCGCACCGCACCCGCTCATGCGGAAGCGGGTGGCTCCGTCGATCAGGTACACCGCGCCCACCGCGTCCCGCACGATCATGTCGTGATTGATCTTGATACCGGACAGCGCTCCGCTGACGAGAGTCCACACCTTGGGCGGCACACCGTAGACGGATGTGATGGTCGCTCGCTCCGATGCACCGGACACGGGCTGAGCAGCGCCGCCGGACACCAGGTACTCCTGCCCGCTCGCGTCGTCTTTCACGAAGTGCGGGCGCTGCTCGTTCGCAGCCACCGTGATCCCCGACCACGCTTTGGATGGCAGCTGCGTGAACATCGCGTCCCCGCCGTACGCCGCCGCGGACACTTCGAGCCAACCCTCCCGGGTGAGCACGAACGACCTCCCATCGCTGCGCAGACGTGACGGCAGGGCGCCCTCGACGGTGACCTTCGCGTAGCTGGCGGCCGTGAGCGCACGGACGCCACTCGCGACCGAACCGACGAACTGCTCGACAGTCAGCGTGTATTCTCCCGCAGGAGTTCCGACGAGGCGAGCCGACGCCCCATCGGAGTAGACCCCGGCCCCCAGGACGGGTTCTCCTACCGGGATCTTCGCGACGGTGGCTGCGGAGACGGCGCTTGTCGATGACGGGATGCCGTACACCGCGAGGATCGAGGGGTCCAGCACCTGCCGAAGCCGGCCGCCCTGAGCGAGCCAGATCGTCCCGGCAGGAGTTCGCACCAGCGCCTGCAGGGTGCCCGCGTTCGCGTAGCCGGCGAGTTTCGTATCGCTGACGAGAGGGAGCGAGGCGCAGTTCCCACCCCACGACGACACCTGAGCGCAGTCACGGAGACGATAGACGCGTGCTCCGTCGAGGAGGTAGAAGAGTCCTGCGCTCGTGCGCACCAGACCTTCCGGCGTCGTGACGTCGCCGATCGTGCCGTCCAGACCGACCCACACGCGCGGATTGACTCCGAACGTCCGGGTGATCCACGTCTGATCCGAGGCCGAGACGGCCTGGATGCTGCCGCCCGAAACAAGATAGGTCTGAGTGTCCGATCGTTCGCGGATGAAGTGTGGTCCGGTCACCCGCCCCGCGGATGGGAGCCCCGTGGTCGCTCCCGCCGGGAGTGTCGCGTAGGTCAATCCGGCTGGGTACTCTGCCGCCGACACCTCCAGCCAGCCACCCTCGAGCATCACATACGACGTGCCGCCCGCGGTCATCCGCACGGGCATCGGAGCTTTCGCTCGCAGATAGGCGAAGGATTCGGCAGTGAGCTCCCACGCGTTCTGCGCAAGTGCCGTGCCGCTCGCTGCATCGGGCAGGACGTAGGTGCCGCCGTCCGTCTGCAGCCGGTAGTTCGTCCCATTCCGGTACACCCCCGCACCGATGACGGGGGATGACGTCGGGTAGTCGGCGACCATGGCAGCAGAGATGCTCGTCGACAGCGCGAGAATGCCGTACCGCGAGAGCAGCCCGAGATCGACCACCTGCCTGCGCGAACCGCTCTGCACGAGCCACGAGGCTCCGTTCGAGCTGACGACACGCTCGAGCCAGCCGCCATCGCCGTAACGTGCTACCTGGGCATCACTGGCTACCGGCAGGGCTGCGTAGTCCCACCCGAAGTCAGACACCTGCGCCGCGTCGCGCAGGCGCAGCCGCCGGCCACTGTCGAGGGCGTACACGATCCCGGTGTTCGTCCGTACGGCGCGATCGGCTGCGCCACGGTCCTGGTATGTCTCGATCTCCGACCTGCTCACGTCTCGCACCGCGGAGATCCACGTGAACTGTGCCGCGACTTCCGGCGTCCCGAGGCGCCATCGCCCGCCCTGGCTGACGAGGTAACGCTCCGAGGTCCCGGACACCTGCAGCACCTCCAGCAGCTCTCCCTGACCCGACCCGAACCAGTCGGTGAAGTACTGATAGAAGTTTCGGTTGCCGTACGCTCCGCACGCGTCTCCGATCCCGTAGCCCGCACGGATGGCCGATGCATTGGGCTGATACGGGGTGTAGTAGTACAGGTTCGCCGTGGCTTGATTCTGGATGTACACGGGCGAGGACCCGCACGCCGCGTTAGGGCTCCACCGGATGTTCCACGTCTTGCCCGGGGCGTACCAGGTGAAGTACTGACTCGTGCCAGGAGGGTTGGCGTAGCGTTTGAACTGCCAGGCGGCGCCGTACACCTGGTTGAAGAATCCGAAGTATCGGCTGTCGCATGCGGCTGTGTCGGGGCATCCCTGCCCCATGGCGATCTTGTACTGGAGACTGCTCGGGTTCGCGTCCGTGATGAGCGACTGCTCTTTCTGAAGCGTTGCGATCAGGACCTGGGGATTGATGCCGCAGGCTTGCGCCACTTTGTAGATGATCGTCGAAGCGCGCTCCCGCGTTCCGCCCGAGTATGCGCCGCACATCGCGTCCGGGGTCGTCGTTCGAGAGGTGTCGTACCAGTCCTTCAGGCACGTGTAACCGGACTGGCACGAAGGCACCCGTGCTTGCAGGAATGCTTGGATCTGTTCCGCACTCATCGTCGAGCTGTTGAAGAACACCGCGTCGCTGATGATGTTGCCGGCCTGGAACTTCGACAGATCCGCCGTCTTGACGATGTCGGTCGCGACGCCCGCCGACGACAACGACGCCACAGGCCGCGCGCTGTTCAGATCGGCCGCGGCAGGTTGGACACCCACACCGATCACCAGGGCGGCCACGGTGAGGAAGATGCTGCTGAAGGCGGCGAACCGCGTTCGAGCTCTCCTGGGGAAGAGGGCTGTCATGTGCCCAGTGTGGCGGATGTTACTGCTGATTACCAAAGTTTCTTGTGAGATCCGTGTTACGACACGCCGAAGACACGAAAGGCCTGGCCGATCTCCGCGACTCAGAGGTCGGCGTGCAGTTGCCAGACGCGCTCGGCGGCTTCCCGCCAGGAGAACGCCCGGCCGCGATCGGCCGCGAGCACGGAGAGCTTCTCGACGGATGCTGCGGACCCGAGTCCGCTCGCGAGGGCCGCAGCGAGCGCCTCGGCGTCGTCGTCCGTGCGTTCGGCACCACCGACGAGCAGTCCCCCGTCGAGGATCATGTCGCGGTGCACGCGCGAGTCGACCGCGATGACGGGCACTCCCACGGCGAGCGCCTCGACGACGCGCCACGGAAAGACCATCCGGCGCGACGGTGCGAGATAGGCCACCGCGGCACCGAAGACAGCGCCGCGGTCACCCACGTCGAGTGCCCCGCGGACGTGCATCCGCCGCTCGGGGATGCCCGCGGCAGCGGCCAGTTCCACAATCGCAGCCTCATCGCCCTCGGGCGCATCGATCACGACGACGGGCAGATCGCCGCCCTGACGCGCGACCGCACGGAAGCCTTCCGCGAGCGCGTCCGAAGGCGCCGAGGAGCCGGAGAGCAACACGAACCCTTCGACGAGGTCGAGATCGCGCCGCCGGCCCACCTCGTCGGTGGGCACCGAGAAACCCGAGGGCGCGGCGCCCGAGATGACCCGGATGCGGTCGCCGAGCTTCGACAGCTCACTCAATCGGTCGGCCATCCCATGCGTCGGGACGACGACGGCGTCGGCGAACTTCACGGCGCGCTTCAGCATGCCCTTCTGCCACGTGATCATGCCGCGCGACAACTCGTCGGGCGACTCCCACGCGCGCAGATCCCACACCGTGACGACGGTCTGGTCGTGATCGTGCACCCGATCGTGCCGCACGAGCGGGGCGAACAGCGTCGGTGAGTGGATGAGCCCCCCACCCACCCCCGAGGGCACTCCCAGCTGCCATGCGCCGGCCAGCTCGCGCCGGGCCAGCGGGAGGGCGCGCATCTCGGCCAGCCCCGGCACGGCGTCGGTCGCGGCATCCCTCCGGTCGGTCGTCACCGCGGGGATGATGCCCGCGACCTCGCAATCGGACGGCGCTCTTGCGACGAGGGCGCGGGCGAGCTCGCGCGTGGCCGTCGCGAGATCGGGCTCGGTCGGGTGGACGAGCTGATCGAGGACGACGCGCAGGGTCGCGGTCACGGGCTTCTCAGCCCGCCGGCGCCGGCGTCGCCGTCGCCGGGTGCAGCGAATCGGCGACCATCTCGTGCACGTACGCGTAATCGGGGCGATCGGGATCGACGCCGTGCTCCGGAGTGAGCTCGATCGTCGTCACGGGCTGCTCCTTGGCCTTGAGTGCGAGGTCCGAGAGGAACGGCAGCAGGGACTGGGGCAGATCGGTCTGCAGCAGGTCGCGACCCGCAGCAGCGACATCCTGGAACCGGGTGAGCACATTGGTGGGGGTGAACTGCGACAGGATGGCCGTCTGCAGCTCGCGCTGACGCTTCATGCGGTCCCAGTCGCTGGTCGTGTAGCGCGAACGGGCGTACCACTGCGCGGTGTCGCCGTCCATGTGCTGTTGGCCGACCTCGATCCAGCCGGTCGCCCAATCCTCGGCGGGCTGACCCTCGTATGCGGGTCCGCCCCCCTCGGGGAGACGCTCGGTGACATTCATGTCGACTCCGCCGAGTGCGTCGACGAGGGAGGCGAAGCCGTCCATGTCGATGAAGACGTAGTAGGGGATGCTGATGCCCAGCATGCCCTCGGCGGCATCTTTCGTCGCCTCGATCGCGGGGGTGGAACCGTTGGTCTCCGCATCGGGGTACAGGCCGGCGCCCTTGTCGTCGCGGCAGTTCTGCACGGCATTCGTGAGCTGGTTGATGCCGCTCCCCCAGCCGCAGCTCGACGAGCTCTTGCCCTGGAAGCCGTCGGGGTAGAGCTCCTGCATCGGACTTCCGTCCGCGAAGGGCGCATGCACCATGTCCCGGGGGATCCCGGTGATGGTCACCGCCCCGCTGGTGGCGTTCACCGAGACGACCGAGATGCTGTCGTAGCGCATCGAGTCGCGGCCCTCGCCGCTGTCTGCGCCCAGGAGGAGGATGTTGTAGTACCCGTCGGAGGGCGGGACGGACGCTGCGCTGGCGCCGAAGATCGATCCGAGCGTGTCGCGCACGACCCCGGTGATCTGGGCGCCGTACGCCGCGGTGCCGCTCGCGAGCACCGTCAGGACGACGGCCAGTCCGGCGATGCCCACCTTCGCCGCAGGACCGACCTTCACCAGACGGACGAGACGGATCGTATCGACGGCGAGGAAGGCCCAGAGCGCCGCGTAGCCGATGAGCAGTGCCTGCGCGAGGAGGAGGACGAACCAGTTGGTCGCGAGCGTGAAGAGCAGCGGCTGCCAGAGCAGCGCGCACAAGCCGGTCAGAATCACCAGCACCCACAGCAGCAGCGTGGAACCGAGCCCGAACCGACCCAGCTTGCGACTTCCGGCGAGGATCTGGGCCGAGCCGGGGATGAGGAAGTTCATGCCCACGAGCCACCATCCGCGGCGGGCCATGACCTGACGCGACGAGTGGTCGGGGTGGCGCAGCGGCCTCTCCTCGAGGATCCATCCCTCGGTGATGCGCGGACTCGCACGCGGCTGCGGAGGTCGGGGCGGGCTCGTCACGCTCACAGCGACTCCTTCAGGCGGCGATTCTTCTCTTCGACCTGCGCCTCGAGGTCGCGCGCGTAGGACTCGACACGGTCGGCGATCGCGGCATCCGCGGTACCCAGGATGCGGGCCGCCAGCAGCCCTGCGTTCTTCGCGCCTCCGATGGCGACCGTCGCGACCGGGATCCCGGCGGGCATCTGGACGATGCTCAGCAGCGAATCCATGCCGTCCAGCGTGGCGAGGGGCACCGGCACACCGATGACGGGAAGCGCGGTGAGCGAGGCGAGCATGCCCGGCAGGTGCGCCGCGCCGCCGGCACCGGCGATGATCACTTTCAGGCCCCGCGAGCGCGCCTCGCGGCCGTAGCTCAGCAGCTTGTCGGGCGTGCGGTGCGCGGAGACGACCTCGACCTCATGGGCGATGCCGAATTCCGTCAGCGCCTTCGAGGCGTCGCTCATCACGCGCCAGTCGGAGTCGGAGCCCATCACCACACCGACCACGGGCGCGTCGGAAGAATTCACAGGCCGGGTCACTGCACCAGGCTAGGCCGCGAGGCTGGAAGATCCCCGCAACGGCGCGCAGCCCACTTGTCCGGCCGGCGCCTCAGCCGAGGAAGACGGATGCCGCGGCCCGAGCCTGATAGGCGACGTCGTCGAGGTCGTCTCCGACCGCGGTCACGTGCCCGACCTTGCGTCCCGGGCGGGGAGCCTTGCCGTACGTGTGGATCTTCGCGCCGGGGTGCGCGGCCATCGCCGCCGCGAAACGATCGTCCAGACCCCCGTCTTCGGGCCCACCGAGGATGTTCACCATCACCGACCAGGGCGCGGATGCCGAGGTGTCTCCGAGCGGCAGATCGAGCACGGCACGCAGGTGCTGCTCGAACTGGCTCGTGACGGCGCCGTCCTGGGTCCAGTGACCGCTGTTGTGCGGCCGCATGGCGAGTTCGTTGATCAGCACCCGCTCGTCCGTCGTCTCGAACAGCTCCACCGCCAGCATCCCCGTGACGCCGAGGCCTTCCGCGATCGCGACGCCGATTTCCGCAGCGACCTTCGTCAGCCGTTCGCCGCCGCGTGGCGCCGGGGCCAGCACCTCGGCGCAGACACCGTCGCGCTGCACGGTCTCGACCACCGGGTACGTCCGGATTTCGCCCGAGGGTCGCCGGGCGACCTGCTGGGCGAGCTCCCGCGTGAAATCGACGAGTTCCTCCACCAGCAGCGACCCGCCGCGTCCGTCCTCGGCGAGCGCTGCGAACCAGTCGTCCGCCTCGGTGCCGGCGCGGACGACGCGGACGCCCTTGCCGTCGTAGCCCCCGCGGGGGGTCTTCACGACCGCGCGCCCGCCGTGCCCTTCGATGAAGTCCTGCAGGGCCGACGCGTCATCGACGGCCGCCCAGTCCGGCTGCGGCATCCCCAGCTCCTCCAGGCGCGCCCTCATGAGGAGCTTGTCCTGCGCGTAGCGCAGCGCGTCGGGACCGGGATGCACCGAGACTCCTGCGGCCACCAGTGTCGCCAGAACCTCTTGCGGTACGTGCTCGTGGTCGAAGGTGAGCACGTCCACGTCCCGCGCGAACGGCAGCACGGTGGCGGCGTCGTGGTAATCGCCCACGGCGGTGGCCGCGAGCGCCGCGGACATTCCGGGCTGCTCCGCGAGCACACGCACCTCGATGCCCAGTTCGACCGCAGGAGCGATCATCATGCGGGCCAGTTGGCCCCCTCCGACGATTCCGACGCGCAACGACATGGCGTTCCTTCCGACGATCCCATCCTCTCGCACGACACCGGCCTGCCGCAGCGTGCGCGCCTGTCAGCGTGCGGAAGGAAGCGGCGGCGGTGTCGGGTACGACTGGGCGTCGCGGTGGGCGAGGATCTGGTTGACCTCGACCTGATCGACGAGCGCTTCGTGGACCAGTGCGACGCTCGGCACATTCGCCATGCGCACCGGCTCATCGACGCCGTTGGACAGCGTGAGCGTGCCCGCACCCCACAGTCTCTGGATGGGTCCGCGCCGTTCGGCGATCGAGTAGCCGCGCACGTGCGACAGCTCGCGACGACGCGCCCGGAAGACGCCCGACCGCTCTATCGCACGACGCGTGGTGATCGTGTAGGTGTGGCTCCACCAGCTCAGGAACGGGAGGAGCACGAGGAAGAAGACGACGACGGATGCCGCAGCCAGCAGCATCCAGTTCTCGAAAGGCGCCGGCAGGTTGTCGTAGAAGTAACCCACCGCTCCCGAGACAGCGATCAGGACGAGAGCAGACCACACCAGGCGGCGCCCGTGGGTGTGGAAGCGCGCGATGCGCATCTCGGGCGTCGGCGCACCGGGGGCGGGCATGATCGGGCGCCCCCCGTAGGTCGTCGGCTGCGTCACCCCTCCATTGTGGCGCGCAGTGCGGACAGCGAGCTCACCCCACGCGCAGGGACGCGGTCATCGATTCAGCGGACGTGGACGACATCCCCGGCCGCGACGGGCGTCTCGATGTCGCCCGACGCCACCACCAGTCGCCCCGCGGGATCGATGCGCTGGGCGCGCCCCGTCAGGCTCGACCCGTCCGGCAGGGCGACCCGCACATCCGACCCCAGGGTCGTGCACAGGGCCTCCACCTCGCCGAGCACACCTGACGCCGCCGCGTCACCGCCGCTCGCGTCCAGCGCCGTCAGCTGTTCGTCCAACGCGCGGAGGTAATCCGCGAGGAGCCGGTCCTCGTCGACCTCCCGTCCGAGCACGGCGAAAGAGGTGGCCGTCGCCACCGGCAGGTCGGCCTGTGTCATGCGTGTGTTCACGCCGGCGCCGATCACCACCGACTCCGGGTGCCCGGGCACGGCTTCGGCGAGGATCCCGCAGATCTTCGTGCCATCCACGAGGACGTCGTTCGGCCACTTGAGACCCGCCATGTTGCCGGTGCCGAGGAGCTGTGCGGAGACGGCGCGGGTCATGGCCGCCCCCGCGATCAACGGAATCCAGCCCCGAGACGGCGTCGGGAGCTCACCGACCTCGACCACGACCGACACCGCGAGCGCCGTCCCCGCGGGCGTCGTCCAGGAACGGTCGAGTCGGCCGCGGCCCGAGCGCTGGTCGGTGGTCAGCAGCACGGACAGGTGCGGCCAATCGCCGGCGCCGGCGGCCACGGCGGCCACCAGATCCGCGTTGGTCGAACCCGTCGTCTCGACGATGTGCACCCGCGGACTCACCGCGGCGGAGAGGGGATAGCCCTGGGCGGGGATCGGCATGAACTCACCCTACGCGTGCGGCTCGGGCGCAGCATCCGCCGTCCGCCGGCCCGCGCGGCGTTGCGCCGTATCGACAGCGGATCCGTCGTCGACTTGTACGCACCCTCCAACCAGACGATCACGGCGCTCGCTAGTGTGGATGGCGTGACCGATCAGCCCGACCTCTCCACGACCGCCGGCAAGATCGCCGACCTCCGCGAGCGCTACGACGAAGCCGTCGTCGCCGCCGAGGAGACCGCCCGCGCGAAGCAGGGTGCGAAGGGCAAGCTCACGGCACGTCAGCGCATCGCGCTGCTGGTCGACCCCGGCACCTTCGTCGAATTCGACGAGTACGTGCGTCATCGCACGACCGCTTTCGGCATGGACCGCAGCCGCCCGTACGGCGACTCGGTCGTCACCGGCGTGGGCACGATCCACGGCCGGGCGGTCGCGGTCTACGCCCAGGACTTCTCGACGTTCGGGGGCTCTCTCGGCGAAGTGGCCGGTGACAAGATCATCAAGATCATGGAGTACGCCCTGCGGGGCGGGATGCCCTGCATCGGGATGCTGGACTCCGGCGGAGCCCGTATCCAAGAGGGTGTCGTCGCCCTCGGCAAGTACGGAGAGATCTTCCGTCTGAACACCGCCGCCTCGGGTGTCATCCCGCAGATCTCGATCATCATGGGCCCTGCGGCGGGCGGCGCCGTCTACTCCCCCGCCCTCACCGACTTCGTCGTGATGGTCGACAAGACGAGCCAGATGTTCGTCACCGGACCGGATGTCATCAAGACCGTCACCGGCGAGGACGTCGGGATGGAGGAGCTGGGCGGCGCCTACACGCACAACACCCGCTCCGGCGTGGCGCACTACCTCGCGGAGGACGAGGACGACGCGCTCGACTACGTGCGCGCGCTCGTCGGCTTCCTGCCCGACAACAACATGGCCGAGATCCCGGTCTACGAGTCGGCGTTCGAGTGGGAGACCACAGACGCGGACCGCGAACTGAACTTGATCATCCCCGATTCGGCCAATCAGCCCTACGACATCCACGGCGTGATCCGTCACCTCGTCGACAACGAGGACTTCCTCGAGGTGCAGCCGTTGTTCGCCCCGAACATCGTCATCGGCTTCGGCCGCATCGACGGACGGTCCGTCGGCATCATCGCGAACCAGCCCTCGCAGATGGCGGGCACCCTCAACATCGAGGCGGGCGAGAAGTCCAGCCGCTTCGTCCGCTTCTGCGACGCGTTCTCGATTCCGATCGTCACGCTGGTCGACGTCCCGGGCTACCTTCCCGGCACCGACCAGGAGTGGACCGGCGTCATCCGGCGCGGCGCCAAGCTGCTCTACGCCTACGCCGAGGCGACCGTCCCCCTCGTGACGGTCATCCTCCGCAAGGCCTACGGCGGCGCGTACATCGTGATGGGCTCGAAGCAGCTCGGCGCTGACATCAACCTGGCGTGGCCGACCGCGGAGATCGCCGTCATGGGCGGTCAGGGCGCGGTGAACATCCTGTACCGGGGTGAGATCAAGAAGGCGGAGGAAGCCGGCGAGGACGTCGCGGCGGTGCGGATGCGCCTCGCGAACGAATACACGTACAACGTGGCATCCCCTTTCCTCGCCGCCGAGAGAGGCGAGCTGGACGGCATCATCGAGCCCGCGCAGACCCGTGTCGCGATCGCGAAAGCACTGCGCTCACTGCGAGGGAAGCGCGCCAGCATGCCCGCGAAGAAGCACGGTAACATCCCGCTATGACCGGGGGGAACGCACGCGCGACGGATGCCGCAGCCGCTGCGAACGCGTCGGAAAGGCCGCTGTCGATCGAGGTGCTGCGGGGGGATCCGACGCCCGAGGAACTCGCCGCGCTGATCGCCGTCGTGAGCGAGGCGTACGCCCGCGAGGCCGCCGATGCCGTGGCCGACGACCGCGGATCGCGGTCGGCGTGGGACCGTCGGCGCCGCGGTCTGCGCCAGCCCCTCACCCGCGGAAGCTCCGCGTGGAGCGACTGGGCGAGCTGAGCGGAAAATGTCCCCCAAAGTACCTACATACGTTCCTCACGGAAACCCGACATACTGATTCTGCTGGAACGCTTCTGCGTTCGGTCGGCCTGGTCTGTCGTCCTGCGATGAGATCTCAGGTTCTGACCATGCGAGCGGTTTTCGGGTAACCGTTTCGCTGGGCGAGGGGTGTGCGGCTCAGCCGCCCCCCTCGCCTCCTTCATCTCCGTCCCCGCCGGAGGACGTCGGCGACCGGCGCCCGCTCGTCGGAGAAGACCCGATCGTCCGGGTCCGCGGGACGTTGCGGAGACCTGGGCGAACCCGGCGCGAGCGACGAGGTGTCACGCCGGAAGGTCAGGACGCGAGGCGTCGCGACGCGTCCGTCAGGACTCGCGGGCGTCGGGGTGGGAGATCTCCCGCCACAGATCGACCGAATCCTCATCGCTGAGTCCCGCCGACGACGCCGCACGACCCACCACCGTGATCGCCACGCGCTCGTGCGGAGATGTGCGGATGTACAGCCGCGCCGACGTGGCGTTGCGCAGCGTCTCGGCGAGCTCGGCGCGAATGGAGCGCAATGCGATCTCGCTGAGCTCGTCGAGGCCGCCCTCGTCGAGCACCGTGACGGTGGCGCCGCGACGGCGGGCGGCGCCGATCTCGGCGCGTACCGCGTCGTCGATCAGTCGCGGCCCGCGCATCTCGTCACGCAGCTGCCCTTCTGCGATCCGCGCCTCCAGCCGCTGAGCGGGGTCGAGGGCTCCGCCCGAGGCGACCGTGGCCATCAGCACCGGCCCGGCGACGAGGAGTGCGCGCTGCACCTGCACGCGGCGCTCGCGTTGGCGGACCGATTGGGAGGCCTGCCATGCGGATGCCGCCCGCTGCAGCTCTGCGAGACGTGTCGTGTCGCGCGCCGCCTTGCCCATGGAGCGGACCAGCAGCTGCGCGATGACCACCCACACGATCGAACCCACAAGGCCGAGGGCGAGTGCGTTCAGCGGTCCGAACCAGAACATCGCCGAGAGACCCATGATCGCCGTGCCCACCCAGGCCACCCACGCGCGGCGGCGCACCATCACGATCACCATGAGCACGCCGATGCCGCCGATGGTCCAGGTGGAGTAGCTCGCCGTGCGCGAATCCGGGCCCACCGCGTACGCGATCGCGTTGGGCACGGCGGCCGAGGCGAACAGAGCGAGGGCGCACGCCCAGCCGGGCAGGGGTGCCGGCCCCCGCAGACCCCGGGCAGGATCGGACGCCCGCTCACGCTCATGGTGTTCGGTGGGCTGACGCGTCCAGAAGAGGCAGACGGCGCAGATCCCGAGGAAGACCACCAGAGTGAGGTAGATGAGCCACGGCATCATGACGTCGCTCGGAGTCCAGAGCACCGCCCGTGCGGCGAAGTACACCATGAACGCGATGGCGAGGCCGCTGAGCACCTGACGGACGCTCATGACGCCTCCCGGTGTTCCCACTGCAGCGAGACCGTCGTGCCGTGCCCGTCCGGCGTGACCGTGGCCGTGCCGCCCACCGCGGCGATGCGGGCGATGATCGAGGCGCGGATCCCGAGGCGGTCCTCGGGCACGCGGTCCATGTCGAACCCGCCCCCCGTGTCGCTGACGACGATGCGGACGCCGGCGGGGTCCGCCGATCCGGACACCTCGACGCGCAGGCCTCGTCCTTCGGCGTGCTGGATCGCGTTGGCGATGGCCTGGGTCGACGCGAGCACGAGAGCGCGGGCGACCCGGCCGGGGAGGTCGGGTGTGCCGTCCGCGATGCGACGCCGGACGTTCAGGTCGACGCCCATGTCTCCCGCGTCGTTCTCGATCTCATCGGCGATCGCCGTGGCCGGGCGCGGGACGTCGCTCCCCTCGCCCGAATCGCGCTCCGCGTTGGCCAACCGGGTCAGCGCTTCGCGGGCCATGGCCACGGCCAGCGTGTGCTCCCTCGGGGTGTCCGCGCGCTCGGCCGAGATGAGGGCGGCCAGCACGCTGTCGTGCATCAGTGCCGCCACCGCGATGCGCTCCGATTCGGCGGCATCCGCCGCCGCCGCGTTCGCGTAGGAGGCGACCGCGCGGCCGCGGGTTTCGTCGACGTTCTCGGCGACGGAGCGGAACAGCCAGCCGAGGGTGAGCAGGATCGCGCCGAGGATGAGCGCGAACGAGACGTCGAGGATGAGGGCGCGGTAGTCGCCGTTCAGTCCGCCCTGGATGAGCCTGACGACGCCGAACAGGAGGGGTGCGACCGCCGTCCAGATGATCTGGAGCGGGAACGAGAACGCGAGCACCGCGGCCAGCGTGGCGATGTTGACGAGGTACCAGATCCACGGCTGGTTCTGCGTCGCGGGGACGACTCCGGCGGTGGCGAGGGGCCAAAGAGCGAGTGCGCCGACATAGAGGATCGCGAACACGCCGGCAGCGATCCGCACACCGCGGCCGATCGCGCACGCGACGATCATCGCGGCCAGGGGCACGAAGGTGATGAGGACGAGCGAGACATGCCATCCAGGCCTCTCGTCCCCCGGGCCCAGGGCGTTGAGGAAGGCCTGCACGCCGAGTGCGAGTGACCCGACACCCGCGGCGAGCGAGATGATCCGCTCGATCCGCTGGCGGGTGAACGAGCCCAGACCCGTGTTGATCTCGCGCGACTGCGAGATGTGCCCCCAGGCCTCATCGAGGACAGTGCTGTCGCCGTCAGCGGCCACCGTGATCATCACCCGATTCCGAGACGATGCCGTCCTCCATCGCGCGCTTGAGCAGATCGACCTTCGTGGGCGCCGGGCGACCCACCTCGACATACTTCACGCGCACACGGGTGATGTTCTCCTTCGCCGTGGAGAACGCGATCCCCAGCCGATCGGCGACGACCTTGAGCGGAAGTCCCGCGGCATACAGGCGCAGGACTTCCCGTTCGCGCACCGACAGCTGCGCGTCGCCGAAGGCGCGGTCGCCTTCGACGGCGCTCGCCCATTCGACGTTGTTCAGGAGTTCGCCGCGCGCGACCGTGCCGACGGCGGCGATCACGTCGTCGATGGGCGAGGCCTTGCTGACCACGCCCGCGGCCCCGGCCGAGAGCGCCTCGCGCACCGCCGCCGGGCGATCGGCCACGGAGTGGATGATGACGCTGGAGCCGTTGCGCACGAGGCGCGAAACGTTCTCGGTGACGGTCGACCCGTCACCGAGCGTGAGGTCAAGCACCACGACGTCAGCCGGCGCGGAGTCCGTGGTCTTGCGCCACTGGAGGTACTGGGCGACACCGGCTCCCGAGAAGACGACCTCTTCTTCGGCGCGGGCACACGCGGCGGCCAGCCCGAGCCGCACCGATTCGTGATCATCGATGAGTGCCACGCGTGTCATGCCGTCAGCCTAGTCAGGCGCACCGTCGCGCGTGAGTACCGCCACCGCTTCGACATGGTGGGAGTTCGGGAAGATGTCGAAGGCGGCGATGTCGGCGGCGACGTCGTAGCCACCCGCACGGAAGGTCGCGAGGTCGCGCGCCAGCGCCACCGGATCGCACGCGACGTACACGACGCGCGCGGGTGCCAGCTCGATCAGGCTTTCCACGACTTCGCGCCCTGCACCCGCCCTCGGCGGGTCGAGCACCGTGACGCCGCGCGAGATCCGTTCCCGCTCGACGGCGGATGCCTCGGCTCGGAGGCGCGCGAGGTAGCGATCGACCCGCGCCGTCTCGGCGCGCGCTCCGACCCACTCGGCGAGGTTCTCGCCGGCGTGCTCGGTGGCGCGTTCGTCAGATTCGACGGACGTGATGCGCGCCGACCGACCGGCGAGGTCTCCCAGCGCGGCCGCGAAGAGCCCGACCCCGCCGTAGAGGTCCAGGTGCGAGGCATCCGGATCGATGGCCGGCCCTGTGGGCCGGAGAGCGCGGAGGCCGGCCTTCACCTGCTCGCTCAGCGTGTAGGCGGCCAGCCGGTGCACCTGCCAGAAGCCCCCCGCGTCCACGCGGAAATCGCGTCCGGCGACGGTCTCGAGGACGACCTCGCGAGCCGTCGCGGGCTCGACGGGTGCAGGGCGTCGACGCCCGCGGGCGCGGCCACGCGGAGGCTCGGCACGCGCGATCACGCGCACGCGCCCGTCGGACGGCTGCACCAGATCGATCCGACCCACGCCGTCGCCCCTCAGGTCCCGCGCGGCGCGCGCGATCGCGTCGGTCGCCAGCGGGTGGTCTTCGACCGGGATGACGCGATGCGATCGAGCGGCGAACGGGCCGACGGCGCCGTTCTCGTCGACGTGCAGGCTGAGGCGCGTGCGCCAGCCGGTGCCGTCGGAGTTCTCGATGGGCGCCGACCCGTCGTCGGCACTGGTCTCCCGGGCGGTCTGGATGGTGCTGCCCACCTGGAGCCTGCCGATCCTCTCGAGCGCGTCACGCAGAACGTCGTGCTTGAGCGCGCGCTGGTGCGCGAGGTCGATGTGGCCGAAGTCCGCTCCGCCCGGGCGACGGTCGGGCGCGATGTCGATGTCGGCGGCACGCCAGACGTGCGGGCGCCGATGCGGCGAGGCATCGAGCACCTCGAGCGCCTCACCCCGCCAGAACGACGGCTTGCTGACGTCCGTCAGCCGAACGCGCACGCGCTCTCCCGGCATGGTGTCCGGGACGAAGACGACCCGTCCCCGGCCTCCGTCCTCGTCGTCGATGCGCCCGACGAAGACGCCGCCGTGCGCGACCGCGGTGATGTCCAGGTCGATGAGCTCTCCGGATTCCATTCCCCGAGCATTCCACACCGCCCCGAGCCTCCTCGGCCCCGCTCCGTCTACCGTGGGGGCATGCGCGTGTGCCTGGCTTCGACCTCCCCTGCCCGACTGATGCTCCTGCGGCAGGCGGGGATCGAGCCCGACACGATGGCGCCGGACGTGGACGAAGAGGCCGTCATCGAGGCGGTCGAGGCCGCCGAGGGGCGGCTGCCGGCAGACGCGCACGTGCTCCTGCTGGCCCGCGCGAAGGCCGCCGACGTCGCCGCACGCCTCGCGCCGACGGATTTCGACGGCATCGTCGTCGGCGGGGACTCGATGTTCGAGATCGACGGCGAGATCCTCGGCAAGCCCTACACCGCGGACGCGGCGACCGCCCGCTGGCGGAGCATGCGCGGCCGCACGGGGGTGCTCCACTCCGGGCACAGCGTGTGGCGGGTGGCTCCGGGGATCCCTCCGATGAAGGCCTTCGCGGTGGCCGAAGCATCCGTCACCTTCGCCGCCGACGTGAGCGATGCCGAGATCGCGGCCTACGTCGCCACGGGCGAACCGCTCCTGGTGGCGGGCGCGTTCACCGTCGACAGCCTGGGTGGGGCGTTCATCGAACGCGTCGAGGGCGACCCGTCGACCGTGGTGGGCATGTCGCTGTCGACGGTGCGTCGGCTCGCCGGAGAGCTCGGCGTGCCGTGGCCGACGCTGTGGAACCGCGGCTGAACCGACCGCGGGTTTGTACGAGAAGAACCACGTATCCGCGTGGTTCTTGGAGGAGTCGGTCAAAGATCGCCCCCTGGCGGTGGATAGGCTGGCGTTCATGCCTCAGATCGCCAAGGTCCTGATCGCGAACCGCGGCGAGATCGCCGTCCGCGTCATCCGAGCCGCACGGGACTCTGGAAAGCTCTCCGTCGCCGTCTACGCCGATCAGGACCGTGATGCCATGCACGCGCGTCTGGCCGACGAAGCGTACGCGCTCGAAGGATCCACGAGCGCCGACACCTACCTCTCCATCGAGAAGATCCTCTCCATTGCACGGCGCTCCGGCGCGGACGCGGTGCACCCCGGGTACGGCTTCCTCGCCGAGAACGCCGACTTCGCCCGCGCGGTCATCGGTGCGGGCATGATCTGGATCGGTCCGACCCCCGACGCGATCGAGTCGCTCGGCGACAAGGTCACGGCGCGACACGTGGCCGAGAAGGTCGGAGCGCCACTCGCGCCGGGCACGCCCGGACCGGTCGCAGGCGCCGACGAGGTCGTGGCGTTCGCGGAGGAGTTCGGCCTGCCGATCGCCATCAAGGCCGCCTACGGCGGCGGTGGTCGCGGTCTCAAAGTCGCTCGCGAAATGGACGAGATCCCCGAACTGTTCGAATCAGCGACGCGCGAGGCCATTTCTGCCTTCGGCCGCGGGGAATGCTTCGTGGAGAAGTACCTCGACAAGCCGCGCCACGTCGAGACCCAGTGCCTCGCGGATGCCGCGGGCAACGTCGTGGTCGTCTCGACGCGTGACTGCTCGCTCCAGCGCCGTCACCAGAAGCTCGTGGAAGAGGCGCCCGCGCCGTTCCTCACCGACGAGCAGAACCGCATCCTCTACGAGTCTTCCAAGGCGATCCTCCGCGAGGTCGGCTACATCGGGGCGGGGACGTGCGAGTTCCTGATCGGAGCCGACGGCACGATCTCGTTCCTGGAGGTCAACACCCGACTGCAGGTGGAACACCCGGTCTCGGAAGAGGTCACCGGAGTGGACCTCGTGCGGGAGCAGTTCCGCATCGCCGAAGGCGGCACCCTCGACTACGGCGACCCGGCCCCGGTCGGTCACTCCATCGAGTTCCGCATCAACGGCGAGGACCCCGGCCGCGGCTTCCTCCCCCAGCCCGGGCCGATCCACGTCTTCAAGACGTTCGGCGGCCCCGGTCTGCGGCTCGATTCGGGCGTCACGGCGGGCGACTCGGTCAGCGGAGCCTTCGACTCACTGCTGGGCAAGATCATCATCAGCGGCCGCGACCGCGCGGAGGCGCTGGAGCGGGCGCGGCGCGCGCTCGACGAGTTCGAGGTCGCGGGACTGCCGACGGTGCTGCCGTTCCACCGCAAGGTCGTCCGCGATCCGGCCTTCACCGCCGAGGACGGCCATTTCGGCATCTTCACGCGCTGGATCGAGACGGAGTTCGTCAACGACATCCCGCCGTGGGACGGCGAGCTCGAGAGCCCCAGCGCCGGAGAGTCACGGCACTCGGTCGTCGTCGAGGTGAACGGCAAGCGTCTCGAAGTGAGCCTGCCCGACCGCGTCGTCGTCGCTCCGAGCGCCATCGGGCGTCCCGCGGCCGTGCCGCCTTCTCGGCGCTCGCACGGCGCGACGGCCGCGGCCGGGGCATCCGGAGACGCGGTGAAATCGCCCATGCAGGCGACGGTCGTGAAGCTCGCCGTCGAGGACGGCCAGCAGGTCGTCAAGGGCGATCTGGTCGTCGTGCTCGAGGCCATGAAGATGGAGCAGCCGATCCAGGCCCACAAGGACGGCGTCATCGGCGGCATCAGCGCCGCACCGGGGATGACGGTCTCCGCCGGCCACCAGCTGCTGACCATCTCCTAGCGAGGCCGCTCGACCCCGGCCGGGCCGTTGCGGCCCCTCGCGCCGGGTCTCAGGGCGCGTCGTTGGTGTGATCGACGATGTGCATCGATCGCATCGCGTCGGTGATGCTGCCGGTGAGCGAGGGGTAGACCGCGAAGACACGCGACACTTGGTCGACCGTCAATCGCCGGTCGACCGCGATCGCGAGCGGGTAGATGAGCTCCGACGCCTTCGGAGCCACGATCACGCCGCCGATCACGGTGCCGCTCCCCTGCCGTGCGATCACCTTGACGAAGCCGTCGCGGATGCCCATCATCTTCGCGCGGGGGTTGGCCGCCAGCGGCAGCTTCTTCACGACGCCGTCGATGAGGCCGCTGGCGACATCGGACTCCTGCCACCCGACGGTCGCGATCTCGGGAGCGGTGAAGATGTTGGAGGCGATCCGGCGGCGCTCGAGCGGGATCACGACGTCGCCCATCGCGTGGAACACGGCGGTGCGGCCCTGCATCGACGCGACGGAGGCGAGCGGCACGAAGGTGGTGCAGTCACCGGCCGCGTAGATGTTGGGCACGGACGTGCGGGCCACGCGATTCACCTGGATGTGTCCCGACGACGTCATCTGGATGCCGGCCTCCTCGAGCCCGAGGCCCGCGGTGTTGGGGATCGAGCCCACCGCGAGCAGGCAGTGGCTGCCTTCGACCGTGCGTCCGTCCGAGAGCGTCGCGATCACTCCGTCGCCGGTGTTGACCACCGACTCCGCCCGGGTCTTGCTCATCACCGTCATGCCGCCGCGCGTGAAGACCTTCTCGAGGACGGCGGCGGCATCCTTGTCCTCGCCCGGGAGCACCTGGTCGCGGCTCGAGATCAGGGTGACCTTCGCGCCGAGGTTCATGTACGCCGACGCGAACTCGGCGCCGGTGACGCCCGAGCCGACGACGATCAGGTGCGTCGGCAGCGCCTGCATGTTGTAGAGCTGCGTCCACGTGAGGATGCGCTGCCCGTCGGGCTGGGCGGAAGGCAGTTCGCGCGGTGACGCCCCCGTCGAGATGACGAGCGTGTCTGCCTCGACGCGGTCGAAATCGGTGCCGCCCGGGCCGGTGGACACGATCACGGAATTGTCGCTGTCGAGACGTCCGTGGCCCGAGATGATGCGGACGCCGGCGTCGACGAGCGTGGCCCGCATGTCGTCGGACTGCTGGCGGGCGAGCGAGAGGAGCCGCTTGTTGACGGCCGCGAGGTTGATCGCGATCTGCGGGCGGAGCGGCTTGCCGTCGCCGCCCTTCGCGAAGAACTGCACGCCGAGGTCGGTGGCCTCCGAGATCGCCACGGCAGCGTCGGCGGTCGCGACGAGGGACTTGGACGGCACGACATCGGTGATGACCGCGGAGCCGCCCACGCCGACCCGCTCGATCAACGTGACCTCGGCGCCCAGCTGGGCTCCGGCGATCGCCGCCTCGTACCCTCCGGGCCCGCCGCCGATGATCGCGACGCTCTGGGTGCTCTCGAAGCTCAGGGACATATCTCCATTCTTCCCTGCCCGGGGCTCACCGGAGCAATCGAGGCACCGGATGCCGCGGCATCCGGTGCCTCGCGGGTGCGCGGTGTGGCACACGGACGTCGCCGTTCCTAGAGTGGGGGGATGTCAGAGACCACCCCGCACCCCCTCGACGACCCCGCCACCGATCCGTTCGAGGTCGCGGCGGCCGCGGCCGCGGACATCGCCCGCCTCACCGGGGTCGACCACCATGACATCGCCCTCACCCTCGGGAGCGGCTGGGGTCGTTCCGCCGAGCTGCTCGGCGAGACGACCGCCGAGATCGCCGCGACGGAGGTCACCGGGTTCAGCAAGCCGGCCCTCGAGGGCCACGTCGGAACCCTTCGCAGCGTGGTGACGCCGAGCGGCCTGCGTGTGCTGGTCATCGGCGCGCGCACGCACTTCTACGAGGGCCATGGCCCCCGTCGGGTGGTGCACAGCGTCCGCACCGCCGCGGCGACCGGCGCCCGCACGATGGTGCTGACGAACGGCGCGGGGGGCATCCGCACCTCCTGGACGCCCGGACAGCCCGTGCTCATCAGCGACCATCTCAACCTCACCGGCGCGTCGCCCCTCGAAGGCGCGACCTTCATCGACCTCACCGATCTGTACTCGCAGCGCCTCCGCGACCTCGCACGCACGATTGACCCGTCTCTCGACGAAGGCGTCTACTGCCAGTTCCGCGGACCGCAGTACGAGACCCCGGCCGAGGTGCAGATGGCCAGGATCATCGGCGGCCACATCGTCGGCATGTCCACCGCCCTCGAGGCGATCGCCGCCCGGCAGGCGGGGATGGAGGTACTGGGCTTCTCCCTCATCACGAACATGGCCGCCGGCATCCAGACCACGCCGCTCAGTCATCAGGAGGTCATCGAGGCCGGCCGCGAGGCCGAGCCGGTGATCTCGTCACTCCTCGCCCGCGTGATCGGCGCGATGTGAGCGGCGAACCGACCCTCGATCGAGCCCGCGCCTGGCTCGCGCAGGATCCGGACGGCGACACCCGCGCCGAGCTCCGCGCGCTGCTGGAACGCGCGGACGACGGTGACGCGGATGCCCGGGCCGACCTCGAAGACCGATTCGACGGGAGGCTCGCCTTCGGCACGGCGGGCCTGCGGGGAGAACTCGGCGCCGGCAGCAATCGGATGAACCGGGTGCTCGTCGCCCAGGCCGCGGCGGGTCTCGCCGCCTATCTGCGGGAGAAGGCGTCCGAGGGTCGCGATCCCGTCGTGGTCATCGGCTACGACGGCCGGCGCAACTCCGACGTGTTCGCGCGGGATTCGGCCGAGCTGTTCGCCGGCGCCGGGCTCCGCCCGATCCTCCTCCCCCGTATGCTGCCGACGCCCGTGCTGGCCTTCGCGGTACGCCATCTGTCGGCGGACGCGGGCGTCATGGTGACCGCATCGCACAACCCCCCGAACGACAACGGCTACAAGGTGTATCTCGGCGGCGTCGACGACGGCTCGCAGATCGTCACACCGGCCGACACGGAGATCGCCGCGCACATCCGGCGGGTGGCTGAGACGTCGACCGTCGGAGAGCTCCCCCGCTCGTTCGCGTACGAGACCGCGGCCGAGGCCGTCATCGACGCCTACGTCTCGGCGACGGCCGCCGTGGCCCCCGCCCCTGACGGCGCCCGAGACCTGAACTGGGTCTACACCGCGATGCACGGCGTGGGGTGGGAGACCCTCTCCCGCATCGTGGACACGGCGGGCTACCCTGCGCCGACGACGGTCGAGGCTCAGACCGAGCCGGACGGCGCGTTCCCGACCGTGGCGTTCCCCAACCCGGAAGAACCCGGCGCCATGGACCTCGCGTACGAGACCGCGCGGGCCCGGGGCGCGGAGCTCATCGTCGCCAACGACCCCGACGCGGACCGTCTGGCCGTCGCGATCCCCGACGACGACGCCCCCGGCGGGTGGCGACGCCTCACCGGCAACCAGGTCGGCCTCCTGCTGGGGTGGCGCGCGGCGCGACTGTGGAACGAGACGCGGGCGGGAGAAGCGGATGCCGCGCCCGCGGCATCCCTCGCCTGCTCTCTGGTGTCGTCCCCGGCGCTGCAGACGGTGGCCGAGCACTACGGGCTGCAGTTCCACGCCACACTGACGGGTTTCAAGTGGATCTCGCGGGCTCCCGGTCTGATCTACGGGTTCGAAGAGGCGCTCGGCTACCTCGTCAACCCGGGGATCGTCCGCGACAAGGACGGGATCTCCGCAGCGATCGCCCTGCTGGGGATGGTCTGCGAAGCGCGCGGCGCCGGTCGCACCCTGGCGGATCTGCTGGATGAGTTCGATCGGACGTTCGGCTACGTCGAGAGCGATCAGATCTCTCTCCGCGTCGACGACGTCGCGCTCAT
Source organism: Microbacterium songi (assembly GCF_042747925.1). Lineage (NCBI taxonomy): Bacteria > Bacillati > Actinomycetota > Actinomycetes > Micrococcales > Microbacteriaceae > Microbacterium > Microbacterium songi. Next base: position 64,078 of record NZ_JBHZIE010000006.1, read on the forward strand.
CGGCACGATCATGGCGGCGCTCCGCGACCGTCGACCCGAGCATCTCGGTGACACCGCGGTGTCGCGGTTCGAGGACCTGCTCGAGGCCGAGGGCGACGCGCCGAGCGGCGACGTCCTGCGGTTGTGGCTTGATGACGGCTCGCGCGTGATCGTGCGACCGAGCGGCACCGAGCCGAAGCTCAAGGTCTACCTCGATGTGCAGGGGCCGTCGGCGAAGAAGGCGCGCAGACGCCGCGAGACGCATGCCGCGTCGATCCGGGCACTGCTCGAGGATCTGCAGTGAGCCGGGAATCCGGGCCGGGGGTGCGGGCATGCTGCTGACCGATCCCGTCACGCTCGAGAACGAGGTCGTCCGCCTCGAGCCGCTCCAAGAGGCGCACGCGCCGGATCTTTCGGCGGCGACGATCGGGCTGGAACACGCCTGGTACACCTCCGTACCCACGCCCGAGACGATCGACGACGAGATCGCCCGACGATCGGCGTGGCGGGATGCCGGATCGATGAACCCCTGGGCGGTCCGCAGGCTCGACACCGACCGGGTGGTCGGGATGACGACGTTCTGCAACATCGATCAGCCCGTGCGACACGTCGAGATCGGCTACACCTGGCTGGGGGTGGACGCGCAGCGGACGGCGGTCAATTCGTCTGCGAAGCTCCTGCTGCTCGGCCACGCCTTCGACGCGTGCGACGCGATCGCCGTCGAGTTCCGCACGCATTGGCACAACCGACAGTCCCGCGCGGCGATCGAGCGGCTGGGAGCCAAGCGCGACGGCGTGCTGCGCAACCACCGCATCGGACCCGACGGCATCCTGCGAGACACCGTCGTGTATTCGATCCTGCCGACGGAATGGCCGGGCGTGCGGCGCGGTCTGCAGGAGCGCCTCGCGCGCGCCTGACCGTCGTTCGGACGAGCCTGTTCAGCCGTCGATCACCGCGACGAGCTCGTCGAGGAACCGGGCGAAGTCCGTGCCGCGGCGGACGATCCGCTGGACGCTGTCGCGCTCGTTGAACACCTCGACGAACTGCTCGAAGACCGTCTGGAAGGCCTCGCGGTCGGTCTCGGAGAACGCGACGAGCGCGACGACCTGCACCCGACCGTCGCCCCACGGCATCGACGGCTCGGCGATGCCGATCGCGATGGCCGTGCGGGTCGCGGTCATGCCCAGCGCGTGCGGCACGGCGAGCGCGTCGGTGAAGGCGGTCGACGAGAGCTGCTCGCGCTGGATGGCCCGCTCGATGTAATCCCCGTCGATGACGCCGCGATCCACGAGCAGGCCGCCGAGGCGCCGGATCACGCCCTCGGCGTCGTCGTCGGCGGTGAGGCCGCGCACGAACGCGTCCGGCGAGAAGTACCGCTCGAGCTCGGTGCGAAGACGCGCCAGACGCCGTCCGCGTCGGATGCGGGCCGCGGCGGCCTGCACGTGATCGATGTCGGCATCGGTCAGGAAGGGCTGTATCTGCACGAAGCGCTCGCTCGAGACCGGTGGGGCGATCGTCGTCAGCACCAGGTCGGTCTCGAGCGACGCCCAGTCCGGGTCGACGCGGGTCTCGACGCCGACCACTTCGATCGCCTGCCCGAGCGATCGGTCGACACTCGAGCGCAGCAGTTCGTGCAGTTCGTAGTACCCGGGGCACACGATCGTCGCCGTCAGGAGCTGGTCGGCGCGACCGTTGCGCTCGAGCCGGCCTCCGACATGCATCGCGATGTAGGCGATCTCATCGTCGAGCAGCGGGATGTCGAGCCGCTCGTGCAGGCCGTCGGCGATGTAGACGGCGACTTCGAAGATCATCGGATAGGTCGACTTGAGCGACTTCGTCAGCGGATTGCGCGACCACGCCTGGGCCCGCGATCGCAACAGCAGATTCTGCACGTGCAGTGCGAGCCGGAGGATGAAGTCCTCGTGCGAGATGTCGACCAGGAACTCCGCCGTCGCCCCCTCGACCACCTCGCGCACGGCTGACAGCACTCTCGGCTCGAGGCGCTCGCGCGCCTCCCCCGCCGGGTCGGAGGCATCCGGAGCGATGACCCGGGTCAGCACCAGGGTGGCGAGGTGCGCGCGGTCGCCAGCGCCGAGCTGCACACCCAGGTGACGCAGCGCCAGCCTGTCGATCACGGCGCCGACCTCGCGCTGCGCGGGCCTGCCCTCGCCCGCTTCGTCGAGCGACCGCGCACGGGAACTCCGATCCGCCGCGATCGCGATGTGCATCACGACATCACCGACGCCGAACTCGTTCACGAAATAGCCGAGTGCGCCCAGCTCCGCCACGAGATCGGTCTTGAAGGGACCGAAGGCCGCCGCGCCGACGGAGTCCTCGCCGAGCGTTCGGCGCAGGCCCTCGAGATCGAAGGATCCGGCATCCATCTCATCGTGGGCCAGCTTGCTGAGCAGCCGCCGCTGCGCCATCTCGGTGCCACGCAGGCGGGCCCGTTCGGCTGAGCGCTCCAGGGTGAGCTCCGTGCCGCCCAGGAGCGCGCGGACCCGCGAGAGATCGCCGTCGAGGGTTGCGGTGCTGACATGCAGCATCTCGGCCGTTTCGTACACGTCGATGCCGTCGGGCGCATCCAGCAGCGAACGCACGACCGTGTGCAGACGATCGCGCGGGGTCGCCGCGTCCGTCGACGTCGCCCGCGAAGCCGTGCCCGCCTCGGGACCGGCGCGGTATCCGAGGGGCCCCGATTCCACGGCTGTGCCGGACGGCACCCGCGCGTTGATGGCTGTCACATACGAGCGGATGCTGCGCGGAGTCACTCCGAGGAGGTCGGCGAGTGTCGCTGCCGTGGCCCATTGCGCGTCTCGGCTGAGCAGCGCGAGCAGGCGATCCTGTCGCGCTCTCGTCACGTCGCCCCTCCGGATCGTGCGCTGCTGCCGGCCTGCGCATCCACCAGTCAACCACGCGTACCCCCACCCCCAGGGCGGACCCGCGCCCGGGTTCCGCGGGGGCGGAAACAGACGTGGGTTGTCTGCTCCCAGCGTTTTCACAAGAATGGCCGAGAAGGAAGGTGGATCGATGCAGATCCTGGTGGTGTGCGGCGCTGGGGCGTCCAGCACGTTCGTGGCGCAGCGCGTGCGGCACGCGGCACAGGCCGCGGGGCTCGCGTATTCGGCGTTCGCCGGCACGGAAGCGTCTCTGCCCATCGATCTGGACTCGGCGGACGTGGTGCTCGTCGGCCCGCACCTGACCCACGCGATGCCCCGCATCGAGCGCGATGCGGCCTATCGGGGAACCACTGTCGTTCTTCTTCCGCCCGACATCTTCACCGACCTCGACGGCACCCGCACGCTCGCGCTCGTGCGCGGAGCGGTCGAGGCCGCCGAGCCCACGCTGGCGACAGAGGAATAGGAGCACGACATGGCGACACTCACCCGCACCGTGCACATCGGTTCATCGCACGGGCTGCACGCGCGCCCGGCGAAGCTGTTCGCGCAGGCGGCGAAGCAGTCCGGCATACCGGTGACCATCTCCAAGGGCTCCGGGGCGCCGGTGAACGCGGCCAGCATCCTCGGGGTGATCGGGCTCGGCGTCGAGTACGGGGACTACGTGACGGTGACCGCGGACGGCCCGGGCGCCGAAGAGACCCTCGACCTTCTCAGCGAACTGCTGACGACCGACCACGACGCGGCATGACCGCGTCCAGTGAGGAGAACAGATCATGACGGAACTTCGCGGAGTCGGCATCGGATTGGGCGTCGCCCAGGGCCCGGTGGCACGCATGGCCGAGCCGTCGCCCGCGCCGAGCGACGCACCGAGCGCACTCGGCGCCGATGAGGAGACCGCCCGGGTGACCGAGGCCGTCGCCGCCGTCGCGCGCGAGCTCGAGAAGCGCGGAGCACTGGCCGGCGGTGCTGCCAAAGACGTGCTCGAAGCGCAGGCGATGATGGCCGAGGACCCCAGCCTCGAGGCGGAGGTCGCGACGCGTCTGAGCAGCGGCAAGACCGCGGAATGGGCGGTGTTCGACGCTTTCGCCTCGTTCCGCGACATGCTCAGCGCGATGGGCGGGTATCTCGGCGAGCGCGCGGCCGACCTCGACGACGTCGCTCAGCGGGTCATCGCCCATCTGCGCGGCGTCCCCGCTCCGGGTGTGCCCGACCCCGGGCATCCGTTCATCCTCGTCGCCAAGGACCTCGCCCCGGCGGACACCGCGCTCCTGGACCTCGACAAAGTGCTCGCGCTGATCACCACCGAGGGCGGTCCGACGTCGCACACCGCGATCCTCGCGCGTGAGAAGTCGATCGTCGCCGTCGTCGGCGTCCAGGGAGCGAAAGACCTCGTCGAGGGCGAGACGGTGATCGTGGATGCCGCGGGCGGCGTCGTCACGACGGAGCCGAGCGACGCCGACCTGGCGCGGGCGCAGAACCGCGCGGACGCGCGCGCCTCAGCGGCGTCGGCGCCCATCACCCCCGGCGCCCTCGCCGACGGCACCGCGGTGCCGCTGCTGGCGAACCTCGGCAGCCCCAAGGGAGCCGCTGAGGCGGTCGAGCTCGGCGCGGAGGGCGTCGGCCTGTTCCGCACGGAGTTCCTCTTCCTCTCCTCCAGCAGCGCTCCGACGGTGGAGCAGCAGCGGGAGTCCTACACCGCGCTGCTGGCCGCCTTCCCGGGGAAGAAGGTCGTCGTCCGGGTGCTCGACGCGGGCGCCGACAAGCCGCTCCCGTTCCTCAACGACGCGCACGAAGAGAATCCGGCGCTCGGCCTGCGGGGCATCCGCGCCCTGCGGGCGAGCGAAGACATCCTCCGTGAGCAGCTGACGGCGCTGGCCCAGGCGGATGCCGCGACCTCGGCCGACCTGTGGGTCATGGCGCCGATGGTGGCCACGGTCGAGGAGACGGAGTACTTCGTCGCCCTCGCGAAGGACTACGGCATCAAGACCGCCGGGGTGATGGTCGAGGTCCCCTCCAGCGCCCTGCTGGCCGACCGCGTGCTCGCCCACGCCGACTTCGCGTCGATCGGCACGAACGACCTCACGCAGTACACGATGGCCGCCGACCGGCTCCTCGGTTCGGTGGCGGCCTTCCAGGATCCGTGGCACCCCGCCGTGCTGCGGCTCATCCGCGAGGTCGGCGACGCCGGTGCCCTGCACGGCCGACCCGTCGGCATCTGCGGCGAAGCGGCAGCCGACCCGCTGCTGGCCGTCGTGCTCGTGGGTCTGGGCGCCACGTCGCTGTCGATGGCGCCCACGGCGATCGCGGACGTCCGCGCGAGCCTGCTCGAACACACCACTCAGGATGCGCGGAGGATCGCCGAGGCCGCACTCGGCGCGAACGACGCCACATCCGCACGAGACGCGGCACGAGTCGCGTCCCGCACACCCGAGGCCGCTCACGCGGCCGCGAACTGATCGAAAGAGAGACATCGACATGACAACGACGTCCACGCCCACCGCCGGCGGAAGCCGCGTACGGGTCGGGGTGCAGCGCTTCGGCACCTTCCTGTCGGGCATGATCATGCCCAACATCCCCGCCCTCATCGCCTGGGGCATCTTCACCGCCTTCTTCATCGAGAAGGGGTTCACACCCAATGCGGACCTGTCGACGATCGTCGGTCCGTTCATCCACTACCTGCTGCCGATCATCATCGCCTACACGGGCGGAAACATCGTCTACGGCATCCGCGGCGGCGTGGTCGCCTCGATCGCGACCATGGGCGCCATTGCGGGCTCCGACCTGCTGATCGCGCAGGTCAACGCCGACCTCCCGGCCGACAACCAGCTCGGCCAGGTCCACATGTTCATCGGCGCGATGATCATGGCCCCGCTGGCGGCGTACACGATGAAGTGGCTCGACAGCCTCTGGGACGGCAAGGTGCGCGCGGGCTTCGAGATGCTCGTGAACATGTTCTCGGCCGGCATCTGGGGCTTCGTCATGGCGGTCGTCGCGTTCTACCCGATCGCCTGGCTCGTCAACGGACTGATGTCGTTGCTGAGCGCGGGCGTGAACGCGCTCGTCGCTGCGAACCTGCTTCCGCTCACCAGCATCCTGATCGAACCGGCCAAGGTGCTGTTCCTCAACAACGCCATCAACCACGGTGTGCTGACCCCGCTGGGCATCCAGCAGGCGGCCACGGACGGGTCCTCCATCCTGTTCCTGCTCGAGGCCAACCCCGGCCCCGGTCTCGGACTCCTGCTCGCCTTCGCCTTCTTCGGTCTCGGCGCGGCCCGTGCGTCGGCTCCCGGCGCCGCCCTCATCCAGTTCGTCGGCGGTATCCATGAGGTGTACTTCCCGTACGCGCTCATGAAGCCGACCCTGATCATCGCCCTGATCGGCGGTGGCATGACTGGTGTCACGACGAACATGCTCCTCGGCGGCGCCCTGCGCGCTCCCGCGGCGCCCGGCAGCATCCTGGCCGTGCTCGCGCAGACGGCCAGCGGCGCCTACCTCGCCGTGATCCTGTCGGTGGTGCTCTCGGCCGCCGTCACGTTCCTCATCGCCGCCGTCATCCTGCGGGCGTCGCGCAAGCGCGACCTCGCCGCCCTGGGCGCCACCGACGACGCGTTCGGTGCCGCCATCACGCAGACCGAGGCGTCGAAGGGCAAGTCCTCCAGCGCGCTGAGCGGCCTCCGTGGCGCGGCGGCGACCTCCCCCGACGGGGGCGTCGAACCCGCCGTGATGACCGAGCGCGAGATCAAGAACATCGTGTTCGCGTGCGACGCCGGAATGGGGTCGTCCGCGATGGGTGCGAGCGTGCTGCGCAACAAGATGAAGAAGGCGGGCGTCGAAGGCGTCACGGTCGTCAACAAGGCGATCGCGAACCTCGACGGATCCGCCGACCTCATCATCACGCAGAACCAGCTCACGGATCGAGCCCGGCAGAAGACGCCCGGCGCCATCCACGTGTCGGTCGACAACTTCATGAATGCGCCGCAGTACGAAGAAGTCGTCGAGATGGTGCGCGACCAGCACCATGATGGAGCGTAAGCGCTGAGACCGCTGCGGGGTCGGGCGGCGAGATGCCCCCGACCCCGTGGCTTTCCCCTCCCGCGATGCCGAGGCATCCGAAAGAAAGAAGAAGCATCATGGCACGTGACGTTCTGAGCCTGGGTCAGGTCCGCATCCACTCCGGTGGTGCGACGCGGGAGGAGGCGATGAAGGAGGCGGCCGACATCCTCGAGTCCGTGGGCTCGGTGACGAGCTCGTACTTCGACGCGATGCAGCAGCGGGAGATGACCGTGTCGACGTACATGGGCAACGAGCTCGCGATCCCGCACGGCACGAACGAGACGAAGGCGGCGATCCTGGAGTCGGGCCTCTCGGTGGTGCGGTACGACGGCGGTGTGGACTGGGGCGGAGAGCCCGTGACGTTCGTGATCGGCATCGCCGGCAAGGGCGACGAGCACCTCGACATCCTGTCGCAGATCGCCATCCTGTTCTCGGATGACGACGAGGTCGACAAGCTGAAGGCCGCCACGACACCCGAGGAGCTCTACGAGCTCGTCTCGGCCACCGGCGTCTGATGAAGGCCGTCCATTTCGGTGCGGGCAACATCGGTCGCGGCTTCGTCGGGCTGCTGCTGCACGAAGGCGGCTACGAGCTGGTGTTCTCGGATGTCGCGGCCCCCCTGGTCGACGCCATCAACGGTGCGTCCTCCTACACGGTCCACGAGGTCGGCGAGGACGGCCAGGACCAGGTGGTCACCGGTTTCCGGGCGATCAACAGCGCGACCCAGACGGCCGAGCTGATCGACGAGATCGCCGGTGCCAACGTGGTCACGACCGCGGTGGGCCCCACGATCCTCCGATTCGTCGCGCCGCATCTGGTGGCGGCACTGGCGCTGCGCGACCCGTCCTCTCCCCCGCTGCAGATCATGGCGTGCGAGAACGCGATCAACGCGACCGACCTGCTCCGTGACGAGATCCGCGACCTGGCCGGCGATGCCTGGGACGGGCTGGCGAGTCGCGCGGTCTTCGCGAACACCGCCGTGGACCGCATCGTCCCCGGCCAGCCCGCGGGTGCGGGGATCGACGTGACCGTCGAGCCCTTCTTCGAGTGGGCCATCGAACGTCCGCCGTTCGGTGACAACCCGCCGAACATCCCGGGCGCGCATTTCGTCGGCGACCTCGCGCCGTACATCGAGCGCAAGCTCTTCACGGTGAACACCGGGCACGCCACGACCGCCTACCTGGGTGCGCAGGCGGGGATCGAGAAGATCTCCGACGCCCTCGCCGACGATGCGATCGCCTCCCGGGTGGCGGCCACCCTGGAGGAGACCTCGGCGCTGCTGGTCGTCAAGCACGGACTCGACCCCGTCGAGCTCGCCGACTACCGCGCCACGATCCTCCGGCGATTCCGCAACCCCGCCCTCCCCGACACGGTATGGCGCGTCGGACGGCAGCCTCTGCGCAAGCTGTCGCGGCACGAGCGGTTCGTGAGTCCCGCCGCGGAAGCGGCCGAAGCGGGCCTGTCCACGACGGCACTCGTCGGGGCCATGGGCGCGTGCCTCCGCTTCGAGGACGAGGAGGACGCGCAGTCGGTCGACATGCAGCGGATGATCCGCGAGCTGGACTCCTCCGATTTCACCGCGGCGGTGACGGGCCTCGAGCCCGAGCATCCGCTCTTCGCCTCCATCCAGTCCGTCGTCGCGGAGCGCCAGGCCGAACTACGCTCGTGAGGTGAGCACCACCGGCAGTCCGCCCGCAGGACACGAGCGGAGACCGCGCCGTCGCCTGCGGGTGCTGTGGTGGATCCTCGGATCGATCGGTGCCCTGGTGATCGCCGCCGTGGTCGGCATCGTCGTCTGGAGCCAGGTCGGGGTCATGGGTGCCGAGCCCGAGCCCCTCGCCGCGGTGCGATCGAACCCGGACATCACGATCACCGATGACAGCGCGGCGATCGTCCTCGCCCCCACGTCGGGGGGATCGGATGTCGGGCTGGTCTACATCCCGGGCGCGAAGGTGGACGCGTGGGCGTATGCCGCGAAGATGTCGGGCACGGTCGCGCAGGACGGTGTCACCGTCGTCATCACGAAGCCGTGGCTGAATCTCGCGTTCTTCGACCTGCGGCCGCTGTCGGCGTTCACCGATCTCGTCCCCGGAGTCGACACGTGGATCGTCGGAGGACATTCGCTCGGAGGCGTGCGCGCCTGCCAGCTGGCGGTGGACGCCGACGCCCTGGCCCTGTTCGGCAGCTACTGCGCGAATGACCTCTCCGGGTCCGGTCTGCCCGTCCTGAGCATCGGCGGCAGCGAGGACGGCCTCTCCACCCCGCAGAAGATCGCGGAAGCCCGATCCCAGCTGCCCGCGGACGCCGAGCTCGTGCAGATCGAGGGCGCGTCGCACTCGTCCTTCGGCGACTACGGCCTGCAGGACGGCGACGGCACGCCTTCGATCAGCGACGCCGACATGACCGCTCGGCTCACCGAGCTGGTGGGGGCGTTCGCCGCCGGCCTGTGACCGCGTGCGCGCTGCGCCCGCGGGGCAACCCCGCGGCCCGGACCTAACTCCTCCATCCGTGGAGTTCGACCGCCGACACCGCCCCTCGACCCACCGCCCCTCGACCCACCGCCCGTCAGACCTCGAAGCCCTCCGCGATCAGCTCGATGAGCTCCTCGCGTTCCTCGATCGCCAAGAAGGCGGCCGCCGCCGCGTTGAGCTGGAACGTCTCCAGGTCGGCGAGGTCGTACTCGAAGGTCTCCACCAGGAGAGCCAGCTCGCGGGTGAGCGATGTACGGCTCATCGTGCGGTTGTCGACGTTCACGGTCACGGCGAACCCGAGCTGATACAGCAGGTCGAACGGGTGATCCTCGATGGCCGTCCCCCACGCCGCGATCGCTCCGGTCTGCAGGTTCGAGGACGGTGAGAGCTCCAACGGGATCTCGCGGTCGCGCACCCAGCGGGCGAGGTCGCCGAACTGCACCAGGACGTCCTCACCGGCACGGGAGATGACGTCGAGGTCTTCCGCGATGCGGACGCCGTGTCCGAGGCGCAGGGCACGACCGTCGATGAGCGCCGACCGGATCGAATCGAGACCGGCCGCCTCGCCGGCGTGCACGGTCGTCGGGAAGAACTCCGACGCCAGGTAGTCGAATGCGGGCCGGTGCCGGGAGGCCGGGAAGCCGTCCTCGGCGCCGGCGATGTCGAAGCCGACCGCCCCGCGCCCGCGGAACGCGACCGCGAGCCGGGCGATCTCGAGCGAGCGGTCGGCATGGCGCATCGCGGTGATCAGCTGCCCCACGCGGATGTCGTGACCGTCGCTCTCCGCGGCATCCTCACCCTGCTCGATGCCCTCCTGCACCGCCTCGACGACCTCCTCGAGGCTCAGCCCGCCGGTGAGATGCTGCTCCGGCGCCCATCGCACTTCTCCGTAGATGACGCCGTCGTCGGCGAGGTCCTCGACGAACTCGCGCGCCACGCGTGTCAGCCCCTCGCGGGTCTGCATCACCGCGGTCGTGAGGTCGAATGTCTTCAGGTAGTCCACGAGCGAGCCCGAGTCGCACCTGTCGGCGAACCAGTCCGCGAGCTCCTCCGGATCGGACTCGGGCAGCTCGACGCCGGCGGCGTCCGCGAGCTCGATGATCGTCTCGGGGCGCACGGCGCCGTCGAGGTGATCGTGCAGCGACACTTTCGGCAGTCGTCGGATGGACGCGCCCTGGATGAGAGCGTCGCCGTTCTGTTCGATGGGCATGGTCTCTCCTCGAGAAGTGGGTGGGACAAGAACGACGGATGCTGCGCCGAGGCGCTTCAGGCGGTGATGCGTTCCCGCACGAGGGGGGCCGCCGGGGGAGCATCCGTCCCGACATCCCAGGCGCCCTCGACGGCGTCCAGCGCGCGCTCGAAGCGCGCGGAATCATCTGCGCGCAGGGTGAACAACGGCTGGCCGACCGCGACCGCATCGCCCGGCTTCACGTGGAGGTCGATCCCCGCGGCGTGGACGACGGGGTCCTGCGCGCGTGCACGGCCCGCGCCGAGACGCCACGCGGCGATACCGAACGGCAGCGCGTCGATACGCGTGACGACACCCGCCCGGGTCGCGGAGACCGTCTGGGTCTCGCGGGCGACCGGGAGCGCGGCATCCGGATCGCCGCCCTGCGCGCGGATCATGGCACGCCAGGAGTCCATGGCGCGACCGTCGCGGAGCGCCGCCTCGACGTCGGCGTCGGGTTGACCGGCGAGCGCGAGCATCTCGCGCGCCAGGGCCACGGTGAGCTCGATGATGTCGGCCGGGCCGCCGCCGGCGAGCACGTCGACCGACTCCTGCACTTCGTTGGCGTTGCCGATGGCGAGGCCGAGAGGCGTGTTCATGTCGGTGAGCAACGCGGTGGTGGCCACGCCGGAATCAGTGCCGAGCGCGACCATGGTGCGCGCGAGCTCCCGCGCGTGGTCGATGTCGCGCATGAAGGCGCCCGAACCGAATTTGACGTCCAGAACGAGCGCATCCGTTCCCTCGGCGATCTTCTTCGACATGATGCTCGATGCGATCAGCGGGATCGCCTCGACCGTACCGGTGACATCGCGCAGCGCGTAGAGCTTCTTGTCGGCGGGGGCGAGTCCGCTCCCCGCAGCGCAGATGACCGCGCCCACGTCCCGGAGCTGGGCGAAGAGCTCGTCGTTCGACAGGGCCGCACGCCAGCCGGGGATCGACTCGAGCTTGTCGAGGGTGCCGCCGGTGTGACCGAGCCCCCGCCCCGAGAGCTGGGGTACGGCGACTCCGAACGAAGCGACGAGCGGCGCGAGCGGCAGGGTGATCTTGTCGCCCACGCCGCCGGTCGAGTGCTTGTCGACGGTCCGCTTGCCGAGGTCCGCGAAGCTCATGCGCTCACCCGAGGCGATCATCGCGTCGGTCAGCACGCGGATCTCGTCGCGGCCCATGCCGTTCAGGAGCACCGCCATCGCGAACGACGCCATCTGCGCGTCGGCGACGTAGCCGCGCGTGTAGGCGTCGACCATCCAGCGGAGTTCCGGTTCGGCGACCACGCCGCCGTCGCGCTTGGCGCGGATGACGTCGACCGCGTCGAACGCCTCCACCGCCGGGCCCTGTTCCTGCGCGGAGGTCACCGGGCCGCGTCCTCGAGGTCGCGCGGACCGAACGCGTCGGGCAGCACCTCATCGATCGTGCGGATACCCGACACCGTCTCGAGCAGCATCCCGGGCAGTGCGAATTCGTACAGCAGCTGTCGGCATCGACCGCACGGCATGATCGTCTCGCCGTTGCCGTTCACGCAGACGAAGGCGACGAGTTCGCCGCCGCCCGACATGTGCAGGTCGCCCACGAGCGCGCACTCCGCGCACAGCCCGACACCGTACGACGCGTTCTCGACGTTGCAGCCCGAGACCACGCGCCCGTCGCTGACGAGAGCGGCCGCTCCGACCTTGTAGCGGGAGTACGGGGCGTACGCGCGCTCCATGGCGTCGGTGGCGACGGCACGCAGCTCGTCCCAGTCGATATCGGTCACAGTGGGCCTTCCTTGCAGAGCGGAACGAGAACAGCGGATGCCGCGGCCGGGCCGCCGTCGCAGTCCACGGTCATCCCTTGATGTAGGGCTGACCGTCGGCCGCGGGCGCCCGGGAGCGTCCGACGACACCGGCCACGACGAAGATCGTCACGACGTACGGGAGCATGAGCATGAACTCGCTGGGCACCGGCGATCCGATGACGCTCAACGTGTTCTGCAGGCTCGACGCGAACCCGAACAGCAGCGCGGCCAGCGTCGCTTTGATCGGGTCCCACTGGCCGAAGATCACGGCCGCGAGCGCGATGAAGCCGGCGCCCGCCGTCATCTCCTTGTTGAAGGCGATGCCGTTGCCGATCGTGAACACCGTGCCGCCCAGACCCGCGATCGCGCCGGCGAGCAGAACGTTCCAGAATCGGGTGGCGTTGACGTTGATGCCGACGGTGTCGGCGGCCTGCGGGTGCTCGCCGACGGCGCGCAGACGCAATCCCCAGCGCGTGCGGAACATGGCGAACCACACGAGGGCGACCGCGATGTACATGAGGTAGACGATGATCGTCTGCCGGAATAGCACCGGTCCGAGGACGGGGATCTCGCTCAGGATCGGGATCGGGATGCGGTCGAAGCGCGGCGGATTGTTCAGCGTCGCCTGGTTGGGCTGCAGCACCTGCGAGAAGAGGAAGCTCGTGAAGCCGGCGACGAGCACGTTGAGCACGACCCCGACGATCACCTGGTCGACGACGTACTTGATGGCGAAGGCGGCCAGGACGAAGGCGACCAGCATGCCCGCGACCATTGCGGCCACGAGGCCGAGGAGCGGCTGGCCGGTCAGGGTGGCGACGACGGCTGCACTGAAGGCCCCCGCGAGGAGCTGGCCCTCGATGGCGATGTTCACGACACCGACGCGTTCGCCGATCACACCGGCGAGCGCGCCGTAGATCAGCGGGATGGCGAGGGCCACCGCGCCGGCGAGCAGTCCGGCGACGGGGATCGTCGCCCCCGCACCCGCCCAGGTGAGAAATCCGACGATGGCCAGGAGGATGTAGGCCGCGATCAGCCAGAGCGGCGTCTGCCGGTACTGCCGCACCAGGATCGCGGCACCGAGAGTGAGCGCGGCCAGCAGTGCGAAGACCACCCACACCGTCGCACCGACGGGCGCGGTCGCCACGGGCAGCTGCAGTGCATCCGCCTCCGTGGAGATGCGGAAGGAGGTCTCGCCGCCGCGGGGCGCGGCCAGCATGAGCAGGGCGTACAGCACCGTGAAGACGGCGAGCGCGATCGGAGCCTTCCAGCTGCGCACCCCCGCCGTGACCGTTGCCTGCGCAGCGACTGCACCATCCGCCGTCAGTGTCATTTCACCACCGCCCCTGCTTCTGCCTTGAGCTGCTTCTCCCGAGCCTTGCTGCGCCGGCGCTGGTCTCGCTCGGGCGACGGCAGGCCGAAGATGGTGCGCACGAGGGGCGGCGCGGCGATGAACAGCACGATGAGCGCCTGGACCACGGTGACGATTTCGATCGGGATGCCCTCGGCCGCCTGCATCGAGAAGCCGCCCGCCTTGAACGCCCCGAAGAGGATTCCGGCGGCGAAGGTGCCCCACGGCGTCGATCGCCCGAGCAGCGCCACCGTGATCGCGTCGAATCCGATACCGGCGTCGATGTCGGCGGAGAACCCCGTCGTGATCGTGCCCAGCACCTGATTCACGCCCGCCAAGCCGACCAGCGCGCCGGCGATCAGCATCCCGACGATGTACATGCTCTTGACGTTGATGCCCGCCACCCGCGCGGCCTTCGGGTTCTCCCCGACCGCGCGGAATTTGAAGCCCAGGCTGGAGCGGCTGAGGATCCACCACACCACGACCGTCGCGATGATCACGAGGATGAATCCGAAGTGCAGGTTGTACTGGGGCCCGAGCAGTTCGGGGAACACCGCGGTGTCCTTCATCGGCGGCGTCTTCGGGTTGCTCGAACCGGGTGCCTGCAGGAGCCCCGGGGTGCGGAGCATGAAGGAGATCAGGTAGAAGGCGATGTAGTTGAGCATGATCGTGACGATCACCTCGTGCGCACCGGTCCACGCCTTGAGCGCGCCGGCGATCCCGGCCCACACCGCTCCCGCCGCCAGGCCCGCGAGGAGCGCGACCACCATGTGGATGCCCCACGGCAGGTCGAGCGAGAAGGCCACCCAGCCCGCCGCCGCCGATGCCATCAGCATCTGTCCGCGGCCGCCGATGTTGAACATGCCGATGCGGAACGCGAGCGAGACGCCGAGGCCCGCAGCGATCAGCGGCGTGGCGAACGTCAGCGTCTCGGTGAGGGGACGGATGCCGCGCTCGAAGCTCGGCGCACGGAAGTTGTAGACCGACCCCTGGAAGAGGGCGATGTATGCCCCCGAGACGGCGTTCCAGATCGCGACGATCGTGTCGCCGGGGCGGGCGAAGAAGTATCCCGCCGACGCCTGGACGTTCTCGTCGGTGAAGGCGATCATGATGCCGCCCACCAGGAGGGCCAGCACGACCGCGAGCACCGAGATCAGCGCGCTGCCCTGGGTGATCCGCAGGAAGGTGTCGTGCCACTTCGAGTTCTCGGGCGCGCCCGGCACGGGTGCCGCCGGCACCGAGGCGGCGGCGGGCGGCCCGGCGATCGGCGTGATCGCCGCCCCACCGGTCAGGTTCTCACTCACGCGGCGACCCCTTCGTCTGTCGGCGTTTCGCCGGCCATCATCAGACCGAGCACACCGCGAGGCGTGTCTCCCGGGACGATGCCGATGATGCGCCCGCGGTACATGACGATGATGCGGTCGGCGAGAGCGGTCACCTCATCGAGTTCCGTGGAGACCACGATCACCGGGATGCCGGCGTCCCGCGTCTGGATGATGCGCTTGTGGATGAATTCGATCGACCCCACGTCCACACCGCGGGTCGGCTGGGCGGCGACGAGCAGCGACAGGTCGCGGCTGAGTTCGCGCGCCAGCACGACTTTCTGCTGGTTGCCGCCGGAGAGCGTGCCCACGGGGGCATCGATACCCGGCGCGCGCACGTCGAACTCCGTGAACTTCTCACGGGCGAACTCGGCGATGTAGCCGAGACGCAGGCTGCCGCCGCGCACGAAGGGCGCGCCGTTCGTGCGATCGAGCACGAGGTTCTCGGCGATCGACATCGGCCCGACCAGTCCGTCTTCGTTGCGGTCCTCCGGGACGAAACCGACGCCCTCGTCGAGGATGCGGCGCACACTCGCCCCGACGAGCTCCTCGCCGTTCAGCTGCACGGAACCCTTGACGCGCTGCTCGAGACCGACGAGGGCCTCGGTCAGTTCGGTCTGACCGTTTCCCTGCACCCCCGCGATCGCGACGACTTCGCCCGCGCGCACGTCGAAGCTGACGTCGTTGACGACGACCTGGTCCTTGGCGTCGATCACCGTGAGTCCCTCGACGACGAGGGCACGATCCCCGAGCTTCGGGGCGTCCTTCTGCACGGTCAGTTCGACCGAGCGACCGACCATGAGCTCGGCGAGCTCGGCGTTGGTGGCGCCGGGCGACGCCTCGCCGACGACCTTGCCGAGCCGGATGACGGTGATGCGATCGGCGACCTCACGCACTTCGCGCAGCTTGTGCGTGATGAACACGATCGACGTGCCGGTGTCCTTGAGCTGCCTCATGATGACCATGAGCTCGTCGGTCTCCTGCGGCGTGAGCACGGCGGTCGGCTCGTCGAAGACGAGCACCCGGGCGTCGCGCGAGAGCGCCTTGATGATCTCCACGCGCTGCTGCACTCCGACGGGCAGGTCTTCGACCAGCGCGTCCGGGTCGACGTCGAATCCGAATCGTGCCGAGATCTCGCGCACACGGGTGCGCGCGGCATCCAGGTCGAGGATGCCTCCCGCCTTGGTCGACTCGTGGCCGAGCATGACGTTCTCGGCCACGGTGAAGACGGGGATGAGCATGAAGTGCTGGTGCACCATGCCGATGCCGGAGCGCATGGCGTCACCGGGGCCCTGGAAGTTCTGGACGACGTCGTCGAGGAGGATCACGCCTTCGTCGGCGCGGTACAACCCGTAGAGGACGTTCATGAGCGTCGACTTGCCGGCGCCGTTCTCGCCCAGGAGGCAGTGGATCTCCCCCGGCTCGACGAGGAGGTCGATGTGATCATTGGCGACGAGGCTGCCGAACCGCTTCGTGATGCCGCGGAGTTCGAGCTTCATGATCCTCGATCCTAGTGAGCGGAACGCCCGGTGGTGGGTGCGAGCCGGCGGAAGTGCCGTCCGCATGCATGACGATGGGGAGGCTGGTCACCCAGCCTCCCCATCGGTCGGTGCTACTGGTTGAGGTACGACGTGACGGGGATCGATCCGTCGATGATGCCCGCCGTGATCGTGTCGAGCTCGCCCTGCAGGTCAGGGGAGACCTTCGACTCGAAGTCGTGGAACGGTGCGAGGCCGACGCCTTCGTTCTCGAGCGTGCCGACGAACGGGGTGGTGTCGAAGTCGCCCTGGCCGGCGGCGAGCACGGCGTCGCTGACGCCCACATCGATGCCCTTGCGAATCGAGGTCAGCAGCAGGTCCGCGACACTCGGGTCGGTCTCGAACACGTCCGCGTCGACGCCGATGAGGGCGATGTCACGACCGGAGTCGCGGATGACCGACGCGGCGCTCTGGTAGATCGGGCCACCGACCGGCAGCAGCACGTCGACGCCCTGGTCGACGAGACCCTGCGCGGCGTTGATGGCGTCCTGGTTGGCCGTGAACGCCCCGGTGAAGACGCCGTCCGTGCCGTCCCAGCCCAGAACCTGGACCGTGTCGCTCTTCTGCGCGTTCCAGTACTCGACGCCCTGCTTGAAGCCGTCCATGAAGATCGAGACCGTCGGGAAGTTCTGCCCGCCGAACGTGCCGACCTTCTTCGACTTGTCGGTCGAGTACGACGCGGAGGCGTAGCCCGCGAGGAACGCGGCCTGCGACGTGTCGAACACGATCGGCTTGATGTTGGGCGCGTCGGTCTCGCCGTCGAAGTCGTTGTCGACCACGTCATCGATCGAGACGAACTCGAGGTCGGGGTTGGCGGTGGCCGCCTCGCCCGCCGCCGACGCCAGGGCGAAGCCGACGGTGATGATCAGCTTGCAGTTCTGGTCGATGAGGCTCGTGATGTTCGGGGCGAAGTCCGCTTCGGAGTCGGACTGCACCGAGATGGGCTCGACGCCGAGGGTCTCTGCCGCCGACGTCATGCCTTCGAAGCCGAGCTGGTTGAACGACTTGTCGTCGAACCCGCCCGCGTCCGAGACCATGCAGGGGATGAAGCCGTCGACGGCGCCGCCCGCGGCGTCACCGGACGAGGATGCCGCCGGCGCGGGCGCCGATCCGCAACCGGCCAGCGCAACGAGCAGTCCGGCGGTGGCGATGACCCCGCCGAACTTCTTGGTGGTAGAGAGTGTCAACTCAGGCCTCCATAAAAAGGTGGCCCGCGCACTTCGCGGGCGACATTTTGAAGTTACCCACTATGACGGCGCGCTTGCATACCGGATCGCCCCCGGTGGGCCAATGGTTACAAAGACGCAACAGAGCCGTCGCATGCGGCCCTCACCTCTCAGAGGACGTCGCCGCGGCCCGTCAGCTTGAGGGCGTCGACGACGCCTTTCACACGCTGCGCGTGTTCGCTCGTGGTCACCAGCAGCGCGTCCTCGGTGTCGACGATCACGATGTCCTTCACTCCGATGACGCTGATCACGCGACCGGTCTGACTGACGACGATGCCGCTCGCGGCGTCGACGAGCACGCGCGCGTTCTCGCCGAGGATGGCCAGGTCGTTCTTGCGACCGTGGGAGTTGAGCTTCGCGAGGCTGGCGAAGTCGCCCACGTCATCCCATTCGAAGTGTCCGGGGATCACGGCGAGGCGCCCCTTCTCGGCGGCGGGCTCCGCGACGGCGTAGTCGATGGCGATCTTCGTGATGCTCGGCCAGACGCGATCGACGACCGGACCGCGGGCCTCGCGGTCGTCCCAGGCCTCGGCGAGATCCATCAGCCCGGCATAGAGGTGCGGCTGGTTCTCGGCGATCTCGCCGAGAAGGACGTCGGCACGGGCGATGAACATCCCTGCGTTCCAGAGGAACGACCGGTCGGCGTAGTACTCGCGCGCGGTCTCGAGGTCGGGCTTCTCGACGAAGCGGCGCACGTAGGCGGCCTCGGGGGCGCCCTCGACGATCAGCTCGTCGCCCTTCTGGATGTAGCCGAACCCCACGGAGGGTTCGACGGGAGGAATGCCGATCGTGCAGATGTACCCGTCGCGGGCGACCGCCACCGCCTGGCGCACGGCGTGGTCGAACAGACGCGAGCCGCGGATCACGTGGTCGGCGGCGAACGAGCCGATCACGACGTCGGGCTCCCGACGCGACAGGATCGCGGCGGCGAGCCCGATCGCGGCCGCGGAGTCGCGCGGCTCGGACTCCAGAAACACGTTCTTGTCGGGGATGCCGGGCAGCTCGCGCTCGACGGCCGCGCGGTGCGCCCGCCCGGTGACCACAGCGATGCGGTCGGCGCCGGCGAGCGGCTCGAGCCGATCCCAGGTGTCGCGTAGAAGGGTCTGGCCGGAGCCGGTCAGGTCGTGAAGGAACTTCGGCGCGTCAGCACGGGAGAGTGGCCAGAGCCTGCTGCCGATACCGCCCGCGGGGATCACTGCGTAGAAGTCGTCGATCGGTTCGGCCATGAGCAGAGGATACCGGGACGGCGCGCGCCACCCCTGTCGGCGACTCCGTGCCGGCGCCCACGGCCATCCGGGGGCAGGTGAGGCAACCCTCATTAATGTCTTGACATCAAGATAGTTAGGCTTCCCCCCCGGGCTCGGCGACAGGGGCCGCCATAGGATGAAGGCGCAGCGTTGCCGCTTCCACGAGGGTCGTGCCGCACTCAGGCTGGTGACGAAAGCAGGGAGGACGATGTGTCTGCAGACACACGCGTGACACCGTCGGTGTCGGAGACCACTTCGAAGGTCCCCCGCGGAACGCTCTACCGGGGCCGAGAAGGAATGTGGTCGTGGGTGTTGCATCGCATCACCGGTGTGGCCATCTTCTTCTTCCTCCTCGTGCACGTGCTGGACACCGCTCTGATCCGGGTCTCCCCCGAGGCGTACGACGCGGTCATCGGCACGTACAAGAACCCCATCATGGGGATGGGCGAGGTCGTGCTCGTGGCGGCCATCGCCTATCACGCCTACAACGGGCTGCGCATCATCGTCGTCGACTTCTGGTCGAAGGGTGCGCGCTACCAGCGCCAGCTCTGGTGGGTCGTTCTCGGCCTCTGGGCAGTGACGATGATCGGATTCACCCCGCGCCACCTGATCAATGTGTTCTCGACGATGGGAGGGGGCCAGTGATGACTTCCGCCGACACCATCGCCGCACCCCGCAGCGCCGCCCCGCGCAAGAAGGGCACCAATCTCGAGAAGTGGGGCTGGATCTACATGCGCGTCTCGGGCGTCGTGCTCGTGGTGCTCATCTTCGGTCACCTCTTCGTCAACCTCATGGTCGGCGAAGGCATCCACCAGATCGACTTCGCGTTCGTCGTCGGAAAGTACGCCTCACCGTTCTGGCAGTGGTGGGACGTCCTCATGCTCTGGCTCGCGCTCATCCACGGCGCGAACGGCATGCGCACGGTCATCAACGACTACGTCACGACCGAGCGCACGCGCCGCGTGCTCGTCTGGGCGGTCGGGCTGTCCGCCGCCTTCCTCATCCTGCTGGGCACGCTCGTCGTCTTCACCTTCGACCCGTGCATTGGCGTCACCCCCGACAGCAGCCTCTGGGACATGTGCCAGGGCTGATCCCCCGGCGCACCGAGAGAGAAACGAAAGCATCCCCGTGAGCACAGAGACCGCAGACTCCTTCGTCAAGGACGGCGTGCACTACCACCAGTTCGACATCGTCATCGTGGGCGCCGGCGGTGCCGGTATGCGCGCGGCGATCGAAGCCGGACCGGGTGCCAAGACCGCCGTCATCAGCAAGCTCTACCCGACCCGCTCGCACACCGGGGCGGCGCAGGGCGGTATGGCGGCCGCGCTGGCGAACGTCGAAGAGGACTCCTGGGAATGGCACACCTTCGACACGGTGAAGGGCGGCGACTACCTGGTGGATCAGGATGCCGCCGAGATCCTGGCGAAGGAGGCTATCGACGCGGTCATCGACCTCGAGAACATGGGCCTGCCGTTCAACCGCACGCCCGAGGGCAAGATCGACCAGCGCCGGTTCGGCGGCCACACCGCCGACCACGGCAAGACCCCGGTGCGCCGGGCCTGCTACGCCGCTGACCGCACCGGTCACATGATCCTGCAGACGCTGTTCCAGAACTGCGTGCGTCTGGGCATCAACTTCTTCAACGAGTTCTACGTGCTCGACCTCATCACCGTCGTTGCGGACGACGGCACGACGCAGGTGGCGGGCGTCGTCGCCTACGAGCTGTCCACCGGCGACCTGCACGTCTTCCAGTCCAAGGCCGTCATCTTCGCGACCGGCGGCTTCGGCAAGATCTTCAAGACCACCTCGAACGCGCACACGCTCACCGGCGACGGCGTCGGCATCGTCTGGCGCAAGGGCCTGCCGCTCGAGGACATGGAGTTCTTCCAGTTCCACCCGACCGGCCTCGCAGGGCTCGGCATCCTCCTCACCGAGGGTGCCCGAGGTGAAGGCGCGATCCTGCGCAACGCCAGCGGCGAGCGGTTCATGGAGCGGTACGCACCGACGATCAAGGACCTCGCACCCCGTGACATCGTGAGCCGCTGCATGGTCCAAGAGGTGGCCGAAGGTCGCGGCGCCGGCCCGCACCGCGACTACGTGCTGCTGGACTGCACCCACCTCGGGGCGGAAGTGCTGGAGACGAAGCTCCCCGACATCACCGAGTTCGCCCGCACGTATCTCGGCGTCGACCCGGTCGTCGAACCCGTGCCCGTGATGCCCACCGCGCACTACGCGATGGGCGGCATCCCCACCAACGTCAAGGCCGAGGTCCTGAGCGACAACACCACGGTCGTGCCGGGTCTCTACGCCGCCGGGGAGTGCGCCTGCGTGTCGGTGCACGGCTCCAACCGCCTCGGCACCAACTCGCTGCTCGACATCAACGTCTTCGGCAAGCGCGCGGGCCGCAATGCGGTCGCCTACGTGCAGGACGCCGAGTTCGTGCCGCTGCCGGAAGACCCCTCGAAAGAGGTGCGCGAGCTCATGGAGAGCCTGCGCAACAATCCCGGCACGGAGCGGATCGCCGTGCTGCGCAAGACCCTGCAGGACGAGATGGACCGCAAGGCCCAGGTCTTCCGCACCGACGAGTCGCTCGGCGAGGTCATGACGGTGATCCAGGATCTGCGCGACCGCTTCCAGAACATCCACGTCGACGACAAGGGCAAGCGGTACAACACCGACCTGCTCGAAGCCGTCGAACTGGGATTCCTCCTCGACCTCGCCGAGGTCGTCGTCGTCACCGCCCGCAACCGCAAGGAGAGCCGCGGCGGTCACATGCGTGACGACTACCCGAAGCGGGACGACGAGAACTACATGCAGCACTCGATGGCGTACCTGTCGGGTGACGCCCACTCCTCGCACCCCGAGGATCACATTCACTTGGACTGGAAGCCCGTGGTCATCACGCGCTACCAGCCGATGGAGAGGAAGTACTAGAGATGGTGTCGACTCTCGTAGAGACCACCGACGCGGATGTCGCGGACACCGCCGCCCCGGAAGACACGGGCGTTCAGGCGTTCCTCGTCACCTTCATCATCCGTCGCTTCGACCCCGAGGTGGACGCTGAGCCGCGCTGGGTCGATTACGACGTGGAGCTGTACTCGACCGACCGCGTCCTGGACGGGCTGCACAAGATCAAGTGGGAGGTCGACGGCTCGCTGTCGTTCCGTCGCTCGTGCGCGCACGGGATCTGCGGCTCCGACGCCATGCGCATCAACGGCCGCAACCGACTCGCCTGCAAGACGCTGATCAAGGACCTCGACATCTCGAAGCCGATCTACGTCGAGGCCATCAAGGGCCTGCCGCTCGAAAAGGACCTCATCGTCGACATGGAGCCATTCTTCGCCTCCTACCGCGACGTGCAGCCGTTCCTGATCGCGAACTCGGTGCCCGAGAAGGGCAAAGAGCGCGTGCAGTCGGTCGTGGACCGCGAGATCTTCGATGACACCACCAAGTGCATCCTGTGCGCCGCGTGCACGTCGTCCTGCCCCGTGTTCTGGACCGATGGGCAGTACTTCGGTCCTGCCGCCATCGTCAACGCGCACCGCTTCATCTTCGATTCCCGCGACGATGCCGCCGATGTGCGTCTCGACATCCTCAACGACAAAGAAGGCGTGTGGCGCTGCCGCACCACCTTCAACTGCACGGAGGCGTGCCCCCGTGGCATCGAGGTGACGAAGGCCATCGCCGAGGTCAAGCAGGCGGTGCTCCGCGGGAGGCGCTGAGCGCAGCATCCTGAACCTGCCCCCGAGCGAGATGTGCTCGTGGGCGCCGGCCTCGGCCGGTATGGTTCGACCGTGGACACCGCAGGGTCGCTGAAGCGTCGCTCCCGAGCGACGGTGTCCGCGGCGTATGCGGCGCAGGGGTTCGGCTACGCCGTCGTGGTGACCTCCCTGCCGGGTTTCAAGGACCGGCAGGGCATCGACGACACCGCCATCGCACTCATCGTCCTGCTGGTGTGCGTCACAGCGGCCGCCGGTTCGGTGCTCGCCGACCTCATCGCCACCCGGGCCGGCAGTCGTGCCGCCCTCGTGACCGGACTGGCCCTCGAGGTCGGCGGCATCGCCATCGTGGCCGCAGATGCTCCGCTCTGGCTGTTCATCGCCGGCTTCGCCGTCTACGGATCCGGGCTGGGCGCCGTCGACGCCGCAGGGGCCATGCAGGGCGTGCTGGTGCAGCGTGCCTACGGCCGAGACCTCATGGGCGGGTTCTTCGCCGCCTACACCGCCGCCGCGATTTTCGGGGCGCTGGCCGTGGCGGGTGCCGCCACCGTCGGGTGGGGCGTGTCGGCGGCCCTCGTGGTCGTCACCGTCGTGGCCGCGTTCGTCGCGGGCTGCGGTCTCGTCTGGTTCGACCGCTCCCGCGCCGGCGAGGAGCGTCACGTCGCGGCCCGCACGCCCCTCCCCCGCCGCGGCATCTGGCTGTTCGGCTTCGTCATCCTCGCCGCATTCACGCTGGACTCGGGGGTGAGCACATGGAGCACGGTCTACCTGCAGGATGACCTCGTGGCCGCGGCCGTCATCGCCCCGCTCGGCTACGCCGCCTATCAGGTGGCGATCCTCCTCACGCGGCTCGCGACCGACAGGATCGTGGGGCGGTGGGGCGCGGGACCGGTCGTGATGGGCTCGACCGTGATCTCGCTGGCGGGGCTGATCGTGGTCGCGGCGCTGCCGTTCGTGGCCGCTGCGGTGCTCGGCTTCGCGCTCGCAGGGGTCGCCGTGGGCGCCCTGGTTCCGCTCGCGTTCACATCGGCGGGCCAGCTCGCGCCGCTGCGCAGCGACCAGATCATCGCGCGGGTCAACCTCTTCAACTACGCGGGCGCCGTCCTCGGCGCCGTGGTGATCGGGCTGCTGGCCGACGTGCCGGGACTCCCGCTCGCGTTCCTGATCCCGGCCGTGCTGCTCCTGCCGGTGCTCTTGCTCGCACGCAGATTCCGGGCCGCCGCGGGCCGGCAGGACGCGGTCGCGGCGACGACGGCGGGCGCATCCGCCGATCGATAACCTGGATCCATGAACCAGAGGGGTCCGAGGCAGAGCGAGCCTGGAGAGTCCGACCCCGCCGTCGATCCTGTTTCCGTGGCGCTCGAGGCGGCCCGCGAAGAAGAGACTCTGCGCGAGCGGTGGGAGATGACGCAGGACTCGCTCCGCGAACGGTTCGACGAGCCGATCGCGCGCGCCACCCGCGTCACCCAGGCGACCCTCGCGTGGTTCCCCATCCGCGTGTGGCGTCACTTCCTGCAGCACAACGGGTTCCTGCTCGCGGCCGGCGTGAGCTACCAGGCGCTGTTCGCCCTGTTCGCGGCGATCTACGTGGCCTTCGCGGTGGCCGGGCTCTGGCTCGGCGCCAGCCAAGCGGCGATCAACGCGATGATCGACGTCATCAACGGGTACATCCCCGACCTGATCAGCGCGACCGGCCTGTTCACCGAGGAGCAGGTGGCCGAGATCGCGACGCAGAGCGCCAACGTGCTCGGCGTGACCGGCTTGATCGCCCTCGCGACCCTGATCTGGACGGCGATCGGCTTCATCACCTTCGCGCGCCGCGCGGTGCGCGACATCTTCGGAATCGATCCGGATCGGCGCTCCTACCTCCTCCTCAAGGCGCGCGACCTCTTCGCCGCAGCCGTGTTCGGCGTCGCGCTCGTCGTCGGAGCCGCCGTCAGCTCGGCGGGCACGTGGGCACTGAGCCTCGTGTTCGACCTCTTCTCGTGGCCGACGGACTCGTTCGGCTACCTGCTCGGAGCGCGCGTGGCGTCGATCGTCGTCTCGTTCGCGCTGTACTCCGCGGCGCTCGCCTCGCTCGTGCGCTTCCTCACCGGAACGCACCTCGGTTGGCGTCGGATCCTTCCCGGCGCCATGATCGGGGGCGGCGCGGTCACGGTGCTGCAGATCGGCGCGGGATGGCTGCTCCTCTACACCCCGTCGAACTCCCTGCTCGCGACCTTCGCGATCTTCGTCGGGCTGCTGCTGTGGTTCCGGGTGATCGGGGTGATCATCCTCACGGCGAGCGCCTGGATCGCCGTCGCCGCCAGCGACATGAACGTGCCGCTGCTCCCCCAGACGGAGGACGAGCGCAGGCGGGCCGAGCACCGCGCCCTCCTCGTGGCCGCGAACGTGCGATTGCGCACCGCACGCGAAGCCCGCGAGAACGCGCCCTGGTACCGCGTGTGGTCCGCCGATCGAGCGGTCGCCGCAGCAGAGGCCGAGCTCGCCCACGTCGTGGCATCCGCCCCTCCTCCCCCGGCCCGCAGACCGGGCCTGCTGATGGAGTGACCGGCGCCGCGGGGTGTCGGAGGCCGCGTCTAGGCTGATCCTCGTGCCACGCCCCCTTCGCATCGCCTCCGTCAACGTCAACGGCATCCGCGCGGCAGCCCGCAACGGCATGCACGCATGGCTCGAGACCGCGGGGGTCGATGTGCTGACGCTGCAGGAGGTGCGGGCCACGGCCGCCGACGTGGCGGCCGTCCTGCCGGGCTGGTTCTTCGTCAACGACGAAGCACTGGCGAAGGGTCGCTCGGGTGTCGCCATCGCGACCCGCGAGCCGGTGGACGCCTTCCGCACCGACCTCGTCGGGGGCCCCGATCTGCAGCCGAAGGGCCGCTGGATCGAAGCCGACGTCGTGACCGAGGGTGAGACCGTCACCGTGGTGAGCGCGTACGTCCCCACCGGGCAGGACGGCACCCCGAAGCAGGCGGAGAAGTACGCGTTCCTCGATGCGATGGAGGAGCGGATGCCGCAGCTCGCGGCCGACGGACGGCTGGCCCTCATCACCGGCGACCTCAACGTCGGCCATCGTGAGCTCGACATCCGCAACTGGAAGGGCAACGTGAAGAAGGCCGGCTTCCTCCCCCGCGAGCGCGCCTATTTCGACCGCTTCCTCGGACCGGCGGGCTCCTCGGTCACCGGCGTCGACGGCTCCGTCGGCCCGGGTCTCGGGTGGGTCGATGTCGGTCGACGCTTCCACGGCGACGTCGACGGTCCGTACTCGTGGTGGTCGAGCCGCGGCAAGGCGTTCGACACCGACACCGGGTGGCGCATCGACTACCACCTCGCCACGTCGACGCTCGCCGAGCGCGTCACGGACTACCGGATCGTGCGCGCCCCGTCGTGGGACACCCGGTGGAGCGACCACGCCCCCGTCGTTGTCGACTACACGGTCGGTCTCTGAGCCGGGCTCGGCGCGGCATCCGCCCCCGGGTCTTCGATCGGGCCGGACAGGACCGTCGAGGGGGCCGGCGGGACCGCGAACTAGACTCGACGGGTGAACAAACCCCGCTTGTACTCCGGCATGCAGCCCTCCGCCGACTCGCTCCAGATCGGCAACTACATCGGGGCGCTCATGCAATGGCGAGACCTGCAGGACTCGTACGATGCGTTCTTCTCGGTCGTCGACCTGCACGCCCTCACGCAACCGAACGATCCCTCCGAGCTGCGGGCGAAGACGCGGCGCACGGCCGCGCAGTACATCGCCGCCGGCATCGAGCCTTCGCGTTCCACCCTGTACGTGCAGTCGCACGTGCCCGCGCACAGCGAGCTCGCGTGGATCCTCTCCACCCTCACCGGCTTCGGCGAGGCGAACCGCATGACGCAGTTCAAGGACAAGTCGCAGCGCTACGGCGTCGACGCGACCTCGGTGGGCCTCTTCACCTATCCGGTGCTGATGGCGGCCGACATCCTGCTGTACCAGACCGACGTGGTGCCCGTCGGTGACGACCAGAAGCAGCACGTGGAACTCACGCGCGACCTCGCGGAGCGCTTCAACTCCCGGTACGGTCAGACCTTCACGGTGCCGGTGCCCGTGATCCAGCGCGACACCGCGCGCATCTACGACCTCCAGAACCCGACGTCGAAGATGTCGAAGTCCGCCGAGTCCGATGCGGGTGTGCTGTGGATGCTCGACGAGCCCGCCGTCAACGCCAAGAAGATCATGCGCGCCGTCACCGACAGCGAGGGTGCCGTCCGGTTCGACCGCGAGAACAAGCCCGGTGTGTCGAACATGCTGGTGATCTACGCCGCACTCAGCGGGCGTCAGATCCCCTCCATCGAGGACGAGTACGCGGGGCGAGGCTACGGCGACTTCAAGAAAGGCCTCGCGGAGGTCGTGGTCTCCGAGTTTGAACCCGTGCGCGCCCGCACGCTCGAGATGCTCGATGATCCGGCCGAGCTCGACCGCGTGCTGGCGGCGAACGCCGACCGCGCGGCATCCGTCGCCAACGCCACCCTGAACGACGTCTACGACAGGATCGGCCTGCTGCGCCGCGCCTGAGTGGGCCACCGGGGGCGTAGTGGGTGCACAACCGGGTCGCTCGTGGTCGGTTCGCACGTCGATAGGGTGGCGAGATGGATGCCGTGACCCTGCACAGCGCCCGGCTCGAGCTCTCGATCCCCACCAAAGGCGACGTCGACGCGATCTTCGCCGCCTGCCAGGACCCCGGCATCCAGCGCTACACCACCGTTCCCTCGCCCTACACGCGAGTCCACGCCGAGCAGTTCGTGGTCGACGTGGCGGCGCAGTGGGCGGCCGGCGACCACCTCACATGGGCGATGCGGCGTGACGACGAACTGATCGGCATGGTGGGTCTGTACCGTCTCAGCGCCAAAGGCGACGGCGAGCTCGGCTATTGGGTCGCGCGGCAGGCTCGCGGTCAGGGCTATCTCACCGAGGCGTCGCGCACCGTGCTCGACTGGGGCTTCTCCGAGGACGGTCTCGCGCTCACCCGCATCGAGTGGCACGCCTCGGTCGGCAACATCGCCTCGGCCCGGGCCGCCCGCGCTCTGGGCTTCCGCTACGAGGGAATGCGACGGCAGGCGCTGAAGAACTCCCACGGTCGCGACGACGGCTGGGCCGCTGCTCTGCTCTCGAGCGACGATCGGAGGCCGCAGCCGTGGCCGGTGCTGCCGGACTGAGGCTTCGGCCGGCGGCGGGGCGGGGGGTTGCCGGTACGCGCGGCGTGTGCTGAGTCCGGAGGGCCGCCCGGGCAACCCACCCGCGTGGCAGGATGGGCGCATGCCCGAGATGCCCGAGGTGCAGGGACTCGTCGACTTCCTCCGCGGACGCGTGACCGGCCTCGAGATCACGCGCGTCTCGGTCGCGAACATCGCCGCACTGAAGACCTACGACCCGCCGGTCACCGCCCTGGTCGGCACCGCCGTCGCGGGTGCCGAGCGGCACGGCAAATTCATCGACCTGGCCACGACCCACGACGGCGACGACGCGGCACCCCACCTCGTGTTCCACCTGGCGAAGGCCGGATGGCTGCGCTGGTACGACACCCTCCCCGCCACGGTCATCCGCCCCGGCAAGACGGCGATCGCCCTGCGGGTGGCCCTCAGCGACGGCTCGGGCTTCGACCTCACCGAGGCCGGGACCAAGAAGTCGCTCGCGGTCTACGTCGTCCGTGACCCCGCCGACGTTCCCGGCATCGCCCGGCTCGGCCCCGACCCGCTCGATCCCACCTTCACCCGTGACACGCTGGCGGCGCTCCTGGAGGGGCGGCGGACGCAGATCAAAGGCGTGCTCCGCGACCAGTCCATCATCGCCGGGGTCGGGAACGCGTACTCGGACGAGATCCTGCACGCCGCCAAGACATCGCCGTACGCTCTGGCGGCCAAGCTCACGGACCCCGAGATCGACCGGCTCTTCGCCGCGATGACGGCGACGCTGACGGATGCTGTGGCCGAGGCATCCGGCAAGCCTCCCGCCGACCTGAAAGACGCGAAACGCCGCGGCATGCAGGTGCACGGACGTCGAGGGGAGATCTGCCCCGTCTGCGGCGACACCGTACGCAGCGTCTTCTTCGCCGACAACAGCCTGGAGTACTGCGCGACGTGCCAGACGGGTGGCAAGCCCCTCGCCGATCGCCGGTTGAGCAGGCTTCTGAAGTAGACGCGTCTCGTCTCGTCGCTGCGCTCCCCGCGTGACGACCGGGCGGCGGATCAGACGTCGTTCGTGCCCGCCAGGATGTGAGCGTCTTCGTCGACCCAGTCGAGCGACTTCGTCACGGCCTTGCGCCACATGCGCACGCGGCGCTCCCGCTCGGCCGGGTCCATCGAGGGTTCGAAACGCGCGCCCTCCCGCCATTGCGCCCGCAGGTGGTCCCGGTCGTTCCAGACACCGGTCGCGAGCCCGGCCGCGTACGCGGCGCCGAGCGCGGTGGTCTCGATCACCTCGGGGCGGACGACCGGGATGCCGAGGATGTCCGCCTGGAACTGCATCATGAGCGCATCGCGCGACCCGCCGCCGTCGACCCGCAGCTCGAACAGATCCTTCTCCGTGTCCATGAGGGCGGCATCGATCACATCTCGCGATTGGAACGCCGCAGCCTCCAGCGCCGCGCGGGCGATATGGGCCTTGTTCACGTAGCGGGTCAGACCGACCAGGGCTCCGCGCGCGTCGGGGCGCCAGTACGGGGCGAACAGGCCGGAGAAGGCGGGGACGAAGTAGGCGCCGCCGCTGTCGGCCACGGTCGAGGCGAGGCGCTCCACCTCGGGCGAGGACGAGATGATGCCCAGGTTGTCGCGCAGCCACTGCACCAACGACCCGGTCACGGCGATCGACCCCTCCAGCGCGTACCGTGCCGGCTCGTCCTCGCACCGGTACGCGACCGTCGTCACGAGTCCGTTCGTCGAGCGCACGATCTCGGTGCCCGTGTTCACGAGGAGGAAATTGCCGGTGCCGTAGGTGTTCTTCGATTCGCCCACGTCGAACGCGGCCTGACCGAACATGGCCGCCTGCTGGTCTCCGAGGATGCCCGCGATCGGGATGCCCCGCGCTGCGGCGGGCTCGCGCACCTCGGTGACCACTCCCGAGGACGAGACGATCTCGGGCATCATCGAGCGGGGGACGCCGAAGGTCTCGAGGAGCTCGTTGTTCCAGTCGAGGGTGGCGAGGTCCATCAGCAGGGTGCGGCTGGCGTTGGTCACGTCCGTGACATGGATGCCCTGCCGCGTGTCGCCTGTCAGATTCCAGATGACCCAGCTGTCGGGGGTGCCGAAGAGAAGGTGTCCGGCCTCCGCGTCGGCGCGCGCGCCGGGGACGTGATCGAGGATCCACGCGATCTTCGACGCGGAGAAGTAGGTTGCGAGCGGCAGCCCCGTCTGCGCGGCGAAGCGGTCGGTGCCGCCGTCTGCGGCCAGCCGGTCGATCATCGGCTGCGTGCGGGTGTCCTGCCACACGATGGCGTTGCCGACCGGTTTGCCGGTGCGGCGATCCCACACGATGACCGTCTCGCGCTGGTTGGTGATACCGAGGCCGGCGATGTCCCCGGCGCGCAGCGCGGCGTCCTTCAGAGCGGTCGAGATGACCCACTGCGTGTTCGTCCAGATCTCGATGGGGTCGTGCTCGACCCA
Organism: Microbacterium songi; assembly: GCF_042747925.1. Lineage (NCBI taxonomy): Bacteria > Bacillati > Actinomycetota > Actinomycetes > Micrococcales > Microbacteriaceae > Microbacterium > Microbacterium songi. The sequence goes on from NZ_JBHZIE010000006.1 coordinate 94,506, forward strand.
GCCGGCACGCGGGAAGATCTGCTCGTGCTCACGCTGCGCGACGCTGACGATGGATCCGGAGGAGTCGAAGACGATCGCCCTCGTCGATGTCGTCCCCTGGTCGAGCGCCAGAACATGGTCGGCCACGATGCCTCCTTCTGCGCGCACCCGTGCACGGGGCGGGCGCGGCTCCAGGCTAACGGCCGCTGCTCGACTCTCCGTACGACGACACCGGCCGCACGTCCGACGATGACGCGGACCGAGCCCCCGAGATCCACGCCGGATCCGCGGCATGGACGCGATCGAGGCCGCGCTGCACCTCTCCGTCGATGCCGGAGGCATCCCAGCCGAGAACCGGTGCCAGCACTCCGGCGATCTCGCGCGCGGCCGATTCCGTCGCCTCGCCGAGGAACGCGAGGCTCGTCCGTCGCATCAGGACGTCGTCGAGGTGCACGACGCTCTCCGTCCGCGCGAGGTGCCGCAGCTCGCCCGAGCTGTAGGCAGGTGCGGCCGCGAGCAATCGGTCGTCGGGGTCTTCCAGGATCGCCGTGATGACCTCGGCGGCGACCGTGCCGTAGCGGTCGAGGAGCATCGCGGCGCGATCGAGCGGCAGCGTGCCCCGGTGAGACTCCAGCCACTGCCGGCGGGTGCGCTCGGTGGCGGGGAATCCCTTGCCGCCGCCGATCGCGAGACCCTTCGTCGAGCGCAGCCGGGGTCGGGCGAGGAGCTCGAGCGCGCGGTCGGCCAGGTGTTCGGCGGAGGCGCGGAACGTGGTCCATTTCCCGCCGACGAGACTGAGGACCGTGGCATCCGTCACTCCCCCGCCTCGCAGCTTCGCCGTCTCGATGCGATAGTCGCGCGACACGAACCCGGCCGCGATGTCGCCGTGGCCGGGCAGTGGGCGCACCCCCGAGAAGCGGTAGACGATCTGCGAACGATCGACCTCGATCGACGGCAGCACGTGCGCGACGAGTTCGAGGAAGTAGTCGACCTCGGCCTCGGTGCAGACGATCGGATCGGACATGTCGTGCTCGAGGTCGGTCGTGCCCACCAGCACCCGACCCTTGAGCGGGTAGATGAGCACGATACGGCCGTCCTTGTGCTCGAAGAAGAGCTCGCGCCCGCCGGTCGCAGCCAGCAGTTCGGGGTGATCGAGGACGATGTGCGAGCCCTTCGTGCCCCCCATGAGCGCGGTGGGATCTTCGAGCGCATCGTTCGTCAGGTCGGTCCACGGTCCGGACGCGTTGATGACGACGGATGCCGCGACCGCCACTTCTTCCCCCGTCACGGTGCTCTGCACCACGACCCGGCCGTCCCTGACATCCACCGCCCCGGTGTAGTTCGCCGCGCGCGCGCGGTCGCCTCCCGCAGCCCGGCCGTCGCGGAGGACGTCGAGCGCGAGCCGCTCCGGATCGTGCAGCGAGGCATCCCAGTAGGTCGCCGTGTACTTGATGGCGGGATTCAGCTGCGGGAGGGCGGCCAGCGATCGCCGGCGTCCGTGGAACGCGTGCCGGGGGACGCGGCCGCCGCCGCGCGAGAAGGAGTCGTAGATCACGAGCCCGATCTTGATGAGCGCCGCACCGCGCTCGCGGTGACCCTTCGAGCCGTGACGGAGGAATCGCAGGGGCGCGCTCAGCACCCCGGAGAAGGTCGAGAAGATCGGAATCGTCGTCTGCAGGGGGCGGACGTAGTGCGGCGCGACCCGGAGTAGCCCGTTGCGTTCGGTGACGGCCTCGTGAACCAGCCGGAACTCGCCGTTCTCGAGGTACCGCACGCCGCCGTGGATCATGTGCGACGACGCCGCGGATGCGCCGCTGACGAAGTCCGACCGCTCGACGAGCATGACGTCGACCCCCTGCAGAGCGAGGTCTCGGAACGCAGCGAGCCCGTTGATGCCGCCGCCGACGATGAGCACATCGGCCCACGGTCGCGCGACCAGATCGTCGAACGTGGTGTGGCGTGGTGACGGTGACATGCGCGCCCCTTTCCCCCCTCCAGGCTAAACGGCGGGGAGGGGGGAAAGGGCGCCTGCGAGGGCCTTCGCGGGGAGTTGCCAGCCGTCATGGAATGAAATCCCGCGCGGGGCGTTGAGTAGACTCCAGAGCAGTACAGAGTGCTCCGGGGTCGGTGAGAATCCGAACCGGCGGTGACAGTCCGCGAACCGAGGCAGAAGCATCCGGAAGGGTGCGGTCTCGGCCGATCCGGTGGAATTCCGGAACCGACGGTGATGCGAGGGTCTCCCTCGTCAGTCCGGATGAGAGGCGCACGGACGGTGACGAGCCGTCGGCGTGAGCCATCCCCGGAGATCCGATCCGGAACGGGGAATGGCATGGGCATCAGCGCCGCGGAGGACTCCGCGATGACGCGTGCGTTCGCGCTGGCGCTCAACGGCCCGCGCGGCGTGAACCCCCAGGTGGGAGCCGTCCTCCTCGCCCCCGACGGCACGGTCGTGGCCGAGGGCTGGCACCGCGGAGCCGGCACCGCCCACGCGGAGGTCGATGCCCTGTCCCACCTCGGCCCGGAGGGCGGCGAAGGTCTCACCGCGGTCGTCACCCTCGAGCCCTGCAACCACCAGGGACGCACGGGGCCCTGCTCGGAAGCCCTCCTCGCCGCCGGGATCAGCCGCGTGATCTTCGCCGTGGACGACCCCAGCCCCGAGGCGGGCGGAGGCGCGGAGCGTCTCGCCGCCGCGGGTGTCGACGTCGAGCAGGGATTCCGCCGCGCCGAGGGCGAGCAGCTGCTCGCATCGTGGCTGCGGACGGCGGAACTGCGCCGGCCGCACGTGACCGTGAAATGGGCGCAGAGCCTCGACGGTCGTGCCGCGGCGGACGACGGGACCAGCCAGTGGATCACCGGACCCGCCGCACGGGCCGATGTGCACCGGCGTCGGGCGGCCGCCGACGCGATCGTCGCCGGGATCGGCACGATCCTCGCGGACGACGCCTCTCTCACCGCGCGCGCGGACGACGGCACGCTCGTGGCGTCGCAGCCGCAGCCGGTGGTGATCGGGCGGACGCCCACACCGGCGGATGCCGCGGTGCGCCGTCACCCCAGAGCACCCCTGTTCTACGACACGCACAGCCTTCCGAACGTGCTGTCGGATCTGCGCGATCGCGGGATCCAGACCGTGTTCGTCGAGGGCGGCCCCACGCTGGCGAGCGCGTTCCTCCGGGCGGGACTCGTGGACGAGGTGGTCGTCTACATCGCGCCTGCCCTGATCGGCGGACGCAATCTCGCGCTCGCCGACATCGGCGTCGACACGATCACCGACGCGCGGCGACTGAGTGTGGCATCCATCGACCGACTCGGCGACGACCTGCTGGTCGTGGCACGCCCTTCTGAAGGAGAAAGCTGATGTTCACCGGAATCGTCGAAGAGGTCGGCGCCGTCACCGCTGTGGAGGAGTCCGGCGACGGGGTGCGTGTCACCGTGCACGCGCCGATCGCCGTGGCGGATGCCGCGCACGGCGACTCGATCTCGGTGAGCGGCGTGTGCCTGACGGTCGTCGACCGCGGGGACGACTGGTTCACCGCCGACGTGATGCGTCAGACGCTCGACATGTCGACCCTCACGGGCGTCGACGTCGGTCGTCCCGTCAACCTCGAGCGCGCGACGGCGGCCCACGGACGACTCGGCGGACACATCGTGCAGGGCCACATCGACGGCACCGGGGAGGTGCTCGAGGTGCGCCCGGGCGACCAGTGGCGCGTCCTGCGCTTCTCGGTGCCCGCCGATCTCGCCCCCCTCGTCGTCGACAAGGGCTCGATCGCGATCGACGGGGTCTCGCTCACCGTGAGCGCGGTCAGCGACCCATCCGCAGAACCCCAATGGCTCGAGGTGTCCCTCATCCCCGAGACGCTCGCCGCCACGACGCTCGGCGCGCGGCGCCCCGGTGACCGCGTCAACCTCGAGACCGACATCCTGGCCCGCCACGTGCGGCGCCTCCTCGCATTCACCCCCTCGGCGCTCGGCGCCCCGACAGAAGGAGGCTCTCGATGAGCCTTTCCACCATCCCCCAGGCGCTGGACGCGCTGCGCGCCGGCAGGCCGATCATCGTCGCCGACGACGAGAACCGCGAGAACGAGGGCGACGTCATCATCTCGGCCGAGCTCGCCACCCCCGAGTGGATCGCCTGGACCGTCCGCTGGTCGAGCGGCTTCATCTGCGCCCCCATGCCCGCCGACTGGGCGGACCGTCTCGACCTACCGCCGATGGTCGCGGTGAACGAGGACGCGCGCGGCACCGCCTACACCGTGAGCGTCGACGCCGCCACGCGGGTGACGACGGGCATCAGCGCGTCGGATCGCGCGCACACGCTGAACGTGCTCGCCGACCCCGAGTCCACGCCGTCGAGCCTCATCCGCCCCGGCCACGTCCTTCCGCTCCGCGCCGTCGACGGCGGCGTGCGCGAACGAGGGGGCCACACCGAAGCGGCCGTCGACCTCATGAAGCTCGCGGGTCTCAAGCCGGTGGGCGCCATCGCCGAGATCGTCGCCGAGGACGGCAGCATGATGCGCCTGCCCGGCCTGATCGACCTCGGCGCGCGCGACGGCGTGCACGTCATCACGATCGAACAGTTGATCGCCCACCTCGACGAGGTCGACCCGCGCGACAGCGCCGTGCCCGGTCCGCACCGCCGGCGCGTGAGCCTGCGCGCCGAGGCGCATGTGCCGACCTCCCACGGCGACTTCCGCTTCCTCGCCTACAAGGACCGCGTCACGGGCACCGACCACATGGCCGTCGTCTCGGGCGAGCTGACCGACGACGCGCCGCTCGTCCGCGTTCACTCGGAGTGCCTCACCGGTGAGGCCTTCGGCTCGCTCAAGTGCGAGTGCGGTCCGCAGCTCAACGCCGCGCTCGACGCCATCGACGAACAGGGGGGCGTCGTGATCTACATGCGCGGCCACGAGGGCCGCGGCATCGGCCTCATCAACAAGCTGCGGGCCTACAGTCTGCAGGAGCGCGGACTCGACACCGTCGACGCGAACCTCGCCCTGGGCCTTCCCGCCGACGCCCGCGACTACGCCGCGGCAGCCGGAATCCTCGCGGATCTGGGTATCGAGCGCGTCCGGCTGCTGACGAACAACACCGACAAGGTGAACCAGCTGCGTGAGCTCGGCCTCGACGTCGTCGAGCAGGTGCCGCTGCTGGTCGGCGTCGGTCCCAACAACCACCAGTATCTCGAGACGAAGCGCGACCGCATGGGGCACATCATCGCCGATGCCGATCTCGCCGACGCGCTCTCGCAGATGCACGAAGGAGCAGGCGCATGAGCGGCAGAGGAGCGCCCCTGACCGGGGGAACGGACGCCACGGGACTTCGGATCGTCGTCGTCGCGGGGACGTGGCACGACGCGATCAGCGAGGGTCTCATCGCGGGCGCCGAGCGCACGCTCGATGCCTCCGGCGCGACGTGGCAGCTGGTGCGCGTTCCCGGGTCGTTCGAGCTGCCGGTGGTGGCGAAGGCGGCCCTGGATGCCGGCGCCGACGCCGTCGTCGCCCTGGGCGTGATCATCCGCGGCGGCACTCCGCACTTCGAGTACGTCTCGTCGGCCGCGACCGACGGTCTCACGCGCGTGGCGCTCGACACGGGCAAGCCGGTGGGCTTCGGACTGCTCACCCTCGATGACGAGCAGCAGGGCCTCGATCGCGCCGGTCTCGCCGGCTCGAAGGAGGACAAGGGTGCCGAGGCCGCGGACGCCGCGATCCGGACTGCTCTCGTCCTGCGTCAGCTGCGCGACTGACGCCGCGCGCCAACCTGGGAGAACCCTGGGTAGACTCGTCGCTTATGTCTTCCCCTGTTTCCCCGTCCACCGCCTCGGCACCGCTGAATCCGCGCTCACGCGTGATCACCGCGAGTCTCGTGGGCACCACGATCGAGTTCTACGACTTCTACGCGTACGCGACCGCCGCGGTGCTCGTGTTCCCGATCCTGTTCTTCCCGACCGGCAACGAGACCACCTCGCTCCTCGCGTCGTTCGCCGTGTTCGGCGCGGCGATGGTCGCCCGTCCGATCGGTGCGCTCGTCTTCGGGCATTTCGGCGACAAGTTCGGCCGCAAGGCGACGCTCGTGGCCTCGCTGCTGACGATGGGCATCGCGACGGTGCTGATCGGCTGCCTGCCCACCTTCCAGCAGATCGGCTGGGTGGCGGCGTTCCTCCTGCTCGTCCTGCGTCTCGCGCAGGGCTTCGCGCTGGGCGGCGAATGGTCGGGTGCGGCGCTCGTGGCCACCGAGAACGCGCCGGCGGGGAAGCGCGCGTGGTACGGCACGTTCCCGCAGCTCGGAGCACCGATCGGGTTCATCATCGCCAACGCGGTGTTCCTCACGATCAACTTCGCCCTGCCCCACCCCGATGGCACCGGCCAGCGGTCCGAGGCGTTCCTGGCGTGGGGCTGGCGCGTGCCGTTCCTGTTCTCGGCGGTCATGGTGATCATCGGGCTCTGGGTCCGGCTGAAGCTCGTCGAGTCCGAGACCTTCACGAAGGCCGAGAAGACCGGCGCCATCCGCAAGTTCCCGGTCGGCACGGTCTTCCGCCACCACTGGTGGCACCTCATCCTCGGCACGTTCATCATGCTCGCGACGTATGTGCTCTTCTACCTGATGACGAGCTTCACCCTGTCGTACGGCACGAAGGCGGCAGACCTCGGCACCGCCTCGGCGGCCGCCCAGGCTGCTGCCGAAGCCGCCGGCAAGCCGTTCGACGCCACGGCCTTCGCGGCGCAGTTCTACCCCGGACTCGGTTTCGCCTACACCGACTTCGTGCTCATGCAGATCATCGGCGTCGTCTTCTTCGGCATCTTCACCCTCCTGTCCGGCCCCATCGCCGACGCGATCGGCCGCAAGAAGCTGCTCATCGGCGTGACGATTGGCATCATCGTGTTCGGTCTCGCGTTCGACCTGTTCCTGCTCCCCCAGGCGGACCCGAAATTCACCGGCGCGCTCGTCCAGGCGTTCCTGATCTTCGGCTTCGCCCTGATGGGCACGACCTTCGGGCCCATGGGCGCGGTGCTGCCCGAGCTGTTCCCGACGAACGTGCGCTACACCGGCTCGGCGGTGTCGTACAACGTCTCGTCGATCCTCGGTGCTGCTCTCGCTCCGCTGATCGCGCTCGCCCTCTGGGCTGCGGCCGGCGGCGACCCCTGGCTGGTCGGCCTGTACCTCGCCGGCTCGGGCGTCCTCACGCTGATCGCCGTCTTCCTCGCCCCCGAGACGAAGGACGTCGACTACGAGGCCGATCTCGGCGTGGGAGTCACCGGCTCGCTCTAGTCCGGAGCCCTCGACGAGTCACACCCCGGTATCCGCCTCCGGGGACCCGCCGTCGGCTGCCGGCGCCGTCCCGGCGTCGCCGCGCACGCTCATCAGGCGCAGCGCCGACTGCGGGACGGGTCCCGCGATGTCGACGCGCCACGAGAGGTCGATCGGCGATGTGCCGCTTTCGGGGAAGGTGACGACGTCGACCTCCGCGCCCGGGCGGAACTCGAGGGTCGAGGCCAAGCGCTGCGGCAGCACGAGATAGCTGCGCACCCGCTCGTGGTGCCGCTCGGCGAGGTCGACGTCAGCCAAGACCGTCGCGCTCAGCGGCGTGACGGGGTCGCGCCGCCGGCCGAGCGTGCCCAGGAGGTACTCGTCCCAGCCGATGTCGTCGCCGCTCCGGTCGAACGGATCGCTCGCCCGGAGGAGCGAGCGCAGCGGGTTGTCGCCGACGGGCACGACGCGCGGGCGACCGCCGTGCAGGTCGCTGCGCTGCGCGGTGCCCACGAGCGCCTCGAGCCGCGGGCCCGCCACACGGGTGAGCACCGCGGTGTCGTCGAGAGCCGCCAACAGCATCTTGCGCGTGTGGTTGGAGGAGTGCGGCAGATCCTCGTCGAGCGCCTCTAGACCGAAGGCGCCGGCCTGGGCTCCGCGTTCCAGACCGACCTCGCGCACGAGCGACGCGAACGCGGCGTGCCGCCAGCCCTTGACGACCAGCTGGTCGGTCATCACGCCACGCAGCCGCGCTGTCGCGGCATGGTCGTCGTCGCGCACCGTGGCGATCTGCAGGGCGAACGGCATGGTCCGCCGCTCCATGTCGTACGGCTGACGCTCGAGCCACGAGGCGGGCACGTGCCAGGGCCGATGGATCGCGCGCGACAGCAGCACCATCCAGTCGACCGCCTGCCGATGCAGCGAGGCGAGGCGGGTGGCCTCCTGCCTCGCCTGTCGGGAGGTCACGCCCAGCTCGGCGAGCCTCGCCCGCTGCACGTCGACCCTGCGCTGGAAACGCGACCAGCCCGCGTGGTAGCGGATGAGGGCGATGAAGGTGAGCAGCACCGCGGCCAGGACGAGGAGCAGCAGGACGATCCGCAGCGCGGTGTACCAGCCGGTGGGATCGAAGGCTGCCACACGTTCGGCCTGGCGTCCCACGGCGGCGAAACCCAGCCACAGCAGCGCTCCGATGCCGAGGACGATCAGCCACCCCACGAGCATCATCCGGTGGAAGCGCCGGCGGAGCCGCAAGAGATCGCCCGGTACGGGGATCTGCATGGCATCGATCTCGTCCGAGAGACGCTTCGACAGGCGCTCGGCCGAGCGCCTCTCCTCCGCCAGGCGGGTGAGGAGTCGCCAGACGAAGGATCGGTCCTGAGAGGCCGCCCATCGGTCGAAGTCTTCGAGGAGCTGACCGCGCGTGACCTGTTCGGTGTCGGCCCGCACGAACGCCGCGCGCGCCTCTTCGCGCTCCGCGTGCGCGGCGGCGAGATGGGCGGCGTCCTCCGAGATGAGTTCGGTGAACGACCGGCGGCCGGCCGGCATCGGCGGCGGCGGCGTGCGCGGCCGCTCCCGCGAACGCAGCGCGGGCTCCTCGGCCGCCTGCTCCGGCGGGCCGGCCCGGTCGACCGCCTCGGCGACGACTGCTGCCGGTGGGGCCTGGTCGCCCGGCGACAGGGTGTCAGCCGACGGCGGGGGAAGGGGGACGGATGCCGGATCCGCGGTCATGGTCGCCGGCTGCGTGATCGACCCGTTCGACGACGCCGCCCATGCCGCCGTGGCGGGCGTGGGATCGACCGGCCGCTGCGGCGGATCCGCCTGTGCCTGCGGCGACGGCGGGGGAAGCGGCTGGGTGGGGGGCGCCGGGGGCGGCTCGGCGATCCCGTCCTGGTCCGGTGCCTGACTCCCCCACGGAACCGGTGACGTCACCGACACGCGCCGCTGCAGCAGCGCGATCTGATCGGACAGGCCGGCTACCGCCCGCTGCGTGGCATCCCGCCGGGTCGCAGCATCCGTCACCCACTCCTCGAGCTTCTCGCGGGGGTCGGCGAGCGCGAGGGCGTACCAGTCCACGCTGTCGGGGAACACCTCGGGCAGCAGCTCCCGCGGCGGAGCCCACGGCTCGCCGGGCAGGGCGAGCACGTCGGACACCCGGCCGAAGATCGGGGTCTTGTCTTCGATGGGCGCGAATCCGAGGTCGGACAGATCCGCGCTGCCGTCGAGCGTTCCGAAAACGAGTTCGCGCAGGCGTGCCCACAGCCGCGGCGTCGTCCGCACGTGCGCGAGGCTGGCAGGGGCGTGCGCCAAGGCTCGTGCGTTGCGTTCGTCCTCCTTCAGGCGTCCGGCGTCCGAAAGCACACCGAGGTCGCGTGCGTCGAAGATCTCGTCGAGGTCCGTGCCGACCACCTCAGCGCCTTCATCGGTGTGCAGCGCGCGCGTGAGCTGACGAGCCGTGCGGGAGGTCAACCAGCGCCAGCTCCAGTAGGGCATGCGCACGAGCTTGTCGCCCGAGAACACGAAGAACCGCCCGACCTGCCGCCAGATGCCGGTGCGCCGCTTGGGTGGCTCGGGCGACATCGGCGGCTCGCGGAAGGCCAGGGCACCGTCATCGACTGTCATCGCGCCGCGCACCATCTCGTCGACGTAGCCGCTGACGAGCGCGTCCTGGATGAACGTCGTGCCCTCGGGCGGCGGACTGATGCTGGGATCGACGAGCAGCGACTCCGGACGGATGGCCTCGTCGAGCACATGGGCGGCGGTGAGTCGCCCGAGGGACTCGGTGAGGACCGCGTTGACGAAGACGCGGGAGATCCAGATCGCCTGGTGTCCCGACTCCTCGCGGTCGAACAGCTCGAAGCTGCCCTGACTCACGCCGTTCCAAAGGCCCGCGACGCTGGCCAGATGCATCAGGGTGAACCCGACGAACCGCTCGTTCTCGCGGACGAAGGCATCGCCCGACCAGGGGCTCGAACGATCTTCCGGGGCCGCGACGATGACCGCACCGTACTCCCCGGACGCCCAGTCCACCCGCTCGCCGAGAGCGAACTCCGTGGGTGCGCAGATGAGCACGGCATGCTTCAGCTGCACGGGCTGCTCGCGGAGTGTCGCGTGCGGGCTGGGCATCGGCATGGACTTGCGCACCGCGTCGCGGACACGTTCCGCGACGAGGTCCTGCGCGAGGTCCTGCTCGTGCGAGGGCACCGCCGAACGCAGTTTGACCAAGCGGACGACCGTCAGCGGCTCGCGGGCGAGGGCTTCGAACAGGTCGACGTCGACCCGGCTGATCTCGAGGTCGCGACCGACTCCGAGGACCACCGCCTCGATGCGCGGAGGGCCGGCATCGGCCGAGCCGACGCGTTCGGGCTTCACCCAGAGCGCGTGGCTGAGCAGGCCCATCTTGGTCCACTCGCCGGCGAGCGCCAGCAGCGCCTCCCCTTGCTCGCCGCTGGGCAGCAGGATGATGCTCGCCTTCGAGTCGGGCCAGAACCTGTCCGACACGTCAGATCCCCGTGTCCGCAGCCCTCGTGCCCAGCACCGCCGAGGTCAGGTCGTCGAGTGCGCGCAGCAGCTGCTCGCGGATCTCCCAGCTCACCGGGTAGGCGTAGACCGACTCGGAGTGGTCGTGCTCGACGACCTTCTCGACGAACGCGGCGCGCTCGCTCGTGAACCAGTCGCGCAGGGCGGTCTGGCGGTCGGCCAGTTCGTCTCCCGCACTTCCGGCGCGCGCGGGGTCGGGCTCGGGCGAGCCCTCCGGCAGCGTTCCGGACTGCACCCAGTCCGTGAGGATGTCGGACATCGACCCCCGATCGCCGCCGAGCGCACTGAGCGCCCGATAGGCCGCGAGCGGCTCGAGGCTCTCCTCGGAGTTGCACAGCGCGAGCGCGATGGTCAGCGACTGCATCACGACGCCGGGGAAGTCATGCGGTTGCGCGTTGCGCGGGTGCAGGAGCGGATGCGGGAACCAGGCATACGCGCGCCGCAGGGTGTTCCACACCCCGAGCTTGGGACCCTTCTCGCCGTGGCCGCTCTCGACCTTCAGCTGCCCGAGCGCCTTGGCGACGTACCAACCCCGCAGCATCGTCGCGACGACCGCGGGATCGGCCGGTATGGCCTCGCCGAGCAGCCGCGCCTTCTTGAACTTCCAGAACGCCTCACGGCTGTCCTGCGTGCCCGACTGCGCGAGCCAGCCGCGGGCGATCGGCTCCATCACCGAATCCATCACGATCGGCTGATAGGGGAAGCCCGACATCGCGAATACCTCGATGCCGTCGACCCGCGCGTCCTGGAACCAGGCGGGCGAGGTCGCGTCGTCCCAGAAGCCCATCGATCCGAGGAGGTTCTTCGTGATCGCGTACATCTCGGTGCCCTCCTTGAAGGGGATCGAGCTGAAGACGAGACTCGTCGACTCGTTGACGGCCTTGTCGTGCACCAGACGCAGCAGAGTCGGGTTGAGCTTGACGAGCGGCTCGCTCGCGCCGAGCGCCGCCTGCAGCTGCTCGCGATACTTGTCGCGGCGGCGGCCGAAGACCTCGGGCGTGAGTTCGTGCTCGTCGAAGAAGCTCAGCAGGTCTTCGGTGACATAGGCGTGGAAGGGTGTTCCCTCGCGTCGCATCCACAGTCGCGCGCGCTCCACGTAGGCCTCCGGCTGCGCAGCGACGGTGAACCGGGGCGACTGCGTCTGGTGGCGCGTTTCCGCGTCGGCCGTGACGGCGGGCTTCCAGCCGCGTCGGATGTCGATCAGAGACCACGGGACGGATGCCTCGTCCCCCGCGCGTCCCGGCTCGGCGCCGACGATCAGGTCGCCGATCACGGCGATCATCGCGTCGTCGAAGCGCGCGGCCTCGCTGCGACTGCTGCGCACGAGCTTCTCGAACTCGCGCGGGTACTGCGTGTGCTCGACGAGCAGGCGCTCGTTGGGCGCGGGGGTGTACTTGCGCGGCACGGTGTCGTCGTTGCGGGTCGGCCAGAACGGGAAATCGTTCTCGCGATCGTCGGGCGTGCGGCGGCTGTTGACCCGCTGGGTGAGTTCGGCGAACGACCCTTCGAGGTGCTCGCGCAGGGGCGCGAGGAACTCTCCGCGCAGCTCCTTGAGCAGCGTGCTCGCGCTCGCACGCAGACGCGCTTCGGACGCCCATTCGAGGGCCTGCGTGAGGCGCTCGACGGCTCCGGCGACAGCATCCTGATCCGGACGGATCGAGTTCTGGTTCGCGGCGAGCTGCAGTTCCTGACTCACGAGCGAGGGCAGCTGCATGACCCACTGGTCGTGATTGTGGGCCTCCGCCTCGAGCTGATCGGCGACGCCCTTCAGAACGCGCTCGACGCGTGCGAGGAGTTCGACCACGACCGGCAATCCGCTCGCGGCGACATACCGGGCGACCGTGTGCAGGATGCGGGAGGGCGCGGCGTCGATCCAGTCGTCGAGGATCAGCTGACGCGCACGCTCGTCGCGCCGCAGCAGCTCGCCGTTGCGGATCGAGTACTCGTTCAGCAGTCGCGTGCTCCAGGTCGAGACATCCAGCCCGCCGTTCTTGTCGAGCAGGTTCGGGTCGCTGAGGCGCTGCTGCACGGCGTGGGCGAGCTCGAGAGTGAGCTGCTCCAGGTTCTCCTTCGCGCGAAGCTCGGTCGTGACGTCGTTGTGGTCGTCGGTGTCTTCGTTGAGGCGCAGATCGCGGATGAACCGCTGGAACGCCTCGTCGGCCTTGACGGCGATCCACTCCTGCTCGGTGCGCTTGGTGAAGAGCTTGTCGTCCTCGGTGTGGGCGTACAGCATGCGGTCCAGCGAGGAGCGCGCCAGGCGCTCCGCGGAGTACTCGAGGAACTTCTCGCGCCCGAGCGTGACACGTCCGAAGCCGAGCGACGAGAAGGGCGGCGAATGGTGCACGGCGCTCATCAGGCCGGACTCGTCGCGCAGGACGTTCGCCCCCACGCGGGCCTGCCAGTTGCCGGACGCGTAGGCGGTGATGTCGTCCTGGACCCGGTCGTCGGTGATCCACGCCGTGAGGCTCGTCGCGACGGCGTTGTAGACCTCGCTCTGGTCGGCGAAGGTGACCTTCGAGTTGCTGCGTCCGACGATGAACGGGTACGCGGGACCGACCCGGTCCATGGCGCCGCCGTACGAGGGTGCGATGCCCTGATGCTTGAGCAGTTCGAGGGTCGAATCCGACGGGGCCTCGGTCCAGAATCCGTTCATCGTCTCGGCGATGGAGGCGAGCGCGTTGCCGGGCATACCGGCGGTGACGTTCAACTGGTCGAAGACGTCGGGTGCGTAGAGGATGCTGAAGAACTGGTTCGACCACGGATGCTGCTTGGCGGTCGACTTGACGACCTCGATGACGTCCAGGAACTGCCCCGCCCCCGAGCCCCCTGCGACCGACGAGATGACGATGACGGTGGGGCTGGACGCGCCGCCCTCGTCACGGGCGCGCAGCTGACGACCGAGGGTCTGCAGCTCGGCGAGCGCAGCGGCATCGTTCATGCGGCCGATCGCGGAACGCGCTGCCGCGGCGATGTCCTTCGTCGCCGACAGGGCGACAGCACGTCCGACCGCCCGGTACTGACCGGCACCCTTCGTCACGTCGACCTTGACGAGGCGGGGATCGGGCAGCTGCCGTTTGATGTCGCCGTACACGCTGGCGTTCGTGTGGTGCGCACTCTCGATCGAGCGGTAGACGGTGTCGTACGTCGCTCCCGAGCTCACCAGTCCGCGGTACTCCTGCGGCGGCAGGAAGGGGATCGCGTAGTCCACGCCGTCCTGGGCGGTCGGGGTGTCGAAGTGCAGGAACTGCCAGGCGGCCGGGATACCCCCCTGCCAGTTGGCCTGCTGCAGCTTCAGCTCGAGCTGGTACTTGATGCCGCGGAGGGTCTTGCCGCCGGAGCCGCCGACACCGATGAGTAGAAACGGTCTGAGCATGGGATCTCGCTTTCGTTCAGGAGGGGGAGGAGTCTGTTCAGCGCCCGGGGCGCGGGGGTGGTGGGGGTACCGTGCCCGAGCGCGGCGGAGGGGGCGGGACGCTGCCGGTCCCCTGGACCGGGGCGGGCCGCGGCGGCGTCGTGGACGAACCCGGCCGGGTCGGTGCGCTCGGCGCCGGCACGGACGCGGACGGCGACGGCGCGGGAGACGACGGCGCGGGAACAGTAGTTCCCGGCGCGCTCGACGTCGACGCGGGTGCATCCGCCCGACGCGGAGCCGCGGCATCCTGGATCTGTCCGCGCTGTCGATCGGCGCGCTCATGGAGGGCCTGCCCGTCGACCTCGATCTCGGCCAGCCGGCTGCGGTACTGGGATGGATCGCTCGGATCGGGGCGGTGGAAGAACACCGCCGTGCCGTCGACGTCGTCACCTCGGCGGGTGCGGCTGAGCTCGTCGTGGCGGACGACGACCGCCGAGAACGCGTCGAGCGGCAGCTGCCGGAAGCGCACGGTGCCGTCGGCGCGACGCACGCCCTCGGAGCCCGCCCGGCGCCCGGTCCGTGCGGAGAGCACCGCTGCGCCCGCGGGCGGCACGATCTCGTACCAGGTCTCGCGCAGAGGGAACCACGGCACCCGCGCGCGGAGTGTTCCCAACGCGGGGTCGTCGATCGTGCGGACGTTCCTCCTCGGGGGCTGGTAGCCGAACTGCTGGCCGAGCGCCGTCGCGTCCCCGGGCGCTGTCGGGAACACCGTCTCGCGCGCACCGATCCGCAGGGCGAGCGCGGCCCGCTGCGTGTTGGGCTCGAGCTCCAGGCGCGTCGTGTACCAGTTGACCAGCCAGAGCAGCACGAGCGGGACGAGGATGCCGAGCACCAAGAGCCCCAGCGCGAGCAGTCCGACCGCGGCGGCGTTCACCGGCCGGGTCGAGGGGAAGACGACGGGGACGTCCTGGGTGAGCTCGGCCCCGGCACCCGAGACGAAAGTCACGGGGATGCTGGCTTGCACTGTGCTGTCGGCGGCGGTGGGGTTCGCGGCGGCGATCGAGATGCGCACGCCCTCCGACCCCTGCGGGACTGCGATGCAACCGTCGCCGTCCAGATCGGCGGCGAGGTCCCATTCCCAGCTGCCGGCGCGGTCCGCGGCATCGCTGACGATCGACGGGTCCTCCCGCACACACACCCTGCCGTCGCCGCCGTCGGCGGGGCCGAGCACCGTGATCGCACCTCGCGCCTGCCCGTCGGCTCCTTCGAGCGGGTCCAGCTGCACCGGCACGGTCGCCACGCGCGGGAAGTTCGACGGCAAGACGGTCGTGACCGTCTGCTGAGCCGACACCGGCGCGAGGGTCAGCTGATGCGCGGCCGTCACGAGGGGGTCGATCGCCGCGGTCACCGTCAGCTGCGAGGCGCTGATGTCGGACGGCAGCGGGATCGTGAAGGACCCCGTCGCGAGGTCGAGCTCCGCACCGTCGAGCGTGACCGCCTCCGCGCTCTCCCCCGGCAGCGACGCGCGGAACTCCGCCCGACCGAATGCCGTCAGGTCGGCGGGATCACCCGAGGTCGAGACCACCCGGCCGGTGACGACCGCGGCGGCCTGTCCGTTCGCGTCGAGCTCGATGGAGCCGGTCTCGTCGAAGCGGATGGAGAGATCGCTGAACAGGAACAACGAGCGGGTGTCACCCGAGGTGAGCTGCCACTGGCCGCGGGCCGCGGCATCCGTCGTCGACACATCGATCACGCTCGAGCCGTCGCGCGCGTCGATGGACGCCCACGACTGCGGGGCCGTGTCGGATGCCGGATCCAGGCCGGAGTCCGCCGGCGGGGTGAGTGTCCAGGCGCCCTCGCCGAGGACGACCCGGAACCGGCTGACGCCCGCATCGACCCAGAAGCGTCCGTCGGCGTCGAACGGGGCGGGGTAGCCGCCGCCGACCTGCGCGCTCAGCTGCAGGAAGACCTGCGCGAGAGACGAGGGGCTGTCCGCCTCGAGGAATGCGCCGTGCACGTAGCTGCTGGGCATCGGCTGCTGCCCGCAGCCGACCGCCGACCCGTCGACCTCGCCCGCGCCCTCCACGAGGGGGCGCATCACCTGACCCTTGTCGGAGGCCGCCTCGTCGGCGGCGAGCAGCACGCCGAGCACGACGACGCCGGACTGCCGGAAGGTGTTGAAGATGCCGAAGCCTTCGGGCGCGTCGCCGTCGGCGTCGATCCGCGCTCCGCACAGGGCATTCAGTCCGTCGGCGTTCGCCTGGGCGTCTCCCACGTCGTACGCACCGTCGGTCAGCCAGACCACGACCTGGCAGCCGGGAGCGCTCCGCTGCTGCACTGCGAGCTGCGACTGCGCGCCGTCCAGCGCCTCGATCCAGTTGGTGTACCCGTTCGGCGTGCGCGAGGAGATCGCCTGGCCGAGCTGATCCGGACTGCCCTCCTGCCACTGCTGCCAGCCGATGTCGGCCGAGAAGTCGGTGCTGAAGAAGCCCGCCGCCCAGTTCACGGCGGTGTCCTCACCCAGGGAGCCGAGCTGCTCGAGGCTGTTGGCGAGGATCGCCGCGCGCAGGACGTCGGGGTCGGAGCCCGGCGTCACACCGTCGTCCTGCACGCGTAGCGACTGCGAGTTGTCGATCAGGTAATAGACGTTCAACACGTCCTGGGAGGCGAGGCAGGTGCGGATGTCGGCGATCGCCGCATCACCGGATTCCGACAGGGACGAATCGGATGCCGCGGCCGTCGTCGTCACGCGCGCGACCGCGGCGGGGTCGGCGGTCGTCGCCGCGAATGCGGCCGGCGCCCCGGTACCGAGGAGGAGGACTGTCGCGACCGCGGCCGCGAGGGCCGCTCCCAGACGCCGCCTCACGACCAACCCAGCAGCTCGGACAGCGGCACGCTCAGGTTGAGCACGTGCCACGCGCCGAGGAGGACCCCGAGTCCGGCCGCCCCCGTGAGCGCGCGCGAGTATCCGGGGCGGAGGACGAAGTTGCGGTTGCGCGCGCGCCCCCGGCGCTGCCCGACGGCGTCCCAGCCGTAGCAGGCGATCACGGCCACAGGAGTGAGCAGGTACCCCAGGAGGCTCAGCGACCAGTGGTCGGCGGCGACGAGGGGAAGCGGCAGCCCCAGCATCACGACGGTCGCGCTGGCACACGTCGCGACGATGATCGCGAGCACGATGCTGGCCACGACGGCGGCACCTCCGACGACCAGCGGGAGGACGCTCGCGCGCGGAGAAGCGCCGGCGGCCGGCCGGGCAACGGCGGACGCGGCGGACGACGGGCCGGAACCGCCGGCTCTCGAGGGCAACGGCGGTGCAGACATGCGGCGCGTCCCCTTGATGATTGCGGCCCGGGCTGAGAATGCCGTGGTTCCCCAGAGGGCCACACCGGGAGTGCAGACACAGCCGTCGACACTTCCTCGACGCTCTCACGATAAGCCTGTGTGGGCGGTGTGAACAGGGTCACGGATCCGCATCACGTCAACGTCGGTTGACATTCAAGCGTCGTGTCAACTACAGTTGACGAGCGGATGGCCCGGCACGAGGCATCCGGTCTGCGAAAGGACACCCGTGAGCAGTGATGACATCCGCACCCTCGTCGGCGCGGCCGCCGAGGGAGAGCCGATCGCCGAGCTGCATCGCCTCGCGGGCGTGCGCGTCGAGCTCTCTCGCGCCGAGGAGGTGCAGGTGCGTCGCGCCCGCAACCTCGGCTACTCCTGGCAGGCGATCGCCGCTGCCCTCGGTGTGAGCAGGCAGGCCGCACACAAGAAGTACGGTCGACGCTAGACGGCCTGACCCTGAGGAGAAGGCGTACGTTCGAAGTTCCCCCGACGCACGAAAAGGTAACCCGCATGTCGAACACCGCCCCCGCCCGCCGCGGCCGTCGCTCCCAGCCCGAGGGCCCCCGCGCGACCTTCCGACAGCTGCTGCCGTTCATCTTCGAGCACAAGCCCGTGCTGGTCGTGATCGCCGTCCTCAGCGTCGTGGGCGCGGGGGCGACGCTGGCGCAGCCCTTGCTGGTCGGACAGCTGATCGCCCGCGTGCAGAACGGCGAAGCCCTCGGCTCACTCGTCTGGCTGCTCGTCGGTTTCGTGGTGGTCGCCTCGGTGATCTCGGGATACCAGCACTTCCTGCTGCAGCGCACCGGCACGGCCGTGGTCTACTCGAGCCGCCGGAAGCTCATCGCCCGCATCCTCCGTCTGCCGATCAGCGAGTTCGACGCACGCCGCACCGGCGACCTCGTCTCGCGCGTGGGCACCGACACCACCCTGCTCTACGCCGTGCTCACGCAGGGGCTCGCCGATGCCGTCGGCAATGTGCTGATCTTCCTCGGAGCGCTCATCGCGATGGCCATCATCGACCCGATCCTGCTTGCACTCATCGTGCTCGTGATCGGCATCTCCCTGCTCGGCGTCGTGCTTCTGAGCGGCCGGATCCGCACGGCATCGGCCGAACAGCAGGTCAAGGTCGGCGAGCTCGCCTCGGGCGTCGAGCGCGCCGTGGGCTCGATCCGCACCGTGCGCGCATCGGGGGCGACGCAGCGCGAGATCGACAGCGTCACGGGCCTCGCCACCGACGCCTACGGCGTGGGCGTCCGCATCGCGAAGGTGTCGGCACTCGTGGTTCCGGTCGCGAGCATCGCCCTGCAGGTCTCCCTGCTCGTCGTGCTCGGCGTGGGCGGCTTCCGCGTCGCCTCCGGAGCCATCACGATCGCCAGCCTGGTGACGTTCATCATGTTCCTCTTCATGCTGATCGCACCCCTCGGATCGACGTTCGGTGCGATCACCTCCGTCAACCAGGCACTGGGAGCGCTCGGTCGCATCCAGGAGGTGCTCGACCTCCCCACCGAGGAGCAGGAGGACTCGCGGCTGGCCGCCGCCGCGCCGCGCGTCGGGGCCGATCCCGGCGCCGCCATCGAGTTCGTCGACGTCCACTTCGCCTACCCCGCCCACGTGATCGCGGCGCGCTCGGCCGCCGAGGCCGAGGCCGCCAAGGTGCTCGAGAACGCGCACGTCGACCCCGCCACGACCTCGATCCCCGTCGTCGAGGACGCCGTGCCCGCGGGAGCCGCAGCGGCAGCGCCGGATGCCGCGGCCGGCGTCCTGCACGGAGTGTCGTTCCGCGTCCCGCGTGGCGCGCGCGTCGCCCTCGTCGGACCCTCCGGCGCCGGCAAGAGCACGACGCTCGCGCTGATCGAGCGGTTCTACGATCCGACGGGCGGCGCGATCCTCGTCGGCGGCGAAGACGTGCGCACGCTCGACCGCACCGCGCTCCGCGCTCAGCTCGGCTACGTCGAGCAGGATGCGCCGACCCTTGCGGGGTCGATCGCCGACAATCTGCGGCTGGCGTCTCCCGGGGCATCCGATGCGGAATGCGAGGCGGTGCTGCGCGCGGTCAACCTGGGCGACGTGCTCGAGCGCGACCCGCTCGGTATCGACGCGCCCGTCGGCGAGAGCGGCGTGATGCTCTCCGGCGGTGAGCGCCAGCGGCTCGCCATCGCCCGCGCGCTGCTGGCCGCCCCGCCGATCCTGCTCCTCGACGAGTCGACGTCGTCGCTCGACGGCCTGAACGAGCAGCGGATGCGCGACGCGCTCGATGCCGTCGCCTCGGGGCGCACGCTCATCGTCATCGCCCACCGACTCTCGACGGTCGTCGACAGCGACCTCATCGTGGTGCTCGATCACGGCCGGGTCGTGGGCCAGGGCACGCACAGCGAGCTGGTCGCGTCGACCCCGCTGTACCGCGATCTCGCACGCCACCAGCTGCTGGTGTAGCCGCGATCCGCCGCGGCGCCTTGCCGTTCGCAGGAACCGTCGGGCTGGAGTCGCCCCGGCGGCCACCCGAGGCGGCAACCGTCCCACCTTTCCTGCACATGAACGCGCCCGGGCACGCTCCGGCCGGTGGAACGACGGATGCCGCGACCGAGAGGTCGCGGCATCCGTCGTTCGCCAGCGTCAGGCCCGGGCGACCTTGAGCCGGTAGCGCAGAGCGGCGAGCTCGGACTGGAGGGCCGCAGGGATGCGGCCGTCGAACGTGCCGTAGAACTCCTCGGTGAGGTCGGCTTCGCGCATCCACGAGCCGGCGTCGACGGAGAAGAGCTCGTCGAGGTCGGCCTGCGGCACGTCGATGCCGTCGAGGTTGAGGTCTCCGGTCAGGGGCAGGCGGCCGATCGGGCTGTCCTGCGTGCCGACCCGGCCCTCGACGCGCCGGATGATCCAGTCGATGACGCGCGAGTTGTCACCGAAGCCGGGCCAGAGGAAGCGCCCGTCGGCACCCTTCCGGAACCAGTTGACCTGGAAGATGCGCGGTGCGCGGTCGAAGCGCAGGCTCTGGCCGACCTTGAGCCAGTGACCGAAGTAGTCGGCCATGTTGTAGCCGCAGAAGGGAAGCATCGCGAACGGGTCGCGGCGGAGCTCCCCGACCGTGCCCTCGGCGGCCGCGGTGCGCTCCGACGAGATGTTCGAGCCCATGAAGACGCCGTGCGCCCAGTCGGTGGCCTCGACCACGAGCGGGACGTTCGTCGCTCGGCGACCGCCGAACAGGATGACATCGAGGGGAACGCCCTCGGGGGTGTCCCAGTCGGAGGCGATCTGCGGGCACTGCGCGGCGGCGACGGTGAAGCGGGAGTTGGGGTGGGCGGCCGGGCGACCGGAGTCCGGCGTCCAGTCGTTGCCCTCCCAGTCGACGAGCCGCGGCGGAGCCTCGTCGGTGAGGCCCTCCCACCAGACATCGCCGTCGGGACGGAGAGCGACGTTCGTGAAGATCGTGTTGCCCCAGAGCGTCTCGACCGCGGTGACGTTCGTGGATTCGCCGGTGCCGGGCGCGACGCCGAAGAAGCCTGCCTCGGGGTTGATCGCCCAGAGCCGTCCGTCGTCGCCGGGGCGCAGCCACGCGATGTCGTCGCCGAGCGTCTCGACCCGCCAGCCGGGGATCGTCGGTCGCAGCATCGCGAGGTTCGTCTTGCCGCATGCCGACGGGAAGGCTGCGGCCACGTGGTAGGCCTTGCCCTCGGGGCTGACCACCCGGATGAGCAGCATGTGCTCGGCGAGCCAGCCCTCGTCGCGGCCGATCACAGAGGCGATCCGCAGCGCGAAGCACTTCTTGGCGAGGATCGCATTCCCGCCGTAGCCCGAGCCGTAGGAGTAGACCTCGAGCGTGTCGGGGAAGTGCACGATCCACTTGTCGTCGTTGCACGGCCAGTCGGCGTCCTTCTCGCCCGGGGCCAGCGGCGCACCGACGGTGTGGACCGTCTTCACCCACGGCTTACCGGCCGCGATCTCCTGCGTCACGGCCGAGCCGACGCGCGTCATGATGCCGATCGACGTGACGGCGTAGGGGCTGTCGGTGACCTGCACGCCGATGTGCGAGAGCGGGCCGCCGACGGCACCCATCGAGAAGGGGACGACATACATCGTCCGGCCGCGCATCGAGCCTTCGAACAGCCCGTTCATCTTCGCGCGCATCTCGGTGGGGTGCGCCCAGTTGTTGGTCGGGCCGGCGTCTTCCTCGAGCTCCGAGGCGATGAAGGTGCGGCCTTCCGTGCGAGCGACATCGCTCGGGTGGGACCGCGCGAGGTAGGAACCCGGGCGCCACTCGGGGTTGAGCTTGATGAGCTTCCCCTCGGCGACCATCTCGTGCAGCAGCGCGTCGTTCTCGCCGCGTGAGCCATCGATCCAATGGATGCGAGCGGGCTGCGTCAGCTCCGCGATCTCGTCCACCCAGGCGAACAGCTCATCGAGTGCGCCGCTCGCGACCTGGGGGCGGGCGCCGTAGCCGCGAAGCGACGAGCGGCCGGCGACCGCGCCGCCGATGGCCGTCGGACGGGTGACGGGGCGGGTGAAGATGTCTGCCAATGCCATGGTCTTTCCTTCGTGTCGATCAGCGTGGGTCGATCTCGGATCGGGGCTCACCTCCACTCTGACGCGCAGCATCTGTTCTTATCGAAGATGTCCTCGCTAAGAAATGCGAATCTTTCGATAACATCAAAGAATGGCGCCCACCCCCCTCGAGCTGACCACCCTCGGCCACCGCATCCGACACCAGCGCGTGGCCCACGGCTTCACGCTGGACGAGCTCGGCGAGCGCGTCGGCGTCGCGGGAAGCCAGCTCAGCCTCATCGAGAACGGCAAGCGCGAGCCCAAGCTGTCGCTGCTGCAGGCGATCGCGACCGCGACGGGGGTCGACGTCACCGATCTGCTGTCGTCCGAGCCCCCGAACCGGCGTGCGGCGCTCGAGATCGAGCTCGACCGTGCGCAGAGCGGCACGGTGTTCCGGCAGCTCGGCGTGGCGCCCGTGAAGGTCACGAAGGGCATCAGCGACGAGACGATCGAGTCGATCCTCGGACTGCACCGCGAGCTGCAGCGCCGCGAGCGCGAGACGATCGCGACACCGGAGGAGGCTCGTCGCGCGAACACGGAATTGCGATTGCGGATGCGCGCGCGCAACAACTACCTGCCCGAGATCGAGCGACTCGCCGAGAAGCAGCTCAAGGCCGCCGGACACGGATCAGGAGCCCTCACGCACCGCACCGTGAGCGTCATGGCCGGGCAGCTCGGCTTCGAGTTGATCTATGCCGGCGATCTGCCGCACTCGGCCCGCTCGGTGACCGACCTCGAGAACGGACGCATCTACCTGCCGCCCGCGTCCATCCCCGGCGGACACGGGCTGCGTTCGATGGCGCTGCAGGCCATGGCGCACCGCCTCCTCGGCCACGAACGCCCCACGGACTACGCCGATTTCCTGCAGCAGCGTCTGGAGATCAACTACTACGCGGCCTGCTGCCTCATGCCCGAGACAGCCTCGGTCGCTTTCCTCGATCAGGCCAAGCGCGACCGCGACCTCGCCGTCGAAGACTTCCGCGACGCCTTCGGGGTCACCCACGAGGCGGCCGGCATGCGCATGAGCAACCTCCTCACACAGCACTTCGGCATTCCGCTGCACTTCCTGCGGGTCGACGGATCGGGCGCGATCTCCCGCGTCTACGAGAACGACGACCTCCCCCTGCCGATGGACGTCACCGGCGCCGTCGAGGGGCAGATCGTGTGCCGCCGGTTCCTCGCTCGCTCGGCCTTCGCCGAGCAGAATCGCACGACCGAGCACTACCAGTACACCGACACCCCCGCCGGGACGTTCTGGTGCTCGACCCAGACCGGGACGACGGATGCCGGGGAGTTCTCCATCACCGTCGGGGTGCCGTTCGACGACGCGAAGTGGTTCCGCGGACGCGAGACCCAGAAGCGCGACGTGTCGACCTGCCCGGACGACGCGTGCTGCCGTCGACCCCCGGCGGAGACCGCATCGCGATGGGCGGGCAAGGCGTGGCCGAGCGCGCGCGTGCACATGCACATGTTCTCGCCGCTCCCCCGGGGTGCTTTCCCCGGCGTGGACGACAACGAGGTGTACGCCTTCCTGGACCGGCACGCCTGAGCGGAGCGATCCTCGCCGCGCATCAGGTGTCGGCCGCCGCCGCGTCCCCCTTCGCCGCGTCACCCGCCGCGGTCGGCGCGACGATGGCCGCGGCATCCGCGTCGCCCCTGCCCGCGCGAAGACGGGGCGACCAACGCAGCCACGCGACGACGTAGATGACCAGTCCGGCCACCAGACCGGCGATGACCCACAGGACGACGATGAAGTCGATCCACGAGCCGATCGGCGGAGACCCGGGCAGGAAGTTGCGCAACGGGATCGTCGCGAACAGCATGGCCGCGGTCCAGCTCATCAGCGAGGGCTCGACCTTCCGCCGACCTCGCAGCACCGTGACGGTGACGACGAGCACGAGCACCGCCATCGCGACCATCAGCGAGAGCAGGACGATCCCGAACACGATGGTCGCCCCCGAGCGTGATGCGGTGATGACGAGCGAATCGACGGGGGTGTCGATGCCGTTGACGGTGGCGGTCGCGCCCCGCTTCTCGGGCTCGATCTGGATCGACCAGCCCGGCACCCCGCCCCGCCCCGCGAGGTAGGCGTTCACTGCTTCGATGTCGTCGCCTGTGCCCGACCCGGCCACGATCGTGGTCACCACCGAGTATCGGTCGAAGGGCCAGAGCTCCACGTAGCCGTGCGTGACGAGATCGACGCTCACCGACGAGGTGAGCGTGTGGGCGGGGAACTCGAACAGGCGGGGGCCGTCGTTCTCGGTCACCACCAGGGTCACCGGCTCCGACAGCCTTCCGTCACCGTCGTCGAGCGGGCCGGGTGAGGTCAGATCGATCGTCATGCCGAACCTGTTGCCCGCGGCGGAGACGGACTGCGGCTGCAGTGTCAGGCCGATGCCGTCGTCGGGGACCTCGCTGGGCAGGCCGTCGGTGGCGGGACGACTCGTGACGACGTAGAGCAGCACAACCGCCACATAGAGAACGACGAAGCCCGCGACCAGCCCGATCACGAGCCAGGGCGCCCGTCGACCCCGCGGCGGGTCGTCTGCGCGGCTGCTCGACACGTGGCCAGTGTGGCACGGGATGCTCAGCCCTGCGGACGCCCATCACGCAGCGAGGAAGCGGGCGTACCTCGACAGCGCTGCCGCGACGTCGTCCGCCGGGGCGCCGCCGGCCGCGAAGAGCTCGGGCACCGGCTCGTCGCGGAGCCGCCCGACCGCCCGGGAATGCGTCCAGACCCCGACGATCTCGCCGTCGGCGACGAGGATCGGCCGTACCATCCCGTTCCTGCCCGGCCCGATGCGCGGGAGCGCCTCGCGTGCGCACGGGACCGTCCGGTCGGCGTAGGGAAGGTAGTACTCGTCGAAGGCGGGCAGCGCGAGCACACGGGGAGCCCGTCCGGTCCGTCGGGCAGCGGGCGCGGCCGCGAGGTAGACGGGCTCCGCGACGGCGGTGGGTGTCCGCCCCTCGTCGAGGCCATCCGCCGGTGGCGCGGCGTCCACGATACGAAGACGATCGGATGCCGCCTCCGCCGCCGCGCGGGCGACCCCGAGGGGCAGCCCGGCCCACCACGCGAAGTCGCGCGGGCCCGCCGGACCGTGCGACGCGACGTAGCGGACGAACATCTCCGCGAGGGGATCGGCCGGGGACGCGGCATCCGTCGCCCATTCGTCGGTGCGCACGATGAACTGCTCGCGCGTCGGACCGTCGCTCCGCGCGACGACGGGCCCCTGGCAGACCACCCCGCGCACCGACAGTGCGACCAGGACGTGGTAGCCGCGCTGACCCCGCGTCGAGATCCCCGCCTGCTCGAGGACGGCGAAGAGCTCGTCGCGCGTGAGGCGGTTGCCACCGGCGAGCGCGGCCATCGTCGCGGTCTCGGCCCGCGCGATCTCCGCCTCGTCGATCCCCTCGGCGCGATGGACGCCGGCCGCCGTCCGCAGTTGGCGCTCTCCGGTGAGAGCCAGCACCCAGGACAGATCCCGGGTCGGGATGACGTGGATGGTGCCGCGCATCGTCCACGAGCGCACGAGCTCGCCCCGGTCGAACGCGGCGTCGACGTCGCTGACCGTGGGGTCGCCCCGGGTGCGCACGGCCAGAGCCCAGCGGGCGCCGGCGAAATCCTGCGCCTGGACCGCCAGCATGTGCGCGCCGACGTCGGCGAGCGTCGCCGCAGGGGCGGAGAGGCGGTGCGAGCGGAGCCTCTCAGCCCGAGCGACGGCGACGTCCATGCGACCCATCATGGCGAGGGGTACCGACACGGCACGCGCCCGTCCCCTCCTGCCGCCGACCGCGAGCGGCGCGGATCAGGCGAAGTCGTCGACGAAGCGCACGTTGTATTCGGCCACCCGCTGAGGGACCCCGGCGAAGACGGCGGCACGCGCGTCGGACTCCATGTAGGTGGCCTCGAGCGCGAGGAATGCGTCCTGGTCGCCGGGCGCGCTGACCGCCCACACGAACTCGTTCGTCTCGCGCAGCCCGTACGCGAACTCGATCGCGAAGCCCGCCTCGGGCCGCACCCGGGGCATGCTCCCCTGCCACCAGAAGAGGAAGGCGTCGTATTCGCCGTCGACGAGCGTGTATCTGCGCAACTGGATGGTCTTCATCCGCCCAGCCTGGCACGGATGGACGGATGCGGAACGCGCTCGGACGCGGCCGGTGCGCCCTACCCGAACGGGTTGGGGGTGAGCGTGTACTTGGTCTGCATGTACTCGTGGATGCCCTCGGCGCCGCCTTCGCGCCCGAGGCCCGACATCTTCCAGCCGCCGAACGGAGCCGCCGCGTTCGAGACGACACCCACGTTCAGGCCCATCATCCCGGTCTCGAGACGCTCGATCATGCGCTGACCGCGGGCCAGGCTCTCGGTGTAGACGTAGGAGACCAGTCCGTACTCGGTGTCGTTGGCGAGTCGCACGGCGTCGTCCTCATCGTCGAAGGTGACGATCGCAAGCACCGGGCCGAAGATCTCCTCGCGGAGGATGTCGCTCCCCTCCTGCACCCCCGACACCACGGTGGGCTCGTAGAACGTGCCGTCACGCTCGATCGCGTGCCCGCCCGTGCGCACGGTCGCGCCGCGGGAGACGGCATCCGCCACCAGCTGCTCGGCCTTCGCGACCGCACGGTCATCGATCAGCGGGCCGATCGTGACGCCCTCTTCGGTGCCGCGGCCGATCTTCATGGCCTTCACCCTGTCGGTGACGCGCTGGGCGAACTCATCGGCGACCGACGAGTGCACGATGAACCGGTTCGCGGCCGTGCAGGCCTGGCCGATGTTGCGGAACTTCGCCGCGATCGCACCCTCGACGGCCTTGTCGAGGTCGGCGTCGTCGAAGATGACGAACGGGGCGTTGCCGCCGAGTTCCATGGAGGTGCGCAGCACGCCACCCGCGGCCTGCTCGAGCAGCTTCACGCCGACGGGGGTCGAGCCGGTGAACGAGAGCTTGCGCAGGCGCGGGTCGCGGATGATCGGCTCGGACACCGCGCCCGACGTCGATGTGGTGATGACATTGACGACGCCCTTCGGAAGGCCGGCGTCTTCGAGCAGCTTCACGAAGAACAGCGTGGTCAGCGGTGTCAGCTCGGCGGGCTTGATGACGACCGTGCAGCCGGCGGCGAGCGCCGGGGCGATCTTGCGGGTGGCCATCGCGAGCGGGAAGTTCCAGGGGGTGATCAGGAAGCACGGGCCGACCGGATGCTGCGACACGATCATGCGACCCGTGCCCTCGGGGTTCGCGCCGTAGCGCCCCTGGATGCGGGGCGTCTCTTCGCTGAACCACCGCACGAACTCGCCGCCGTAGACGACCTCCCCGCGCGCCTCCGCGAGCGGCTTGCCCATCTCGAGGGTCATGAGCAGAGCGAAGTCCTCCTTGCGCTCCTGCAGGAGGTCGAACGCCCGGCGGAGCAGCTCGGCGCGCTGCCGCAGGGGGGTGGCGGCCCATCCGGGGAACGCCGCATCGGCGGCGGCCAGCGCGGCCATGCCGTCGGCCGGCGAGGCCGACGCGATCTCCTTGATCACCGCGCCGGTCGAGGGGTCGTACACCTTGAGCGTCTTGCCGCCCTCGGCCGCGCGCCACTCGCCGTCGATGAAGAGCCCGTCGGGCACGTCGGCCAGCAGCGGGGTTTCGCGGTTCTCACTCATGGGGACTCCCTCGTCGCACGACGGGATGCTGCAGCCCGCAGCATCCGCTCTGTGCATCGTATACGATCCAGCGTTTTCGCTCCTCCTATTCTGGGGAGGTGGGAACGGCCTCGCGCTCGCCGCGACGGCGAGTGACACGATGTGGATGGGCCACGACGTACACGCTGCGGTCGGGCCGATGGCACCGCCGGGATCGGCGAGGATGGAAGTCCCTCGACCTCAGGAGACACGTGACGATCACCGCTGCCGCAGACGGATCCGCCCTCGGCAACCCCGGACCTGCAGGCTGGGCCTGGTATGTCGACGACAGCGCGTGGGCGGCCGGCGGCTGGGCGCACGGCACGAACAACATCGGCGAGCTCACGGCGGTGCTGGAGCTGTTCCGCGCCACCGCCCATGTCGACGACGACCTGCTGATCCTCTGCGACAGCCAGTACGTCATCAGATCGATCACCACGTGGATGCCGGGTTGGAAGAAGCGCGGCTGGCGGAAGGGCGACGGCAAGCCGGTGCTCAACCTCGAGCTGATGCAGGCGCTCGACGCCGCCATCGCCGGCCGGCGCTATCGGTTCGAATGGGTGAAGGGGCACGCGGGTCACCCGCTGAACGGGGCCGCCGACGTGCGCGCCCGCGGTGCCGCCGAGGCCTACCAACGCGGCACCCCCGTGCAGAGCGGACCGGGATACCCGGGTGCGGTGACCGCTGGCGCCGCGGACCGGCGGGGGGTCTCGGCCGGTACGGCCGAGGAGGCCGACGCCGACCCGACCTCGCGGAACCCCGCCCGTTCCGCCGCCCCTGCGGCAGGACCCGCCCCCACCCTCTTCGACTTCTGACCCTCGCGGGCCCACCCGACGACGGCGGGAACGGACGCGAAGAGGGCGGGAGGCGCGGGACGGGACGCACCGCCGTAGGATGAACGCGTCCGGTGCGTGAGATCACCGGTGCCCGCAAAAGGGGCACGCAGCCACCCTCGACGTCGGGGCGCGCGAGACACATACGGGAATCAGCATCCGTCACCGTCTCGAAAGGCTCCGTCATGCCCACCGTCTCCGCGCACGTCGCCGTCACCCTCGCCCAGCACGTCCATCACGTGTTCGGCCTCATGGGCAACGGCAACGCCTACTTCATCGACGCCCTCGAAACCCAGACCGATGCCGAGTACGTCGCGATGCGCCACGAGGCCGGCACGGTCGTGGCCGCCGACGCGCACTACCGCGCCTCGGGCCGCCTGGCCGCGGCGACCTCGACCTACGGCGCAGGCTTCACCAACACGCTCACCGCCCTCGCCGAAGCCGTTCAGGCGCACGTGCCGCTCGTGCTGGTCGTCGGAGATGAGCCCACGTCGGGTCCTCGGCCCTGGGACGTCGATCAGATCGCCCTCGCGTCAGCCGTCGGTGCGCGCACCTACACGGTGGGACGGACGGATGCCGCGGCCACGACCGTCATCGCCATCGAGCACGCCCTCACCTATCGGGTGCCCACCGTGCTCGCGATCCCGTACGACGTCGCCGCCCTCGAGGCGGGCCCGGTCCTGCCCTCCCCGGCGCCTCGACTGCCCCGGCCCCTTCCGGTGACGGGATCGTTCGCGGAACGCGCCGTGGCGGACCTCGCCGACACCCTCGCCCACGCCGAACGGCCGGTGCTGCTGGCCGGCCGTGGGGCGTGGCTGGCCGGCGCACGTGAGGCTCTCGGCGCACTGGCTGACGCGACCGGCGCACTCACCGCGACCACGGCGCTCGGGCGTGGCGTGTTCCCCGACCCCCGCTACGACCTGGGCGTGACCGGCGGTTTCGGCGCTCACGGCGCGATGGAGCGCATCCGCGAAGCCGATGTGGCGGTCGTGTTCGGCGCATCGCTGAACCAGTTCACGATGCGGTTCGGCGACCTCTTCGCCCCCGGTACGCGGGTCGTGCAAGTCGACATCGCGCCCACGGCGACGCACCCGCACGTCGGCGGCTACGTGCGCGGAGACGCGCGGGTCATCGCGGGTGTGCTCGTCGAACAGCTGCGCGCCGGCGGGGCGACGGCGAGCGGATGGCGCGAGTCGGTCGACGTCGCGTCTGCCCTGCGCCGCGACCACGGCGACGGGCTGGCCCCCGATGGACGACTCGACCCACGGTCGGCCGCAGTGCGGATCGGTGAGCTGCTGCCCGACGATCGCGTGGTCGTCTCGGACGGCGGCCACTTCATCGGCTGGGCGAACATGTACTGGCCCGTCGCCTCCCCCGATCGCATGATGATGATCGGCACCGCGTTCCAGTCCATAGGCCTCGGCTGGCCGAGCGTCGCCGGGGCCGCGGCCGCCCAACCCGAGGCGACCATCGTCCTGACCACCGGCGACGGCGGCGGACTGATGGCGCTCGCCGACCTCGAGAGCGCCGTCCGTGTGGCGGGCGGCCGCGGCGTGGCGGTCGTCTGGAACGATGCCGCCTACGGCGCCGAGGTCAACCTCTACGGACTCAAAGGCCTGGCCGAGGAACCGATGCGCATCCCCGAGGTCGATTTCGCCGGTCTCGCCCGAGCGGTCGGTGCCGAGGGTGTCGTGGTGCGCTCGCTCGCCGACCTCGACCGCCTCGCCGAATGGACGACGCAGGATGCGGCATCCCGCCCCTTCCTGCTGCTGGATCTGCGCATCTCGGGCACGGTGATCGCGCCGTACCAGGAGGAGATCATCCGCGTGAACTCCTGAGGACCGGCCGGAGGCGATCGCGGCGCGCAGTCAGGCTTCGACGGTTGCGCGCTGCGGCAGCAGGATCCCCTCGAAGAAGGCTTCGAGCTCGGCTGTCGCGGTCAACGGGAGCACGTGGGCGACGTACTGGTCGGGGCGGACCACCACGACCACGCCGTCACGCGACAGGCCGCGCTCTGCGAAGATGTCGCTCGGATTCCACCGGTTGATGCCGGCGGCGAAGACCTTCTCCCAGTCCGGCAGGCCGAGCGCGCCCGTGCGCGGTCGGAACACCGCGGGCACGGCGGTCGCGTCAATGGCCTCGTAACCCTGCTGGTAGATCACCTTCACGTCGAAGACGGCGTCGGCATCGGCCCCCGCCGGCGTGAACCGGGCGACCGGCGACTCCTCCGAGTCCATCCACGCCGCCCACGTCGCGAGCGCCGAGGAAGCACTCAGCCCCTCCGCGTCGGCGAACGCATAGATGCGCCAGCGACCGTCGGCCTTCGCGTGGTGACCGAGGTGCACGACGTTGCCGTCGGCGACGAGCGAGACCGGCGACGACTTGAAGCGCTTGCCGAGCGGGAACCCGGACGCGAGCTCCTGCCGGGCGCCGTCCGCGATGATCGCCGACGGGCCGTACTGCGTCATGAAGCCCGAGGGGAATTCGGCCGTGGCGAGGTAGTAGGTCGCGAGGCTCTCCGGGTCGGAGATCTCCTCGGGCTTCCGTGCCATCAGCGACGACCACTCCTTGTCGAAGTCGATGAGCTGCTGCGCCACCGGCTGGCGCTCGGCGCTGTACGACGCGAGCAGACTCTCCGAGCTCAGGCCGGCGAGCACGCTCCCGAGCTTCCAACCCAGGTTGAAGCCGTCCTGCATCGACACGTTCATGCCCTGGCCCGCTTTCGCACTGTGGGTGTGGCAGGCGTCGCCGGTGAGGAACACCCGCGGGCTGCGGTCCAGGCCCTCGGGCACATCGTCGAACTTGTCGGTGATGCGATGCCCGACCTCGTAGACGCTGTGCCATGCGACGCTCTTCACGTCGATCGTGTACGGCTGCAGGATCTCGTTGGCCCGGCGGATGATCTCGTCGATCGGAGTCTGGCGCACCTGGTGGTTGTCGTCGTCCGCCACTTCGCCGAGGTCGATGTACATACGGCTGAGGTAGCCGCCCTCCCGCGGGATGTGCAGGATGTTGCCCGCCTCCGAATTGATCGCGCACTTGATGCGCCAGTCCGGGAAGTCGGTGTCGACCAGCACGTCCATCACTCCCCAGGCGTGCGCCGAGCTGCCCCCGAGGTGTGTGCGGCCGATCGCCTCGCGCACTCCGCTGCGCGCGCCGTCGCAGCCGACGACGTACCTGGCATGCACGGTCCGCTCCTGCCCCGCGCGCTCGCCGGCGGTGTGACGCAGCCGCACCTCGACGGGGTACTCCCCGCGGTCGCGCACGGTGAGGCCGACGAACTCGACGCCGTAGTCCGGCACGATACGCCCGGGGCCGTGCGCCGCCGCCTCGGCGAAGTAGTCCAGCACCCGCGCCTGGTTCACGATGAGGTGCGGGTACTCGCTGATGTCGTACGCGTAATCCGCGGTGCGCGAGCGCCGGACGATCCGCCGAGGGTTCTCCGGGTCGGGCCCCCAGAAGTTCATCCACCCGATGTTGTAAGCCTCGGCGACGATGCGCTCGGCGAAGCCGAACGCCTGGAACGTCTCGACGCTGCGCGGCTGGATGCCGTCGGCCTGCCCGAGCACGAGCCGCCCGTCCCTCTTCTCGATCAGCCGGGTCGAGACGTCCGGGAACTGGGCCAGTTGCGCGGCGAGCAGCATTCCCGCCGGTCCCGATCCGACGATGAGCACGTCGATCTCGTCGGGCAGATCCGCTGGCCGGTCGATCCCGGTGCCCGCGGGGGCGCTCACCCGCGGGTCACCCGAGACGTAGCCGTGGTGGTGGAACTGCATCGCGCTCAGACCTTCGACAGACCGTAGATCGGGCTCACCGACTGCTCCGCCTCGTGATCGAGGCCGAGCGGGATGCCGGACCGGTCGCGAAGGAGGAGCGTGGCGATGAGGCCGATGACCGTCATGCCGGCGAGGTACCACGTGACCGACATCGTCGTCCCCGTGGCCTGCACCAGAGCGGTCGCGATGGTCGGGGCGAAAGCGCCGCCGAGGATGGCGCCGATCGCGTAGGAGATCGACACCCCCGAGAAGCGGATCGACGCCGGGAAGAGCTCGGAGTAGAGCGCCGCCTGCGGGCCGTACGTGAAGCCGAGGCCGATCGTGAGGATCGCGAGCCCGAGGAACAGCAGCCCGATGTCGCCGGTGTTCACGAGCGGGAACAGGGTGAACACACCGACCAGCTGCAGGATCCACCCGATGACATAGGTCGTGCGGCGGCCGATGCGGTCCGAGATCCATCCGGCGAAGAACGTCGACAGCAACCAGGTGACGGCCGAACCCGCGACCGCCCACAGCACGGGCCCGCGCTCGAGGGCGAGGGGCCCGTCGGGGTTGGTCGCGTAGCCCTGGATGTAGCCGCCGGTGGTCATGTAGCCCACCGCATTGTTGCCGGCGAAGACGAGGGCGGCGATGAGGACCAGCAGCGCATGCTTGCGGAACAGCTGCACGATGGGCATCTGCGCCTTCTCCTTGCGCTCGGCGAGCTCGGCGAACACCGGGCTCTCCTCGACGCGACGGCGCACGTACCACCCGATGAGGATCAGCACGACCGACAGCAGGAACGGCACGCGCCAGCCCCACTGCACGAAGGCGTCGCCGGGGGCGATCATCGCCATGAGGGCCATGACTCCCGAGGCGAGCAGCAGACCCAGGGGCACGCCGATCTGCGGCGAAGCGCCGAACGCCCCGCGCCGCGACTTGGGGGCGTGCTCGACGGCCATGAGCACCGCACCGCCCCACTCTCCGCCGGCGGACAGGCCCTGGAGGATGCGGAGCACGACGAGGAGGATCGGCGCGGCGATCCCGATCGCGTCGTAGGTCGGAAGGAAGCCGATGAGTGCCGTGGCCAACCCCATCAGGATCAGCGTCCACATCAGCACGACCTTGCGGCCGTACTTGTCGCCGAAGTGGCCGGCCAGGAATGCGCCGAGGGGGCGGAAGAGGAAGCTCACGCCGACGGTCGCGAAGGCGATGATCGCGCTGTTCGCCCCGAGCGGGGCGAAGAACAGCTGCCCGAACACCAGGCCGACGGCCGTGGCGTAGATGAAGAAGTCGTACCACTCGACGGTGGTGCCGACGACGGTGGCGAACACGACGCGACGCCGATCGGTGGTCGAGGCGATCGTGCCGGTCGGGGTGAACCCGGAGGGTGCGGGCGGACGGGATGCGGGGGCGGACATCGTGGTGACTCCTTCGTCGGTGGTGCAGCGCTGCTGCGGACTTCGCTGTCACGGTGCAGCCGGGTCGACGGTTGCTCCGATAACGAGGATCATATACGATCTGAGATACGACGCAAGGGCGAGGGAGCTCATGACCGACACGACGACACCGGCACCGGATGCCGCGGCCGCCCGCTTCTCGGGACTGCCGATGCGCCCCGGCAAGATCATCGCGGTGCACCTCAGCTACACGTCGCGCGCCGATCAGCGCGGCCGCCGGCCCGCCGATCCGTCGTACTTCTTCAAGCCGTCGAGCTCGGTCGCAGCATCCGGCGCCGTCATCGAACGCCCCGCGGGCACCGAGCTGCTCGCCTTCGAGGGCGAGATCGCGCTCGTGATCGGGCGCCCGGCGCGCCACGTCAACGTCGAGGACGCGTGGTCGCACGTGGGATGGGTCACGGCCGCGAACGACTTCGGTCTCTACGACCTGCGCGCGAACGACAAGGGATCGAACGTCCGCTCCAAGGGCGGCGACGGATACACGCCGGTCGGTCCCGCCCTGCTCGAGGCGCGAACGATCCACCCGGCCGCACTGCGCCTGCGTACGTGGGTGAACGGCGCCCTCGTGCAGGACGACACGACCGCCGGGCTCCTCTTCCCGCTCGCACAGATCGTGGCCGACCTGTCGCAGCACTTCACTCTCGAGTACGGAGATGTGATCCTCACGGGCACACCCGCCGGGTCGTCCGTGGTCGTTCCCGGCGACCGCGTCGAGGTCGAGGTCGACGTGCCGGGTGGCCCCTCGACGGGGCGACTCCTGACCACGGTCGCGCAGGGCGACCGAGCCTTCGACCCCGGTCTCGGCTCCCTCCCCGCCGTCGACGACCTGCAGCGCACCGAGGCCTGGGGCTCGGCCCGGGCCGCGGTCCCGGTCACAGGAGAACCCGCCCTCTCCCCCGCGCTGCGCGCCAAGCTCGAGCGGACCCCGGTGGCCGGGCTGTCGGCGCAGCTGCGCAAACGCGGACTGAACAACGTCACGATCGACGGCGTCCGGCCGATGCACCCGGACGCCAAACTCATCGGCACCGCGAAGACCCTGCGGTTCGTGCCCGGCAGGGAAGACCTCTTCACGTCGCACGGCGGCGGGTACAACGCGCAGAAGCGCGTGTTCGACGCCGTCGACGAGGGCGAGATCATCGTGATCGAAGCGCGCGGCGAGCTCGGCTCGGGCACTCTGGGCGACATCCTCGCGATCCGCGCCCACGCGTGCGGTGCCGCCGGCATCGTCACCGACGGAGGCGTGCGCGACGCCGAGGCCGTCGCCGCCGTGGGCATCCCGGTGTACTCCGGCGGCGCGCACCCCGCCGTCCTCGGCCGCAAGCACGTCCCGTGGGACCACGACGTGACGATCGCATGCGGCGGCACGACCGTGCAGCCGGGCGACATCATCGTCGGCGACCGCGACGGCGTCATCGTGATCCCGCCGGACATGGCCGACGAGGTCGCCGACGCGACCCTCGCGCAGGAGCACGAGGACGCCTGGATCGCGCAGCAGGTCGCGGCGGGGCATCCGATCGACGGCCTGTTCCCGATGAACGCGGAGTGGCGAGCGCGCTACGACGCCGCGCAGGCGGTGCGCACGTGACCCCCGTCGACACGCGCAGCAAGTCCCAGCAGGCGTACCAGTGGGTCAAGGAGCGCATCGCCCTGCAGGAGTTCACCCCCGGGTACCGACTCGTCCTCGGCTCCATCGCCGGCGAGCTCGATATGAGCGTCGTGCCCGTGCGCGAGGCGATCCGCCAGCTCGAGGCGGAGGGTCTCGTCACCTTCGAGCGCAACGTCGGGGCACGCGTGTCGATGATCGACGATTCCCAGTACCGCTTCAGCATGCAGTCGCTCAGCATCCTCGAGGGCGCGGCCACCGCGCTGGCTGCCCGCCGACTCACCGCGGACGACGTCCGCCGTGCACGCGAGGTCAACGAACTCATGATCCGCACCCTCGATCACTTCGACCCGCGGTCGTTCACCGGACTGAACCAGCAGTTCCACTCGATCCTCTTCGCGCCCTGCGCGAACCCGCGCATGCTCGAGCTCGTCGACGCCGAGTGGGCGCGCCTCGGCCACCTCCGCGATTCCACCTTCAGCTTCGTCCCCGGCCGGGCGGCCGAGTCGGTGCGCGAGCACGAGACCATCCTGCAGCTGATCGAAGCGGGTGCGCCCCTCGGCGAGATCGAGAAGGTCGCCCGCAGACACCGCTCCGCCACCCTCGACGCGTACATGATCCACGAGCACCCCGACGAGTCGCTCGGGCTCCCGGCTTTCTGACCCCACAGGAGAGAACCATGACCGACACCGCGACCGCACCGACGACGGGGCGCGTGCCCCACGACCTGCCGACACGCATCCAGCACTACATCGACGGCGAATTCGTCGACTCGGAGGACGGCGAGACGTTCGATGTCCTCGACCCGGTCTCGAACCGCACCTATCTGAAGGCGGCCGCCGGCAAGAAGGCCGACATCGACAAAGCCGTCGCCGCCGCCCGACGCGCCTTCATCGACGGCCCATGGCCTCGGATGCTCCCCCGTGAGCGGTCCCGCATCCTGCACCGCATCGCCGACATCGTCGAGTCGCGCGATGCCCGTCTCGCCGAGCTCGAGTCGTTCGATTCGGGCCTGCCGATCACACAGGCGCTCGGTCAGGCGCGGCGCGCCGCCGAGAACTTCCGGTTCTTCGCCGACCTGATCGTCGCTCAGGCCGACGACACCTACAAGGTGCCCGGCCGCCAGATCAACTACGTCAACCGCAAGCCGATCGGCGTGGCGGGTCTGATCACCCCCTGGAACACTCCGTTCATGCTCGAGTCGTGGAAGCTCGGCCCGGCACTCGCGACGGGCAACACCGTCGTGCTGAAGCCGGCGGAGTTCACCCCCCTGTCGGCATCGCTCTGGGCGGGCATCTTCGAGGAAGCAGGCCTCCCCCGCGGCGTCTTCAACCTCGTCAACGGTCTCGGTGAGGACGCCGGCGACGCCCTGGTGAAGCATCCCGACGTCCCGCTGATCTCCTTCACCGGGGAGAGCTCGACGGGGCAGCTGATCTTTGCCAACGCCGCGCCGTTCCTCAAGGGTCTGTCGATGGAACTGGGTGGCAAGTCACCCGCCATCGTCTTCGCCGACGCCGACCTCGACGCCGCGATCGACGCCACGATCTTCGGGGTGTTCTCACTCAACGGAGAGCGCTGCACCGCGGGCTCCCGCATCCTGGTCCAGCGCGACGTCTACGACGAATTCGTGGAGCGCTACGCCGCCCAGGCCGAGCGCGTCGTCGTCGGGTATCCGCACGACCCGGCGACCGAAGTCGGTGCCCTCGTGCATCCCGAGCACTACGACAAGGTGATGAGCTACGTCGAGATCGGCAAGACCGAGGCGCGCCTCGTCGCCGGCGGTGGTCGCCCCGACGGCTTCGACACCGGCAACTTCGTGTCTCCGACCGTGTTCGCCGACGTCGCGCCCGACGCGCGCATCTTCCAGGAGGAGATCTTCGGCCCCGTCGTCGCGATCACCCCCTTCGACACCGACGACGACGCTCTCGCTCTCGCGAACAGCACGAAGTACGGACTCGCCGCCTACGTCTGGACGAACGACCTGAAGCGTGCCCACAACTTCGCGCAGTCGGTCGAGGCGGGCATGGTGTGGCTCAACTCCAATAACGTCCGCGACCTGCGGACCCCGTTCGGGGGGGTGAAGGCCTCCGGTCTCGGACACGAGGGCGGCTATCGCTCCATCGACTTCTACACCGACCAGCAGGCCGTCCACATCACCCTCGGCGAAGTGCACAATCCCACCTTCGGCAAGGCCTGAACCCGTAGCAAGGACGCTGACATGACCCACCTCCACGATCGCACCCTCACCTCGTCCGGGTTCTACGTCTCGCAGGAGACGCCGATCCGCAGTGACGACCCGGTCCCCACGCCCCTGTCCTCGCCGCCGGACATCCTGCGCTGCGCCTACATGGAGCTCGTCGTGACCGACCTCGCCGCGTCGCGGGCGTTCTACGTCGACATCCTCGGGCTCTACGTGACCGAGGAGGACGACACGGCCGTGTATCTCCGGTCGACGGAGGAGTTCATCCACCACAACCTGGTGCTCCGTCAGGGTCCGGTGGCCGCCGTCGCCGCCTTCTCGTACCGGGTGCGCGGCCCGGAAGACCTCGATCTGGCGGTGGCGTTCTACGAAGAGCTTGGATGCCGCGTCGAACGGCGACCCGGCGGGTTCACGAAGGGCATCGGCGATTCCGTCCGCGTCGAGGACCCCCTCGGCTTCCCCTACGAGTTCTTCCACCAGACGGACCACGTCGAACGTATGTCGTGGCGCTACGACCTGCACACGCCGGGCGAACTGGTGCGGCTCGACCACTTCAACCAGGTCACCCCCGACGTGCCCCGCGCCGTCAACTTCATGCAGACGCTCGGCTTCCGGGTGACCGAAGACATCCAGGACGACGAGGGCACCGTGTATGCCGCGTGGATGCGGCGCAAGCCCAGCGTGCATGACACGGCGATGACCGGAGGCGACGGGCCGCGCATGCACCACGTGTGCTTCGCCACCCACGAGAAGCACAACATCCTCGCGATCTGCGACAAGCTCGGGGCCCTCCGCCGCTCCGATGCGATCGAGCGGGGCCCCGGACGCCACGGAGTGAGCAACGCGTTCTACCTGTACCTGCGAGACCCCGATGGCCACCGCGTCGAGATCTACACGCAGGACTACTACACGGGCGACCCGGACAATCCGGTCATCACGTGGGACGTCCACGACAACCAGCGTCGCGACTGGTGGGGCAATCCGGTCGTTCCGTCCTGGTACACCGAGGCATCCCTCGTGCTCGACCTCGACGGCAACCCGCAGCCTGTTGCCGCCCGCACCGACTCGAGCGAGATGGCCGTCACGATCGGCGCCGACGGCTTCTCGTACACGCGCCCGACCGAGAGCTCCATCGCCGGCTCCGTGCCGGGCGAGTACAAGCTCGGCAATCAGCTCTGATCACCGACGAAGAAGGAGACCGGATGCTGCCCCCCGATGTGATCGCCCAGCTCGCCGACGAGCTCGCTGATGCCGACCGCACGCACCGACTGATCCCGCGGATCACCGCGCGCCACCCGGACGCGACGATCGAGGATTCATATGCCATCCAAGGCATCTGGCGCGACAAGAACCTCGCCGCCGGCCGCCGGCTCATCGGACGGAAGATCGGTCTGACGTCGAAGGCGATGCAGCAGGCCACCGGTATCACCGAGCCCGACTACGGCGTGATGTTCGACGACACCGTCTACCGGAACGGGGCCGAGATCCCCGTCGATCTGTTCACCAACGTGCGCATCGAGGTCGAGCTCGCCTTCGTGCTGAAAGAGCCGCTGGCCGGCCCCGGCTGCGCTCTGGAGGACGCCCTCCGCGCGATCGATTACGCCGTGCCCGCGCTCGAGGTGCTCAATTCCCACATCGAGCTCGAGGGCCGGACGATCGTCGACACGATCTCCGACAACGCGGCCTACGGGGGGATGGTGCTCGGCGACGTGCACAGGAGACCCGACGAGATCGATCTGCGATGGGTGCCCGGGGTGCTGTCGCGCAACGGCGAGATCGAAGAGACCGGGGTCGCCGCCGGCGTGCTCGGCCACCCCGCTACCGGGGTCGCCTGGCTCGCCAACAAGTTCCACCAGCACGGCGCGCGGCTCGAGGCCGGCGAGATCATCCTGGCCGGGTCATTCACGAGACCCATGTGGGTCTCTCGCGGCGACGACGTGCTCTGCGACTATGGACCGATGGGACAGATCCGATGCCGCTTCGTCTAGCGCCGACCTTCCGGGACGCTCTGTCCGCGGCATCCGCCCCGCTCGCGGGCATCTGGGTGTGCTCCGGCAGCCCTCTTGTGGCCGAGGTCTGCGCGGGGTCGGGCATGGACTGGACGCTCATCGACATGGAGCACTCCCCGAACGGCCTGGAGTCGGTGCTCGCGCAGCTGCACGCCGTCGCGGGCTACGCCATCACCCCGGTGGTCCGCGTGCCGACCAACGACGTCGTGCTGATCAAGCAGGTGCTCGATCTCGGAGCGCAGAACATCCTCGTGCCGATGGTCTCTTCGGCGGCCGACGCCGCGGCCGCTGTAGCGGCCGTGCGCTATCCGCCCCACGGGGTGCGCGGCGTCGGCAGCGCGCTCGCGCGCTCGGCGCGCTGGAATCGCGTCGAGGGCTACCTCGAGAACGCCGACGCGCACGTCTCGCTCTTCGTGCAGATCGAGACCGCCGCCGGCGTCGAGGCAGCAGCCGCCATCGCCGAGGTCGAGGGCGTCGACGGGATCTTCGTCGGACCGTCCGATCTGGCCGCGTCGATGGGTCTGCTCGGACAGCAGACGCACCCCGACGTGACCGCAGCCGTCCGCCGCGTGTTCGCGGCGGCAGCGGCGACGGGCATTCCGGTGGGGGTGAACGCGTTCGACCCCGTGGTCGCGCGCTCCTACGCGCAGGACGGTGCCCGCTTCCTGCTGGTCGGCGCGGACGTCGCCCTGCTCGCGCGGGGTTCGGAGGCACTCGCGGCGGCGTGGGCGCACGAGGCCGACGGGCCGGGCGACACCACGGTCGCGCCGGGCCGCGCAAGCTACTGAACACGGTCCCGGCGGGCCGCGGCATCCGTCCTCGCCGCGAAAAGCGGCACAGTGATCCATGCCACCATGGAGGCATGAAACGCGAAGTCTCGAGCTCCATCGTCCTTGACGTCACTGCGCCCGCCGAGCTGGTCTTCGCCGTCGCCGTGTCGGGTCACTACACCCCGGTCACCGAGTCGTTCACGGCGGTGCTCGACGGCACCCCCGTCGAGGTCACCGACCTCCCCGACGCGCACGGCACACGCCTGCACACCATCTCTCCGGGCGTCGGCCGCCTCGAGGTGACCTACGCTGCGAACATCCTCGGGCACGGCGACACGCCGATCGGCACGCCGACCGACCTCATCCGGTACACGCGCCCGAGCCGCTACGCGGAATCGGACATGCTCGCCCCGACGGCGTTCGCGGAGTTCCAGGGCGTGCCCGAGAACGAGCTGCTGCAGGCCGTCTCGTCATGGGTCGGCACTCGCCTCTCATACGTCCCGGGGTC
Source organism: Microbacterium songi (assembly GCF_042747925.1). Taxonomy (NCBI): domain Bacteria; kingdom Bacillati; phylum Actinomycetota; class Actinomycetes; order Micrococcales; family Microbacteriaceae; genus Microbacterium; species Microbacterium songi. The sequence continues at coordinate 135,288 of NZ_JBHZIE010000006.1, forward strand.
GAGCCTGCCCACCGACGGCGCCGTGCGGACGCTGCTCGCCCGCCAGGGCGTCTGCCGCGACTACGCGCACCTCGTCGTCGCGCTCCTGCGCGGACTGAACATCCCCGCCCGACTGGTCGCGGTCTACGCGCCGGGATTGATGCCGATGGACTTCCACGCCGTCGCCGAGGCGTGGATCGACGGCGCGTGGCGTGTCGTCGACGCCACCACACTCGCCCCGCGGTCGACGCTCGTGCGCATCGCCACGGGACGGGATGCCTCGGACTCGGCTTTCCTCACCACCCTGTCGGGCGGCACCCAGCTCGTCGACGTGCAGGTCACCGCCGTCGCGGACTCGCTACCTGACGACAATCTCGACGAGTACGTCACCATCTCGTAGCCGGTCGGTCGCGGGGAGCACGTCTCGCCGCCGTTCCCGAGGCGGTCGGTAGAGTGACAACATGCGCGCATGGCTGATCCGGTTCGTCTCGCTCCTCGTCTTCAACATCGTGGTGCTGCTGCTGATCGGACTGGTGCTCCCGCAGGTGGCCGTGGGCTGGTCGGTCGTGTGGGCGGCCGTCGTGCTCACCGCTGCCTCCCTGTGGATCAAGCCGCTCATCACCACCTGGTTCCGGGGTATGGCCGGCAGGTCGGCGGGTCAGCGCACCAAGATGGGCGAGAAGGTCGTCCAGTTCTTCCTGGTGCTGCTGGTCGCGTACATCATCTGGGTGTTCACGGTTATCTTCTCGGGCGTCAACGTGCACGGCTGGTTCTGGGGCTACGTCATCCCGCCGCTCCTGCTCATGGTCGCCTGGGCGATCTACGACGTGGTCGACGACCGTATCGAGGGGCACGCGGGTCGGCTCTACGACAGGGCCACGAACAGGTCGGCGGATGCCGCGTCCGTCGCCCCCTGGTCAGCGACGGGCGCATCGCCCACCGTGACGCGTGGCGCCCGCCAAGAGGTGCAGGACGGCCTGACGCCCGAACAGCGACGTATGTTCGACGAGCTCGGCAAGAGCTGACGCCCTCGCCACTCGGCCGACGTCAGGCGACCGAACGTTCGGCGGCCTCGACGACGTTGGTGAGCAGCAGCGCCACGGTCATGGGTCCGACGCCGCCCGGGTTCGGCGACAGGTAGCCCGCGACCTCCGCGACGTCGGGGGCCACGTCGCCGTAGACCTTCGATGAGCCCGACTCCGGGTCGCTCTCGCGGGTCACGCCGACGTCGAGAACCGCTGCGCCCGGCTTGACGTCGGCGGCGGTGACGAGGTGCTTCACACCGGCGGCGGCCACGATGACATCCGCCTGTCGGAGATACTGCGCGGCATCCACCGTCCCCGTGTGCGTGAGCGTCACCGTCGCATTGAACTCGCGACGCGTCAGCAGCAGTCCGATCGAACGGCCGATCGTCACGCCTCGTCCGACGACGACGACGTGCTTGCCGCGCAGGTCGTAGCCGTTGCGGGTGAGGAGCTCGATGACGCCTCGGGGGGTGCACGGCAGGGGCGACGTGATCGGCGAGTTGACGTTCAGGACCAGTCTGCCGAGGTTCGTCGGGTGCAGTCCGTCGGCGTCCTTGTCGGGGTCGATGCGCTCGAGGATCGCATCGGTGTCGATGTGCTTCGGCAGCGGCAGCTGCACGATGTAACCATGGCATGCGGGGTCGGCGTTCAACTCGTCGACCAGCGCCTCGACCTGCTCCTGTGTGGCATCGGCGGGCAGTTCGCGCTGGATGGAGTTCATCCCGATCGCCTCGGACTGCTTGTGCTTCATGCCCACGTAGAGCTGCGACGCGGGGTCGGCGCCGACGAGGACCGTGGCGATCCCGGGCACGACGCCCCGTGCGGCGAGGGCGGCCACGCGCCCACGCAACTCGTCCTTGATGGCGGCCGCCGTGGCCGTGCCGTCCAATCTCTGCGCTGTCATCCGTCTGTCCTCGCTTCATCGTGGGGCACGTGGGGCGGCGCCCCCGGCGGCGAACCGCTCCTGGGTCAAAGCGACGGCCGAAGTCTGCCGCTTCGCCCGCCGGATGTTGCTCGCGTGAGTCGGGGCGCTGGAATCACTATGCCCGTAGGTATAGGGGTCCGGCAAGCGGTGCTACTGCACCAGCCCGGGGTACAGCGGGAACGCGGCGGTCAGCGCCGCGACGCGGGCGCGCAACGACTCCACATCGGCGTCGGGCAGCAGTGCCAGGGCGATCACGTCGGCGACCTCGGCGAACTCGGCGTCGCCGAATCCGCGGGTGGCGAGCGCGGGGGTGCCGATCCGCAGCCCCGAGGTCACCATCGGCGGACGCGGGTCGTTGGGCACGGCGTTCCGGTTCACCGTGATGTGGATCTCGTGCAGCAGATCCTCTGCCTGCTTGCCGTCGATCTGAGCGTTCCGCAGGTCGACGAGCACCAGGTGCACGTCCGTGCCGCCCGAGCGCACCGAGATCCCGGCCTCCTGCACGTCCCGCTGCGACAGCCGTTCCGCCAGAATGCGGGCACCGCTCAGCACGCGCCCCTGGCGCTCCTTGAACTCCGGGGTCGCCGCAAGCTTGAAGGCGGTCGCCTTCGCGGCGATCACGTGCATGAGAGGGCCACCCTGCTGGCCGGGGAACACCGCGGTGTTGAGCTTCTTCGCGAGGTCGGCGTCGTTCGTGAGGATGAAACCCGACCGCGGTCCGCCGATCGTCTTGTGCACCGTCGAGGAGACGACGTGCGCGTGCGGCAGCGGCGACGGGTGCAGCCCTGCGGCCACGAGTCCCGCGAAATGCGCCATGTCGACCCACAGGTACGCGCCCACCTCGTCGGCGATGGCGCGGAACGCGGCGAAGTCGAGTTGACGCGGGTACGCCGACCAACCGGCGATGATCACCTTGGGCTTGTGTTCGAGGGCGAGACGCCGGACCTCATCCATGTCGATGACGGATGTCTCGGGGTCGACGCCGTACGCGACGATGTCGTAGAGCCTGCCCGAGAAGTTGATCTTCATGCCGTGCGTCAGATGACCGCCCTGATCCAGAGACAGACCGAGCAGCGTTTCGCCCGGGCGGGCGATGGCGTGCAGCACCGCCGCGTTCGCGGTGGCGCCCGAGTGCGGCTGCACGTTGGCGTACTCGGCACCGAACAGCGACTTCGCGCGCTCGATCGCCAGCTCTTCGGCGACGTCGACCTCTTCGCAGCCGCCGTAGTAGCGTCGGCCCGGGTAGCCCTCGGCGTACTTGTTCGTGAGCACCGACCCCTGCGACTGCAGGATCGAGACCGGGACGAAGTTCTCGGAGGCGATCATCTCGAGGTAGCCGCGCTGGCGTTCGAGTTCGCGCTCGAGCACCTGAGCGATTTCGGGATCGACCTCGGACAGCGGGGCATTGAAGTACTGATCGGTCATGGCGATCTCCTTGACGACGGCTCGGAAAAAGAAGGTCCGCATCGGCCCAGGCGTGCGGTCGAATGCCGTGTCGGTCGCTCCCCGGTGGTATCCACCTCAACGCCAGTCGCGACACAGCGAGCATACCGGATGCCGCGGCCCACGTGCTCTACAGCGAAGCCTTTCTCGGCCCCTGTCATGGGCCCTCCCGTTTTGTTAGGGTTCCTTACATGACGTTCGCGCTGGTCCCGTTCCCGCTCGCCCTCACCGCGACGGAAGGCCGTGGGCTGCGCCTCCGCGAGGGCGCGACGATCGCGGGCGAGTCCTCGATCGCGGCCGGCCTCGCGCAGCGGCTGAGCGAACGCACCGGCCTCGCCGTCGAGGCCTCTCCGGAGCAGTCCGAATGGGCCCGCATCGATCTGCGCCTCCGCGCGGGTGGCTCACCGGAGTCGTACGAGATCGTCGTCGATGAGGCATCCGCCGTCATCACCGCGTCCGACGCGGCGGGCCTCTTCTACGGAGCTCAGACCCTCGTGCAGCTCGTGCAGCAGGACGCCGGTGGCTGGTTCTTCCCGACGGTGGCGATCGAGGACCGACCGCGGTTCGCGTACCGGGGCGTCATGCTCGACGTCGCCCGGCACTTCTTCCCGGTCGAGACCGTCACGGCCTACATCGACCGGGCGGCGGCGCTCAAGTTCAACCATCTGCATCTGCACCTGAGCGACGACCAGGGGTGGCGGTTGCAGCTCGCTTCACGACCGAGACTGACCGAGGTGTCGTCCGGGAGTTCGGTCGGCGGCGATCCCGGGGGCTTCTTCACCCACGAGGACTATGCCGAGATCGTCCGGCACGCGGCATCCCGTCACATGACGGTCGTGCCCGAGTTCGACGTTCCGGGGCACACCCACGCCGTCGGCGTCGCTTACCCCGAGCTCGTGGAGAAGCCCGTGCTGAGCGCTCAGACCCTCGAGACCGTTCAGGAATCCGGCGGTTCGCTGCCCGAGGCGGGCGTGCCGTACGACGGGGTCGCGGTCGGGTTCTCTTCACTGAAGATCCATGACGAGGCGACCTACGCGTTCCTGGCCGACGTCTTCGGCGAGCTGGCCGAGCTCACCCCCGGCCCCTACGTGCACATCGGTGGCGACGAGGCCCTGGGCACCGACCCCGCGGACTTCGCCGAATTCATGACGCGAGCGTCGTCGATGGTGGTCTCGCTCGGCAAGACGCCGATCGCCTGGCACGAGGCCGGGGCGGCCGCGGGCCTGGATCGGGCCACGATCGGTCAGTACTGGGGCTTCACCACACCGATCGACGGCGCCGGCGAGAAGACCAGGACCTTCGTGCAGCGCGGCTCGCGGGTCATCCTCTCCCCCGCCGACGCGATCTACCTCGACATGAAACCCCACGCCGACAGCGCGCTCGGCCTCACCTGGGCGAACGGTCCGACGAGCCTCGAGCGGGCGTACTCCTGGGATCCCGGCACCACCATCGAGGGGGTCGACGAGAGCGACATCCTCGGCGTCGAGGCGCCCCTGTGGAGCGAGACACCCCGCACCCTCGCCGATCTCGACGCGCTCGCCTTCCCGCGGATCGCCGCGGCCGCCGAGATCTCCTGGTCGCCCGCGCGCGGCGTCGAGCGCACGTGGGACTCGTTCCGCACCCGAGTGGACGGCCTCGGACCGCTCTGGACGTCCCAGGGCATCACCCTTCCTCGGGCGCCCTGATGGCGGGCCTCATCATCCATTCGGCACGGCTCGTCACCGACGGCGCCGTGCGCGAGGACGCGTGGATGCACGTCGTCGATGACCGCGTCGCAGCGGTCGGGGACGGCGACGGATGGCGAGGCCTGATCGCGGCCACCGTGGTCGACGCCGTAGCGACCGCCGGTGCCGGTGCGATCCTCACTCCCGGCTTCATCGACATCCACGGGCACGGCGGCGGCGGCGCCTCGTACGACGCCGGCCCGGAGGCCGTCCGTCGAGCCCGCGATCTGCACCGCGCGCACGGCACGACGAGAGCGGTCATCTCGCTGGTGACCGCGCCGCTGGGCGAACTGACGCGGAGCACGGCGATGATCGCCGACCTCGTGGACAGCGACGCCGACATCCTCGGCTCCCATCTCGAAGGGCCCTTCCTCGCCGCCGAGCGCAAGGGCGCCCACGACGAGGATCTGCTGCGCGCGCCTGAAGAGGGCGTGCTCGACACGCTGCTGCGGGCGGGCCGCGGCACGATCCGCCAGGTGACGCTCGCGCCCGAGCTCCCGAACGGGCTGCACGCCGTCCGCCGCGTGGTCGAGGCAGGTGCGGCGGCCGCCGTCGGGCATACGACGGCGGATGCCGCGATCACCGCCGCCGCCTTCACCGCCGGTGCCACCATCCTGACGCACGCCTTCAACGCGATGCCTGGACTCGGCCATCGCGATCCTGGCCCCGTCGGAGCCGCGGCATCCGATCCCCGGGTCACCCTCGAACTCATCGCCGACGGGGTGCACGTGCACCCGGACATCCTGCGCATCGCGTTCGCGGCGGCGCCCGACCGGATCGCCCTCGTGACCGACGCGATGGCCGCCGCCGGATCCGTCGACGGCCGGTACGAGCTCGGTGGACGCCCGGTCGACGTGCGAGACGGCGTGGCGCGGCTTGTGGACGGAGGGTCGATCGCCGGGTCGACGCTGACGCAGGATGCTGCGCTCCGCGTCTGTGTCGACGCCGGTGTCGCCCTCCCGGCCGTCGTCCACGCGCTGACCGGCGCCCCGGCCGCCGCGATCGGGCGCGGCCACGACCTCGGCCGACTCGCCCCCGGGTACCTCGCGGACGCGGCCCTCCTCGGCGCCGATCTGCGGGTCGCGCAGGTCTGGACGGCCGGGCGGCCCGTCGCCTAGAGCAGGCCGCTCACCGGCGGGGTGCGGGGTCGCTGCGCCCCCGCGCAGCGACCCTCGTCCCCGGGTCGAGAGGGCGGGTTTCAGATGCCATCCCCCCAGACGCATCCGAAACCCGCTCCCAGCGGTTCGATCTCTCGACCCCCGCACCACTGGCCTCTGCACTCCAACCCCAGGGAGCTCAGACGGTGTCTCTCACCCATGAGATGCGATGCCCTTCGATCCATGACGCGAAACGCAGAACTTTCTTTTGAGCCGTCTTCCGGGCGAGGCCGGAAGACGAACGCCGGCCGTCCCGTCGCCGGGCGCGCGCAGCGGGACGAACGCCGGCCACCCCTCCTCATGCACCGTCGTGAACCGGCTGGAGGGCGACGACGGAACAGGTTCGCGGCCGCGACGTCGCCTATCGGGGCCAGAATGGTGGGAGCGCGTAATAAACGGCCCCCGGACCCGTCTCATAGGTGAGGCCGTCATCACACCCGACACTGCGGCCCGAACCGCGTCAGGATCACCCATGCATGAGCACCCGCACGCCGACGACGTCGGCGATTCCGATGCCTCGGATGCCCCCGCCGACGCCGATCTGGTGTTGCGCGCGCGCTCGGGCGACAGCGACGCGTTCGGCGAGCTGTGGCGACGCCACTACCGGTCGGGTATCGTCGTCGCCCGCTCCGTGACGTCGAGCCTCGACGCCGACGATCTGGTGCAGGAGGCGTACGCCCGCATCTACCAGTCCATCCTCAAGGGCGGCGGCCCCACGGGGTCGTTCCGTGCCTACCTGTTCACCAGCATCCGCAACACCGCCGCCGGGTGGGGGCGCGCGCGTCGCGAGACGACCATCGACGAACTCGCCGCCGTCGAAGACCCGGCGACGACCGAGCAGGCGACCTCGGACGCACTGGACCGCAGTATCACGCACCGCGCCTTCCGCAGCCTCCCCACGCGGTGGCAGGAGGTGCTCTGGTACTCCGAGATCGAGCAGATGAAGCCCGCGGAGATCGCGCCGCTGCTCGGACTGAAGGCGACCGCGGTCGCGCAGCTGGCCTTCCGCGCCCGCGAAGGACTGCGCGAGGCGTGGATCCAGGCGCACCTGGTCAGCGTGGCCGACGGGTCCGATTGCCAGTGGACGATCGAACGCCTCGGCGCCTACGCGCGCGGCAACGTCAGCAAGCGCGACGGCCGGAAGATCGACGACCATCTCGCCGGGTGCACGCGCTGCACGATCGTGGCCGCCGAAGCCCGTCACGTCTCGGACCACCTCGCGCTCGTCCTTCTCCCGCTCGTGCTGGGTGTCACCGGAGCAGGCGCTTACCTGGCGTCGCTGCAGAGCGGCGGCACCGCCGTGGTCGCGCTCGCCGCGATGCCCTCGAGCGTCGTGCACGGCGCGGTGTCCATGGGCACGGCGTCTATGGGCACGGCGGGGGCTGCGCCCGGTGCGTCGACCCTGGGCACGGCATCGTCCGTGGGCGCGTCCTCTGCGGTCGGTTCATCATCCGGTGCCACCATCGGCGCTGCGGCGACCGCCGGTGCGGCAGGCACCACCGCCGCGGCGGCAGGCGGCGTCTTCTCCGGAATGAGCGCCATCGTCGGCCTGGCGGCTGCCGCCGTCGTGGTCGCCGGCGCCGTCGTCACCGCGGCCGTGGTCGTCCCCGCCCTCGACACCTCCGACACCGCCGCCGGCATCGCTCGCGAATCGTCATCCATCGAAGGCCCCGACGACGGGCAGCTCGATGGCCCGGCCCCCGAGGTTCCGCAGACGCCGGTGGACGAGGGGACGACTCCGGATGCCGAGACCCCGGTCGCACCGTCCGAAGCGGAGGCCGCGACACCGGGCACTCCCCCGGCGCCCGCCGGCGGCGGTGCAGGGAACACTCCCACGCCTGCCACGGCCGATCCCGCACCAGTGGTTCCGGTCGCTCCCTCCGATCCGGCGACGCCGGTAGATCCCACCGCTCCGGTCACGCCCACGGAGCCGACCGGACCCACCGACCCGACCGGACCTACGGAGCCGACCGACCCGACCGGTCCCACGGACCCGACCGACCCCACCGACCCGACCGGTCCCACGGACCCGACCGACCCCACCGACCCGACCGGTCCCACGGACCCGACCGACCCGACCGGACCCACGGGGCCGACCGGACCCACCGACCCGACCGAGCCGACCGAGCCCACCGCCCCACCCTTGCCCGAGGGCTCGCCGGCGATCGTCGGCGCGGGCATCGGGTTCGAGGGCACGCGTCTCACCCTGACGCTCACCGTGAGCGCATCGCCCGGCAGCACCGTCGAGCTGCTCGTCGGCGACGAGCCACGCCAGACCGTCGTCGCGGACGATGCGGGCAACGCCACGCTGTCACTCCGGCCGACGGCCGCCGAACTCCTGCGCAACCCGCTGCTCGGCCTGAGATACCTCTCCGGCGATGAGACCGGCCCGACCCGCAGCATCCGCCTGCTCAGCCTGCTCGACTGAGAGCGCGGAGGCCCACGGCCCCGGGCACCGAGCACGCGTGCCCCGGTAGAATGAGGACATGTCCGACAGCGCGCGCGTGCACCCGACGCCCCCGGCCGAGCCGCTAGCCGCCGGTACACGGCGCCCGCTCTCGGCCCTCGACCTCCTCGCTTTCGCCTGCGAGATGTTCGCTTTCGCGGCCCTCGCATTCTGGGGTTTCGCGGCGTGGCCCTTCCCGTGGAACATCGTCGTCGGAATCGGCGCACCCGCGCTGGCGATCCTCGTGTGGGCGTTCTTCGTCTCGCCGCGCGCCGTGTTCGCGGTGCACCCGTTCGTACGTGCCGTCGTCGAGCTGCTCGTCTACGCGTCGACGACGATCGTGCTGTGGAGCATGGGCGCGACGTGGCTCGGCATCGGCTTCGCCGTCGTCGCGGTCACCGTCGGGGTGCTCGCCGGTCGCCGACGCTTCGCATGACGCCGCCGGCGGCAGACGTCCTCGACCTGTTGCGCGCAGCGCTGGGCGATCGTGTGGACACCACCACGAGCGCGAAAGAGGCCGCGCGCGCCGACAAGTCGGGGCACGCGGCATCCGGGGCACCCCTCGCCGTCGTCCGCGCCTCGTGCGTCGACGATGTGCGGCAGACGATGCGCATCGCGTCCGCGACCGGCACCCCCGTCGTCACCCGCGGAGCCGGGACGGGGCTCGCGGGCGGCGCGAACGCCGGCGCAGGAGAGATCGCGCTCTCATTGCGAGAGATGGACCGCATCCTCGAGGTGCGTCCGGACGACCTGCTCGCCGTCGTCGAGCCGGGCATCATCAACGCCGACCTCAATGCTGCGCTGGGCGCGCACGGCCTGTGGTGGGCCCCCGACCCCGCCAGCCGCGCCATCTCGACGGTCGGCGGCAACATCGCGACGGGGGCGGGGGGATTGCTCTGCGCTAAGTACGGCGTGGTGCGCGACGCGGTGCTCGGTGTCGATGTGGTCCTCGCCGACGGGCGGCTCATGCACTTCGGCCACCGGAGCGTCAAAGGCGTCACGGGCCTCGACCTGACGTCACTGATGATCGGCTCGGAGGGCACGCTCGGTGTGATCGTCGGCGCCACGCTGAAGCTCCGTCGGCTCGTCCCCGGCGACGTGTGCACGATCGCCGCCACCTTCCCCAGCGTGCGGACCGCCGCCGAGGCATCTGCCGCCGTGACGGCCTCGGGCGTGCAGCCGGCGATCATGGAGCTGATGGATGCCGCGTCCCTCGCGGCCGTCCACGCCCTCCTCCACCTGGCGGATCCGCTCCCGGGCGCGGCCCAGCTCACGATCCAGACCGACGGCCCGGCGGCGCTCGTCGAAGCCGAGGCGATCGCCGCGGTCCTGCGCGGCGCCGGCGGCAGCGTCGCGCTGTCGGCCGACCCCGAAGAAGGTGAGCGTCTGCTCGCGATCCGCCGGTCGATGCATCCGGCGATGGAGACGCTCGGCACCGCCCTCATCGAAGACATCTCGGTGCCGCGATCGGCGCTGCCGGCGATGTTCGACGAGATCGCCCGGGTCGAGCGCGAGTACGGCATCGTCATCCCCGCGGTCGCGCACGCCGGCGACGGCAACCTGCACCCCAACTTCATCTTCGACGGACCCGACGTGCCGCCCGAGATCTGGGATGCCGCCGACGACCTCTTCCGCGCGGCGCTCCGCCTCGGCGGCACCCTCACGGGCGAGCACGGCATCGGCGTGCTCAAGCGGCGATGGCTCGCCGACGAACTCGGCGACGATCAGTGGGCGCTGCAGCGCGACATCGCGGCGGTCTTCGACCCCGCCCGCATTCTGAACCCCGGCAAGGTCTTCGCGCCCTGAGGCCCGTCCCGGGGCCGCCGCGCGCAGGAAGAACTCGAGACCCTCACCTCCAGCGCCCAGCCGCCCCTACAGCCCCTGCCACTCCGGTTTGTTCGCGAAGGTGTAGCGGTAGTAGTCCGCGAAGCGCAGAGCAGTTGCGGCGGCTTCGTCGACGACCACCGTGGCGTGCGGGTGCAGCTGGATCGCAGACCCCGGCAGCGATGCGCTGAGCGGCCCCTCCAGCGCTCCCGCGACCGCGTCGGCCTTTCCGGCGCCGAAGGCGAGGAGCACGAGATGGCGCGCGCGGAGGATCGTGCCGAGGCCCTGGGTGATGCAGTGCATCGGGACCTGATCGATGCTGTCGAAGAACCGGGCATTGTCCTCGCGTGTCTGCGCGGTGAGTGTTTTGACGCGGGTGAGGGAGGCGAACGAAGAGCCGGGCTCGTTGAAGCCGATGTGCCCGTCCGTGCCGATCCCGAGGATCTGCAGGTCGACGCCCCCCGCTGTCCGGAGGGCCGCTTCGTAATCGCTCCCCGCGTGCTCGATTCCGTCCAGTGATCCGTCCGGCACCTGCACGCGGTCGGGGTCGAGCCCGAGCGGCTCGACGACCTCGCGCGTGATGACCGCGCGGTAGGACTCAGGATGCCGCGGCTCGATGCCGACGTATTCGTCGAGGGCGAATCCCCGCACCTGCGAGACATCGACCCCCGCGAGGCGCGGCCGGAGCGCCTCATAGACGGGCAGAGGTGTCGACCCCGTCGCCAATCCGAGCACCGCGGTGGGCGTGGAGCGGACGAGGCGGACGATCTCGTCGGCGACGATCTCGCCGCCCGCGGCGGGCGTGGGGACGATGACGACCTCAGCCATGAGCCATGACCTCCTCTGTGTCGCGCGCGGCGCCGATGAGGGCCGCGCCGAGAGCGGCGGCCGGCGAGCCCGCGGGAAGCAGTGTGACACGCTCGCGGAGCCGGAGCGAACGCATGAACGGGGATGCTTGGGCGCTTGCATCGAGCGCAGCCGCGACATCCGCCATCAATCGGTCGCCGAGCGCCGTCACGCCCCCGCCGAGGACGACGGTGTCGACGTCTGCCGTCAGCACGAGCACGCGGATCGCGGCGGAGACGCCCGTCGCGAGACCCCCGCGGAGCGCGAGCGCCGCGGGATCCCCGGACTCGGCGGCGTCGAACACGTCGCGGACGGGGTAGGCGCCGGCCCGGCCCCACCGCGCGGCGATCGCACCGCCGCCGGCGAAGGCCTCGATGCAGCCGTGCTGGCCGCAGCGGCAGAGCGGTCCTCGGGGATCGACGGAGATGTGACCGACTTCGCCCGCTGTGCCGTGCGCCCCCCGCCACAGTTCGCCGGCGCGGACGATGCCGGCGGCGATGCCGGTGCCGAGATTGAGGTAGCCGATCGCGCCCGTCGCGCCGTGCAGGGCATAGGCGCCGAGGGCGGCGGCTTTCACGTCGTTCTCGATGCGCACGGCGATGCCGAGGGCGGGCAGCACCGCTGCCGCCACGTCGAGCTGATCGACTCCGAGGTTCACGGCATGCGCGATGCGGGTGCTCCCCGGCTCGACCTGCCCCGGCATACCGACGCCGACCGATTCGATCTCGTCGAGGCCCATACCGGCCTCGGCGGCGAGCTCGCCGACCGCAGCGACGATGGTCGAGGTGACCGCGTCCGGTCCCCATCCGGTCGGGCGGCGCCGGCGGGCGATGATCGTTCCCCCGGCGTCCACCAGGACGGCGTCGGTCTTCGTTCCGCCGACGTCGAGACCGACCCTCATGAGCGGTCACCGCGGGCGGACGGACGTGAGCGTGCACCCATCAGCCCTTGACCGCCCCGGACACCAGTCCTCCGGTCATGCGTCCCTGCACGATGAGGAAGAAGATCACGACGGGGATCGAGATGAGCGTCGACCCCGCCATCACCGCACCCCAGTTCGTGGCCTCGGTCGCCGACTGGAACGAGTTGAGCCAGGTCGGCAGTGTGAGGTTGTACCCCTTCATGAGGAGCAGAGCCATCGTGAATTCGTTCCAGGACTGGATGAACGCGAAGATCCCTGTCGAGACCAGGCCCGGAGCCAGAAGTGGAAAGGTGACCTTCCAGAAGGCCTGCGTCTTGGTGCACCCGTCGATCATGGCGGCTTCTTCGAGGTCGGCGGGCACGCCCGCCACGAAACCGCGGAGCGTCCAGATGGTGAAGGGGATCACGGAGGCCAGGTAGACGATGCCGAGACCCAGCAGCGTGTTCATGAGACGCCAGTCGTCGATCATGCCGTAGATCGTGAACATCATCGCCTCGCCGGGGATCATCTGGATGATCAGCACCGAGACGATGAACCCCCGGCGCCCCCGGAAGTGGAAACGGGCCACAGCGATGGATGCGAGGAAGGCGAACAGCAGCGTCAGGATCAGCACGCCGACGGTCACGATCGACGAGGTCATCAGCGCGTGCGGGAAGTCGGTCTGGCCGGGGGCGGCCTCTCTCGTCCACGCGGTGATGAAGTTCTGGAAGGTGAACTTGATCGGGAGCAGATCGGGGGTGCGGCTGATGATCTGCTGCCCCTGCGTGAACGCCATGTTCAGCATCCAGTAGACGGGGAAGACCGAGCACACGAAGACGATCAGCGCGGCGATGTTCAGCAGTGTGCGCGTCGCGACCTTGCGGGAAGAGGGTCGTCGCGCCTCGATCGAGCGCCGGCGCGGCGTCCGGGGGACGCCGCCGTCCTCGAGGACCTCTTCGACGCCCACGGTGCCGAGCTGGGTGGCGGCATTGACCTGAGTGCTCACAGCTCCTCCTCCTTCAGGGTGGTGCGGACGTAGCCCCAGGACATGGCCAGCAGGAGGATCACCATGAAGACACCGATCACACTCGTGACGGCGAACTCTCCGACTCCCTGGCGGAACAGATACGTGCCGAGCACGTTGGTCTCGGAGATCAGCCCGCCCCTGCTCTGCAGCGCATACACCTGCGTGAAGATGCGGAGGTTCCAGATGACCTGGAGCACGATGATCACCGTGATCACGCTGCGGATGTAGGGGAACACGATGAGCCGGAACCTGCTGAGGCCGGTGGCGCCGTCGAGCGAGGATGCCTCGAGCACCTCGGCGGGCACCTGCCCCAGTGCCGCGTAAGTCGTGAACGCGACGAACGGCACGCCCTGCCACACCACGATGATGATGAGCACCATGAAGAACGACCACGGATTGAGCAGCCAGGAATGGTTGGTCCAGTCCGACGTTCCGGTGAGGGTGTTCAGCGCCCAGTTGACGACGCCGTACTGCGTGTCGAAGATCCAGCCCCAGACGACGGTCGCCGCGAGCGGGGGCATGGCCCATGCCAGGAGCAGACCGACCGACACGGTGATGCGCCACCCCTTGCCGAGTCGCGTCATGAGCACGGCGATGAGCATGCCGAGCAGCACGATCAGGATGGTCATCGCCACCATCAGGCCGAGGCTGCGCACCAGCACGATCGGGAAGTCCGACTCTGTGAACACCGTGACGTAGTTCTCGAACCACACGAAGTTCGGCAGAGTGCCCTGCACCTTGTTCTTGATGGAGTAATCCGTGAAGGACTGGATGACCATCAGCACCGCGGGGTAGCCCACCATGACGGCGAGGATGACGGCTGACGGGGCGAGCAGGGTCCACGCGCCGCGGGTCTCCCTGCGCCGTCGGGATGCCTCGCGGGCGGTCAATCGGGGACGCGGGCTCCTGCCGGAAGCCGGTCGCGAGGCCGCCGTGACGATCGCTTCCGTCATGACGCCTCCTTTCAGGGAAATGGGGGGTGCAGCACGTTCGGGGGGCACACCAGCGGGCAAGGGGGTCCGGCGAGGCCGGAACCCCTTGCCCGGTGCGTGGGGGCTACTTGTTGAGGATGGCTTCGATCTGAGAGTCCAGACCCTCGGCGACCGTCTTGACGTCGTCGCCCTGGGCGATCTTGACGAGCGCGTCCTTGATGACCCCGGCGGACTCGACCTCGGCCCAGTTCGGGCTCGCGGGAACGGCCTTGGAACCGGCGGCAGCTTTGGCGGCCTCCGCGGTGATGGCGTCCTGCGGCAAGTACTGCGCAAAGGTGGTGAGAGCGGGGATCAGCCCGTTCTCGGCCAGGATCTTCTGGTAGCCCTCGGACAGGAGGATCTCCAGGGCGGCCTTGGCCTTGTCCTTCGCATCGCTCTTGGCGGCGACGGCGACGTTCGAGCCGCCGGCGAACACCGGAGCGACCGAACCGGCCTCGACACCCGGGAGCGCGAATGCCGCGAGGCCGGTGCCGAAGGTGTCGGGGCAGCCGGGCGCCTTGGCGTCGGCGGCCGCGAGGATCGACCACTTCACCCACGCCGGAGCCGAGAGGAATCCGACCTCCCCGGCGCAGAACGGCACCTGCGGGTCGGCTTCATCGCCGTCGGCGGGAGCGACGTTCGCGTTGAGGTAGACGTCTTGCAGCTGGGTCAGGCCCTTGATGCTGTCGTCGCTGGAGAACTCCGCGTCCCACGTGTCGCCGTCCTTCACGGCGATCTCGCCGCCGTGGGCCCAGACGTAGGGCAGGGCGTTGTACCAGTCCTTGCCGGGCGCATAGATGCCCGACTTCGTGTCGGTCTTGGCGGCGATTCCGTCGGCGACGTACTCGTCGAGCGTGGTGGGGACGGTTCCGGCGAACGTCGTGGGCGAGTAGAACACGACGCGCGACCCCGCGTAGTAAGGCGCCGCGTAGAGGCTGTCGCCGTCCGAACCGAGCTCGACGAAGCTCTTCAGCATGTCGTCGCCCCCGAGGGCGTCCTTGATGTCGCTGATGTCCTCGAACAGACCTTGGGAGATGAAGCCCTGCGCCTGCGTGTTGCCGACTTCCACCACGTCCGGGGCATCACTGGAGGACAGCGCGGCGACATAGTTGTCGCTCGTGTCGGCCCAGGTCTTCTCCTCGATGTCGAGCGTCCAGCCCTTGTTCTCCTCCTCGAAGGTGGTCTTCAAGTAGTCGCGGGCGTCCTGCGGAGTATCCGTGCCGACCAGCCACACGGTGAGCGTTCCCGACTCCGCGGAGTCCGACGAGCCGCCGGCGGCGCTGCCGGAGCAGCCGGCGAGGGCGATGGCCGACGCACCCAGAAGGGCGAGGGCTCCGAGCTTCTTCTTCATGGTGCCTTCCTTGTTTCTCTTGGTTGGGGGTGGGCCGGGCGGCCCATCCGGGGGATCTCGGGCGAACCCGGAGGGTGGGCGCTACGACACGCCCAGCTGGCCGGAGAGCACCATGACGGCCGCGCCGCGAAGCACGATGTCCTGGCCCTGCTCGGTCATCCGCACGCGGACGCCGTCGTGGAATCGGGCGAGCGTGCGTGTGCGCAGCGTTTCGACCGTCGCCGCGGCCAGCGAGCCGTCCAGCAGCTCGGCAGGCCCCGAGAGCACGATCTCCGACAGGTCGAGGGCGCCGACCACGGGGGCGAGCGCGATGCCCAGTCGCTCCCCGGCGTCGCGCAGGATTCCCTCCCGATCGGAGGGATCGGATGCCGCGGCCAGCCGGGCTGACAGCGAGGGCACCGACAGCCAGGCCTCGAGGCATCCGACTTTTCCGCACACGCAGACGGGCCCGCCATCCGTGCCGACGGTGACGTGGCCGATCTCGCCTGCGGCGAAGTGGCTGCCGCGCATGGGCTGCCCTCCGGAGAGCAAACCGGACCCGACGCCTCGGCCCACCTTGACCAGCAGCACATCGTCGCCCGCGCCGCCGAAGGTGTATTCCGCCAGCACCGCCGCATTGGCGTCGTTCGCGACCAGGACCGGAAGTCCGAGCGCCTCGCGCAGGGCGCCCTCGAGATCGAAACCCGCCCACCCGAAGTTGGGCGCGGCCAGGATCACGCCTCGGTCATCGACCACCCCGGGTGCGCCGACGCCGATACCGAGCACGGGAGCGTGCGACTCGCTGACGAGTTCGCGGGCAAGCGCGATCACGGTCTCGACCAGCTGCCCCGAGTCTGCCGGCAGCGGCTCCTCCCTGCGGACGACGATGTCGCCGTCCAGGGTGAGCACGGCGCCGATGAGCGCGTCGGTCTGCGAGAGGTCGATGCCGACGATGCGGTGTCCGTCGCGGTCGAGGTCGACGAGCATCGCCGGCTTGCCGGGACCGGACGCCTCACGGGTGCCCTTCTCGGCGACGAACCCATCGGCGATCAGCTCGGCCACGAGGTCGGACATCGTGACCCGGGTCAGGCCTGTCTCGCGGGCGAGGTCGGCGCGACTCATGGCGCCCTGGTGAAAGAGCGTCTGCAGCACCAGCGAGCGGTTGTGCCCCCGCGCATGCTCGGGCAGGACCTTGCCGCCTTGGCGCAGCGCACGCCCGGGGCCGAACGAACGAGGGTTCGTTCCTGAGGTGTGCGAGGGTTCCAAAGTGGAAGAGCCTCGCTGCGCTTCCGGTGCAGACATGTTTGTTAGTAGAGCTTACGAATGCCGCTGGCGCAAGCGCCCGACCCTATTTGCGCGGCAGGTTTACAAACTTGTTACATTGACCGCCTCAGCTGCCCAGCCGGACACGGGCCGTAGGCTGAAGGTCGACGAGAGGACACTCATGCGACGCACCATCGCCGGTCTGACCATCGCCCTGTGCGCGGTGCTGGGCCTCACCGCCTGCACCGGATCGACGTCGGACGCCTCCCCGACGTCGTCGGGCGCGCCCGCAGCCGTCGATCAGACCGGAGACGAGGGCCAGTCCGTCACGGATGCGTGCGCTCTCATCCAGGACACGATCGCCGACGCCTCCGCGGAGTTCGAATCCGTGGCCGCCCAGGATCCGGCCGCGGTGGTCGAGAGCATGAACGCGGCCGCGTCGAAGCTGGCCGACGCGGCCCCGAGCATCACGAACGACGAGGTCGCAGGCGTCGTCGCCCCTCTGCAGGAGATGTTCGCGAAAACGGCCGAGGTGATGGCCGCCGTCGCAAAGGGCGACGTCACCAAGCTCGGCGACTTGAGCGACCTGGGCACGCAGTTCCAGGAGACCGGCGAGAAGTTCCAGGCCCTCTGCGCGCCCTGAGCACCCCGATGCGGGGCGGGGCGAACAATACCCGGTCGTGATACGAACGTTGTCGGCCGCGCCGGTTCGAGCGAATTCGTCCCGTACCATGAGATGAGTGCTTTCTCACAGTCGGGGGTGATGGCGTGACTGATCTGGTTGCCAGGCAGAACGCAGGTGACGTGTCGAACGATCCATCCGGATCCGACACCGCCGTCGTGGATTCTGCCGCCGCCGACACCGAGTCCTACGAGTGGGCGCCCGCTGAGCCGTCGAAGAAGAAGCGTCATCTCGGGCTGTGGATCGGCATCCCGGCAGCCGCGGCTGTCGTGTCGCTCGTCGTCGCATCGCTCGTGCTGATCGCGCCCGGAACGACCGTGGCAGGCGTCGGCATCGGCGGAATGACCGTCGGGTCGGCCGCCGAGACCATCAGCAAGAAGCTCGCCGACACGACGGTCGTCATCACCGGCGTCGACGGCTCGGCCGAGGTCACGGCCGGCCAGCTGGGCGCCAGCGTCTCGGCGGCGGCCACGGACGCGCAGGTGACGGGCGACGAGCTCGGCGCCTCCGTCGACGCGCAGGCGCTCGCCGAAAAGGCGTTCTCCGACAGTCCCATGTGGAAGGTGTCCTCCTGGAACGCGGAGCCGGCGGCCGCGCCGGCCGTCACGTTGGACGAGACGAAAGCGGCCGACGCCCTCCGCGCCGTCGCACCGGCTCTCTTCGTCGAACCCGTCAACGCGACCATCGCCTTCGACGCAGCGACGGCGTCGTACGCAGTCACCCCCGCCGTCGACGGCGCGGGGGTCGACATCGAGTCGATCCGCGCCGCGCTGGAGAAGGGCTTCGCCGCCGGCGAGTCACGCGTCGAGATCGCCGCGACCCCGACGGTGGTGCCCGCCTCCGCATCCACGGACGCCGTCACGGCCACGGCCACCCAGCTCAACACGATCCTCGACACCGCCGGCTTCTACGTCGGAGAAGAGCGCACCGTACCGATCGATCGCGCGGTCGCCGCATCCTGGATCACGCTCTCGACGGGCGACGACGGCACGTACAGCTACGACGTGGACGAAGCCGCCATCCAACCCTCGGTCGACGCTCTGGCGGCAGCGATCAACCGCGACCCGGTGAACGGCACCGAGATCACCGACACCCAGGGCAAGGTGCTGCGCACGATCACGGCGGGTGCCGACGGCCGCACGGTGGGCGACACCAGCGGCGTGGCCGCCGCTTACGCCGCGCAGCTCGCGGACGGCAACGGCGTCTTCGCCACTCCGGTCACGGTGGTGCCGGCCCAGGTCACGAAGACCTCGCGCAACATCGTGGTCAACCTGAGCGAACAGCGCACCTACCTGTACGAGAACGGTCAGGTCATCGACAGCTTCCTGATCTCGTCGGGCAAGGCCGGATTCTCCTCTCACACGGGCAACTTCCGCATCACCGCGAAGCTGACATCGCAGAACATGGGCAACCAGGATCTGACCAAGGCGCCGAACTACTACACGCCGAACGTGCCGGACGTCATGTATTACAACGGCGACGAGGCCCTGCACGGCGCCTACTGGCACAACAATTTCGGCAACGTCATGAGTCACGGCTGCATCAACATGCCGCTCGACAAGGCCGCCAACGTGTTCGACTGGGCACCCATGGGCACCGAGGTCACCGTCACCTACTGACGCCGTCGTCCGGCACGGCTGCATGGCACGACGGACGTGCTCGCGTCGCACCAGTGGGTATGGTGTCACGATGCCCCGGTTCGATCTCTCGCTGCCTGAACTGCAGGATTACCGCCCCGACGTCCGCGAGCCTCGCGACTTCGACGCGTTCTGGACGCGCACGCTGGCGGAGTCGCGCGCCCTCGGCGGGGACCTCGTCGTCCGTCCCCACCCCACCCCGTTCACGGCGCTGGACGTGTTCGACGTCACCTTCCCCGGTTTCGGGGGCGACCCGGTCAAGGCGTGGCTCACGCTCCCCCGGGCCGCTGAAGGCCCGTTGCCCGCCGTCGTCGAGTTCAACGGCTACGGCGGCGGCCGCGGGCTCCCGGTCGAGCGGCTGGGGTGGGCGGCGAGCGGCTACGCGCACCTCTTCATGGACACCCGCGGACAGGGGTCGATGTGGGGCAGCGGCGGGGAGACAGCCGACCCGCACGGGACGGGTCCGTCATCGAGCGGCTTCATGACGAGAGGGATCGAGAGCCCCGAGGACTACTACTACCGGAGGGTCTTCACCGACGCCGTGCGCGCCGTGGATGCCGTCCGCTCCCTCGACGTGGTCGCCGCAGACCGCGTCGCGGTCTGCGGCGGGAGCCAGGGCGGCGGCATCGCCCTGGCAGCCGCCGGGCTCAGCGAGGGCCTCGTCGCCGTGATGCCGGACGTGCCGTTCCTCTGCCACTTCGAGCGGGCGGTGGGCATGACCGGCGCAGACCCGTACCAGGAGGTCGTCCGCTACCTCTCGGTGCACCGCGGTACCGAGGATCGCGTCTTCGACACCCTCTCGTATTTCGACGGGGCGAACATGGCCACCCGCGCCACGGCCCCGGCGCTGTTCTCCGTCGGCCTGCTCGACCCGGTGTGCCCTCCGTCGACGGTCTACGCCGCCTACAACCGCTATGCCGGCGAGAAGCACATCGAGGTGTACGCGCACAACGAGCATGAGGGCGGACAGTCTTTCCAGTGGCTGGCGCAGACCGCCTTCCTCGCCGCGCGCGTCTGAGTCCGCTCCTGGCCGCCCGTCGCGCGACGGCTGAGGGCCCGGCGGCCGCCGAGGTCTCAGCCGAGCGATGGGCCGGTGGACGCCCGCGGGACGAGTACCGCCGGAGCCACGGCCCGATCCTCGCCCCGACCGGTCGCGATCACCTCGAGGAGGGTGTGAGCGGCGGCCGCGCCGAAGCCCGCGACATCCCGGCGCAGCGCCGACAGCGGGGGGTGCGTGATCTCGCAGAGCGCGGAGTCGTCCCACGCGAGGATCGACAGTTCTCGGGGAACATCGACCCCCAGTTCGCGGGCGACTCCGAGGCCCGCCACCGCGAGAACGTCGCTGTCGAAGATGATCGCGGTCGGCGGCTGCGCGCGCGTGAGCAGGTCGCGCGTCGCGCGCGCGCCCGCCTCGCCGGAGTAGTCGGTGGCGAGGACCGGAACGGCGGATGCTCCGACCGCCGCGACCTCGTCGAGGAAGGCCGCGTCTCGGATCGCGGTGTAGCTGCGCAGCGACCGACCTCCCACGCGCGCGAACCGACGGTGCCCGAGTCTGGCCAGGTAGCGGACGGCGTCGCGCATCGCGGCGTCGTCGTCGGTCCAGACGTGGGGAAGATGCTGCGCGGGGGCTTGCCCGCGGTCGGAACTGCCGACGGCGACGGCGGGGAGCCCGAGCGTCTGCACGACGGGTCCACGGGGGTCGTCGATGTCGAGGTCAACGATCAGCACTCCGTCGACGCGTCCCTCCCGCCACCACTTCTCATACGTCGACAGTTCGTCCTCGCGCGTGGCCACCACGTGAAGCATGAGTGCCACCCCACGCTGCGCGATCACCTGCTCCGTGCCGGCGATGAACTCCAGGTAGAACGAGTTGAGTCCGCGCGCCGTTCCCGGGCGCGTCAGCACGAGACCGATCGCATCGGCCGTCGACGTCGAGAGCGATCGCGCCGCCAGGTTCGGCGACCATCCCAGATCCGCCGCGATCCGCTGCACGCGCGTCCTCGTCCGCTCGGAGACGCCCGGACGGCCGTTCAAGGCGTATGACACCGCGCCCTTCGACAGACCCGCGGCCTCGGCGATGTCGCTGATCGTGACGCGGGTCATGAGCCGATCCTCTCACTTCGCGTGCGGACGGCGAGATTAACCGGTTCAGTACTACAATCGTGAGTCGCAGCGCTGACGTTCTGAACGTTCAGCGCGTTCTCCCCGTCAGCCATCGAAGAGACGCACTCATGCCCGCTCCCCGCACCGGACGCATCCCCCTCGTCGACTCCGAGGCGCTGCTGACCCGCAGCGTCCGACGGGCCGAGCCGCTGCGCTCCCTGTTCCGCCTCCTGCGTCCTCACCGCCGCGGCATGATCTTCGCGGTCTTCGCGTTCGTCATCAAGGACAGCCCCGCGTGGGTGCTCCCCCCGGTGACGGCGGCCATCATCGACATCGTGGTCGCCGGCGGACCGCTGTGGCACGTGGGGGTGTGGGCCGGCCTGGCGCTGGCGCTGCTGCTGCTGAACTACCCGTTCAGCATGATCGTGGTGCGCCTGACCAGTGACGCGACGCGCTCGGTCGCCTACGCGGTCCGTACGGGTCTGGCGGCGCGCCTGCAGCGGCTGTCGTTCGGCTACCACAACCGGCAGAGCGCCTCCGTGGTGCAGACCAAGATCGTCCGAGACGTCGAGAACCTCGAGTTGATGCTCGCGCAGCTGTTCCCGACCGTCGTGTCCGCGGCATCCACCCTCGTCGGCGCCATCGTGGTCACTGCGCTCAGCGTGCCGCAGTTCGTCGTCGTGTTCGCGCTGGCGATCCCCGTCGCCGCCCTGCTGATCACGTACATCCGACGGCGCGCCGCCGAGCGCAACGAGGCCTTCCGCCGCGAGGTCGAGCAGCTGTCGGCCCAGGTGACCGAGATGGCCGCCCTCATGCCGATCACGCGTGGGCACGGCCTGGAGGATGTCGCGACCGCCCGGGTGGCGGAGCGCGCCGACTCGGTGCGACGCGCCGGCCGCGACCTCGACCTGGTCAACGGGCGTTTCGGCGCGATCTCGTGGATCTCCTACCAGGTGCTCGGGCTGCTGTGCCTCGTCGGGGCGGCATCGGTCGCGATCACCGGTGTCATCTCGATCACGCCGGGCCAGGTGGTGCTGCTGAGCACGTACTTCGGATTGCTGACCAACGCGATCGTCATGCTCATGAACGTCGCGCCGATCCTGACGCGCGGGCTCGATGCGATCCGGTCGATCGCCGACGTCGCGGAGGAGCTCGACGTGGAACAGAACCAGGGCAAAGCCGACCCCGGGCGGGTGCGCGGCGAGATCGCGCTGCGCGACGTGGTGGTGCGGTACCCCGACGACGAAGACCGCCCGGCTCTCGACGGCGTCGACCTCGAGATCCGACCGGGCCAGACCGTCGCGTTCGTGGGCCCGTCCGGCTCGGGCAAGTCAACGATCCTGAACGTCGTCCTCGGCTTCGTCCGCCCCACCTCCGGCGCGGTGCTCGTGGACGGCGCAGACCTCGCCGGACTCGACCTCCGGGCTCTCCGTCGCAGCATCTCGATCGTCCCGCAGGAGACGGTGCTCCTGGCCGGCACCATCCGCGAGAACGTCGCGTACGGCACGACCGACGTGAGCGACGACGACATCCTGGGGGCGCTCCGAGACGCGAACGCGCTCGACATCATCGACGGCGCACCGGATGGGCTCGACACCCTCGTCGGCGAGCGCGGCTCGCGACTTTCCGGCGGACAGCGCCAGCGGCTCGCGATCGCTCGTGCACTCATCCGCGACCCGCGCATCCTGGTGCTCGACGAGGCCACCAGCGCACTCGATCCCGCTTCCGAGGCGAAGGTGACCGAGGCCCTCGATCGAGCCCGGCACGGACGGACCACGCTCGTGGTCGCCCATCGGCTCTCCACCGTGCGCGGCGCCGACCTGATCGTGGTCGTCCGGGGCGGGCATATCGTCGAGACGGGCACCCACGAACAGCTCGTCGAATAGGGCGGGCTCTACTCCCAGCTGGCGCTCCTCCAGCAGGGCTGATCCGGCGGCGCGGCGACCGGTTCACCGGCTCCACGGTCCCGAACTTCTGCGCACCCGCCCTGAACGCCGTGCCTGGGACGACGACAGCGTCCTCCTGCCCCGCGAAGCAGAAGGTGGGGACGGCGTCACACGGCAACCCGGCGTCAGACGGCCGTCACGTGCAGCACGAACGCCTGTACGGGCCAGAGCGTCGGCAGCTGCAGGCCGACCTGGGCGAGCACGGCACCCGAGAGCTCGATCTCGCCGGCCGTGAACCACTCCGGTGCGATCCACCCGTACGCGGCGTCCCCGATCTCACGCCGCACCCGCACACGGTACGTCCGCGACTCGTCGAGCCCGGGCATGCGCAGCCTCTCGGCCCGCGCGTCTTCGAGGCTGGCGACCGTCGCCACGATCACCACGGCCTCCTCTTCGGCGACGAACCCGGTCACACGCCATGCCGGATCCCGCAGGTCGGGGTGCACGACGCTCCCGGCGTGGATCACCGGGCGCAGCTCGCGGTACAGGTCGCCGAACCGGCGGATGGCTGCGGTCTCCTCGTCGTCGCACGACAGGATGTCCCATTCGAAGCCTGCCGAACCCATCAGGCTGGTCGCCATCCGGTACGACAGCGCGGTCGTACGGCCGGAGCTGTGCGACGTCGTCGGCCCGACGTGGGCGCCCACGAGCTCCGGCGGCAGCAGCAGCCCGGTCCACCGCTGGATGTCCTGACGCTCGACGGGATCGTTCGAGTCGCTCGCCCACACGCGGTCGCAGACGTCCAGGATGCCGAGGTCGGTGCGCGCGCCACCGCTCGAGCACGATTCGATCTCGAGACCGGGATGCCGCTCCTTGAGCTCGGCGATGAGTCGGTAGACCGCGAGCATCTGTGCGTGCCCGCCCGGTCGGCCCTCGTGCACGCTCTCGACGAGGTCCCGGTTGTGGTCCCATTTGATGAAGTCGATCCCCAACGATGACACCAGCGTCGAGATCTGCCCGCACACGTGGTCGTACGCACCCGGTACAGCGAGGTCGAGGACGTACTGCGACCGCCAGGACACCCGCTCGTCATGTCGGAGATGACCCGGGTCGTGGAGCAGCCACTCCGGGTGCGCCCGCGCGACGTCGGAGTCGAGGCTGACCATCTCGGGCTCGAACCACAGCCCGAACTGCATTCCGAGCGCGTGAACCCTGTCTGCGAGCGGTGTCAGACCGTCGGGCCAGACGGAGCGATCGACGACCCAGTCGCCGAGGCTGGTCGTGTCGTCGCGCCGGCCGAGGAACCAGCCGTCGTCGAGCACGAACCGCTCGATCCCGACGTCGGCAGCGCGCTCCGCGAGCGCATCGAGCCGCGCGGGGTCGTGGTCGAAGTACACCGCCTCCCACGTGTTCAGCACGAGGGGCCGGGGGGTACGCGGATGCTGCGGCCGCGCCCTCATCCACGAGTGCACACGCTCGGCCAGGCCGTCGAGACCCGACGAGGAGTGAACGAAGGCTGCGCGCGGGGCGGCGTACTCGTCGCCGGGACCGAGGACGATCTCCCCGGGACGCAGCAGCTCCCCCGCGCCGATCAACGTGACGGCGTCGGTGACACGGTCCACCCGGTAGGAGGAATCCGACGACCACGCCAGATGCGTCGACCAGCTGCGCCCCGCCCCCCACAGGGGCCGGCTCTCCGAGGCGATCAGCATCGTCGGCGAGTCGTGACCCGGACGCCCCCGGCGGGACTGCCGCACGGTCGAGCCGGCCGGCAGGGGTGTCGTGACGGGCCGCTTCTCGCGGGTCCAGCGGCCGTCGAAAGTGGTGAGGGTATCGGCCGTCGTGGGGACGGGCATGGTGGCTTCGAGCCATTCGACCTCGACGGCGACGGCGTCCGCACCGGTGTGGCGCAGCGTGTGCGCGACCCACACGACTCCCCCGCGCTCGACCGTGAGACGGGCTTCGAATCGGAGTCCGGATGCCTCGTCGTCGGCGATGATCGCGCAGGTCGACGTATCCGCGGCGATCGACCGCACGTGCCAGCGCGGATGGTGCTGGACGCCGTGACGGCGCAGCTGCATCCCTGGTCGGCCCGTCCAACCGTCGCCCTCCTGCGGCGACAGCGAGAGCTGCCAGGCGGCGTCGAGCGTCCCCGGCGACGATTGCCTGCTCACCGCCGCGGCGAGCCCGGTCAGACGGGCTCCTCCGAGCGGCGCGCCCCAGTGCAGCACCGACGGGAGTCCGCCGGGTCCGGCATCCAGCACCACCGCGACGCCATTCGCCTCCAGGTGGATGAGACCGCCCATGTCTCGTTCCTCCGTCGGCTCGACATCCGTCGTGTCAACGTTCTGCACGAGGTCGTCCTTCCTGGGGTGGGCGCTCGCCCGTTCCCCGCTCCACGATCCACGTGGGCAATTCGATCTGTCGGGTGAACGCCGCGGGATCGCCGATCCGCTCCAGGGCGAGCATCGCGGCGCGCCGCCCGAGCTCCTGCGGGTCGTAGCTGACCACCGTCACGCCGATGACATCGGCGGTGTCGAAGTCGTCGAAGCCCACCAGCGCGGTCTGGCGCTCGTGGTCATCGTCACGCATGATGCGGAGGGCCCCGATCGTCATGCGGTTGTTGCCTGCGATCAGCGCCGTGGGCGGGTCCTCTCCGCGGAGGAGGCCGCCGACCACCCGGTCCGGCGGCACGCTCAGATCGTCGACGAGGCGCTCCCACCGCGCACTGTCGCGGATGCCGTAGACGGCGAGGGCATCGCGGTAGCCGCGCAACCGCTCCGATTGCGTGTACACCGAGGCGGGGTTGCAGACGTAGCCGATGCGCCGGTGGCCGCGTTGCAGCAGCCGCGTCGTCGCGTCGAAGACGCCCCGATGGTTCGCGAGTACGACCGAGTCGGCGACGAGGTTGCGTGCGGGGCGGTCGATCGTGATCACCGGCGTGCCGAGTTGACGCTCGCCCTCGAGATAGGACTGGTCGTCGGCGACCGGGATCAGCAGCAGCGCCCCGATCCGCTGAGCGATCAGCGCGTCGGCCACGCGCTCTTCGCCCTCGGGGGTGTCGTCGGTCGTGGCGACCACGAGGGCGTAGCCGTGAGCCGCCAGCTCCCTCTCGATGCCCGCTGCGACCTTGTAGTAGAACGGGTTGCCGAGCTCGCCCATGATGAACCCGATGGTGTTGGTCGCACCTCCGCGCCGCAGACTCCGGGCGAGCGTGTTCGGCCGGAAACGCAGGCGCTTGGCCGCCGCCAGGACGCGTTCCACCGTGTCGGGGGCGACGAGCTCGCGACTGGCGAAGACGCGGGAGACCGTCTTGGAACTCACTCCTGCGAGCCGGGCGACGTCTTCGAGCGTCGCTCGCTGCTGCGCCACCATGGTCTGCCTTTCGTCGTCGAATGCGGTCAGCCTAACAGGCGCGGGGCGAAATGACGACGATGGACATTTCTCAGACATTACGAGGGATCGGCCGCGCTGAAGGTCGGATAAATCCCAGGTCCGAAGCCAGTCTTGGATTCCGGATAACGAAAAGACAGTCTCAGACAGCGTTGTCATACGGTGCTTGCGAAGGGCGCCCCGGGGTGCTTATCGTTACCCCGCGACAACCTGCGCGATGGTGCGGCGGCATCCGCATCCTCAGTTCAAGGGTGAATCTGACAAGGAGAGAAATCACATGGCTAGAAGGGCAATGGCGAGCCTCACGCTGCTGGCAGTAGCGGGGATCGCCGTCACCGGCTGCTCCGCCTCCGGCGGCGCCGGCGACGCGAGCAACACCATCGACGGCGAGGTGAAGGGCGACATCAAGGTCATCACGTGGCGCACCGACCTCATCGCTGACGGCACTTTCGACAAGTACGCAGAGGAGTTCACGGCGAAGTACCCCGATGTGAATGTCACATTCGAGGGCATCACCGATTACGCCGGTGAGATGCAGACCCGCCTGAGCACGAGCAACTTCGGTGACGTCATCGGCATCCCCACGCTGTCGCCGAACCAGTTCAGCCAGTTCCTCGAGCCACTCGGCAAGACCGCGGACTTCGAGGACACCTACCGGTTCCTCCCCGCCTCCAGCTACGACGGCACCCAATACGGCATCGCCTTCGGCGGCAACGCGAACGGCATCGTCTACAACAAGAAGGTCTTCGCGGAGGCCGGCATCACGACCATGCCGACCTCCGAGGATGAGTGGCTCGCCGCGATGAAGCTCGTCAAGGACAACACCGAAGCCGTCCCGATGTACACGAACTACAAGGACGGCTGGCCGCTCACGCAGAGCTTCGGCAACCTCGGCGTCGTCACGAACGACCCCGACGCACCCATCACGATGGCCGAGGACAAGGCGCCCTGGACCGAAGGCACCGACGTCTATGCGATCGACTCCCTGCTGTTCGACACCGTCGCCGACGGCTACACCGAGGAGGACCCGCTGACGACCAACTGGGAGCAGTCCAAGGTCGACCTGGCGACGGGCAAGATCGCGACGATGCCCCTCGGCTCATGGGCCATCTCGCAGATGCAGGCCGCGGCCGAGGAGAACGGCGGATCCGCCGACGACATCGGCTACATGGCATTCCCGGCCAACGTCGACGACACGCAGTACGCCGTCATCGCCGGCGACTACAACCTCGCGATCAGCAAGTACTCCAAGGCGAAGGCCGCATCGTGGGCGTGGATCCAGTGGGTCGCCACCGAGTCGGGCTACACCGAGGCGCAGGGCATGATCTCACCGCTCATCTCGAAGGACCTCCCCGACAACCTCGCCGGATTCACCGACGCGGGCGTCAGCCTCATGGAGATCAACGCCGCTCCCGCCGGCAAGGAGAGCCTGCTGGCCGACACCTCGAACGACTCGCAGATCGACCTGTACGGGCCGATCTACCGCCAGAAGCTGATCGACATCGCCCGCGGCGCCGCCGACGGCGACAAGGACAGCTACTTCGCCGAGCTGAACGAGCGCTGGGGCGCCTCGGTCGACAAGCTCGCCGCCGGCTGACACTCAGGGAACACGGAGAAGCATCATGGCACTCACCACCGAAGGGGCTGCCCCGAGCGGCGCACCTGCCAGCCTCTCCGCTCCCGTCCGCTCACGCCTGTTCCGCGGCCCGCGCCGCGGAACAGGCGGTGGCGGGCAGACGAGCGGACCGATCACGGGAAAGACCTTCCTGGGAAAACTCACGCCGTGGCTGTTCCTGGCCACCGCTCTCGGACTGCTCCTGCTCTTCACCTACTGGCCCGCGCTGAACCTCTTCTACTTCAGCGTCACCGACTGGGACGGCATCGACCAGACGAAGAACTTCGTCGGTCTCGACAACTACGTCCGGGTGTTCACGGATCCGCGCATCTTCAGCGTGTTCGGTGTGAGCCTCTACTACTTCATCGCCACGTTCGCCCAGATGGGCATCGCGCTGTATTTCGCGACGATCCTGAGCTTCTCGACGCGATTCCAGAACCTGTTCCGCGGCATCCTGTTCTTCCCGTACCTGATCAACGGCGTCGCGATCGGATTCGTCTTCCTCTACCTGTTCCAGCCGGGCGGCACGCTGGACACCGTCCTGTCGTGGGTGGGCGTGACCGACCCCCCGCAGTGGCTCGGCGACCCCGACATCATCAACTGGTCGTTGGCCGGCACGTCGATCTGGCGTTACACCGGCCTGAACTTCGTGCTGTTCCTCGGCGCGATCCAGTCGATCCCGCGTGAACTCTACGAGGCCGCCGAGCTCGACGGGGCGAACCGCTTCCAGCAGTTCAAGGCACTGATCTTCCCCGGCATCCGGCGCATCATCGGCCTGTCCTTCATCCTCGCGGTCGCCGGCGCGCTGAGCGTCTTCGAGATCCCCTTCGTGATGACCGGCGGAGCCAACGGCTCGGCCACGTTCGTCATCCAAACGCTGCAGACCGCTTTCCAGTTCCGGCAGGTGGGGCTCGCCTCCGCCATGGCCGTGGTGCTCCTGGCGATCGTCGTCATCGTGACGATCATCCAACGCAAGCTCTTCCCCGACGACAAGGTGGACCTGACATGACGACCACGGCCGATCGTTCCCTCGCCGCAGGTCGGCAGATCAAGGGCATGTCGCCCGGCGCGCGGCTGCGCGGCATGAGTGCGACCACCGCCAAATACGTGAGCCTCATCCTGGGTGCGCTCTTCACGCTGCTGCCCCTGTCTGTCGTGCTCTTCGCCAGCCTCAAGACGAAGCAGGAATACGCAGCGACCGGACCCTTCGACCCGCCCGCCGACTGGTTCAACTTCTCGAACTTCGTCACCGCGTTCACGAGCGGCGAGATGCTGCAGGGCTTCATCAACACCACGATCGTGCTGGTGGTCTCGCTCGTCGGCACGATCTTCATCGGAACCATGGCGGCGTACGCGATCGACAGGTTCGCCTTCCGCGGCAAGAAGCTCGTGATGGCCCTGTTCCTGACCGCGACGCTCATCCCCAGTGTGACGAGCCAGGTGGCCACTTTCCAGCTGATCAACGGTCTCGGGCTCTACGACACGAAGACCGCACTGATCCTGCTGTTCATGGGCACCGACGTGATCGCGCTGTACCTGTTCATCCAGTTCATGCAGTCGATCCCCATCTCGCTGGATGAAGCGGCGATGATCGACGGAGCGAACCGGTGGACCATCTACTGGCGCATCGTGCTCCCTCTCCTCAAACCCGCCATTGCGACCGTCGTCATCATCAAGGGAATCGCCATCTACAACGAGTTCTACGCCCCCTTCCTCTACCTGCCGTCGGAGGGGTTCATCTCGACCTCGCTGTTCCGGTTCAAGGGACCGTTCGGCGCCCAGTGGGAGATCATCGCCGCCGGTACGATCGTCGTCATCATCCCCACGATCCTCGCTTTCCTGCTTCTGCAGCGCTGGATCTATCGCGGTCTCACGGCGGGAGCGGTCAAGTGAGCGCGACGCAGACCGGGAGCCGCACGCGCACCGGCCTTCATCGGCGCGAACTCCACCAGGGCTGGTCGCTGCAGGCGACGGCCGGCCCCGTGCCCGACTCGATCGCACGGCGGACCGTCGCCGCGGAGGTGCCGGGGTGCGTGCACACCGACCTGCTGCGTGCCGACCTCATCCCCGACCCGTATCTCGATGACAACGAGTCGGCGCTCGCGTGGATCGGACTCGTCGACTGGGCGTACTCCACGGTGTTCTCCGCGGAGCCGGGTACGGCAGATCGCACGGATCTCGTCTTCGAGAGCCTCGACACGGTGACCGAGATCCGCCTCAACGGAACTCTGCTCGGACAGACCGCCAACCAGCATCGGTCCTACCGCTTCGACGTGGGCGATCTGCTCACGCCGGGCGAGAACTCCCTGCAGATCCTCTTCCGCTCCCCGATCAAGTACGCCAACGCTCAGAGCCTCGCCCTCGGACAGCGCGAGCGACCATACCCCCTCCCGTACGACGCGATCCGCAAGTCCGCCTGCAACTTCGGGTGGGACTGGGGCATCGCGACGTACACGAGCGGGATCGTGGGGCCGGTCGCCCTGGAGTCCTGGTCGGTCGCGCGCCTCGCCGAGGTGCGGGTCGTCGCCACGCCCGACGGCAATGGCGGGACGATCGACGTGGACGTGACGCTGGAACGAGCAGCGGATGCCGCGGCCGCCCCGCTGCTTCTGCGGATCGCCGTCGACGGACCCGGTCTCGACGCCGGATCGCTGCCGATCGCCGTCATCGACGTGGACGGCGACCGGGTGCGTGGTCGGATCGAACTCGAGGACGTGCGGCGGTGGTGGCCTGCGGGCTACGGCGATCAGCCCCTCTATGTCGTGGACGTCGTCCTCGACCAGGTCGGCGGCGTCGTGCTCGACGATACGCATCGCCGTGTCGGCTTCCGCACCGTGCGTTGGGACACCGAACCGGATGCCGCGGGCACGCCGTTCACCCTGATCGTCAACGACCAGCCGGTGTTCGTGAAGGGCGCCAACTGGATTCCCGACGACGCCCTGCCCGTCCGCGTGGACCGCGCGCGCTATCGGCGCCGGCTGGAGCAGGCGCTGGCCGCGAACCTCAACCTGATCCGCGTCTGGGGCGGAGGGCTGTACGAGTCCGACGACTTCTACGGGCTCTGCGACGAGCTCGGCCTGCTGACCTGGCAGGACTTCCTCTTCGCGTGCGCCGCCTATGCCGAAGAGGAGCCGTTGCGTTCCGAGGTGGAAGCGGAAGCCCGCGAGAACATCGTGCGGCTCGCATCGCACCCCTCGCTCGTGCTCCTCACGGGCAACAACGAGAACCTCTGGGGCTACGAGGACTGGGGGTGGAAGCAGCGCCTCGACGGCAAGACCTGGGGCGCCTACTACTACTACGACCTCTTCCCCCGCCTGATCGATGAACTCGCGCCGCACGTTCCGTACGCGCCGGGGTCGCCGTTCAGCCCGGGCGACGGCGGGTCAGCGGACGATCGTGGGGAGCCGGAGCACCGGTCACGCCTGCACCCCAACGACGAAGAGCACGGCTCGATGCACCTGTGGGAGCAGTGGAACCGACGGGACTGGCTCACCTACCGCGAGCACCGTCCCCGCTTCGTCGCCGAGTTCGGCTGGCAGGGCCCGCCCACCTGGACGACCCTCACGCGCTCCATCAGCGACAGCCCGCTCACGCCCGAGTCGCCCGGGATGATCGTCCACCAGAAGGCCATGGAGGGGAACGTCAAGCTCACCGGCGGACTCGTGCCTCACTTCCGCTTCCCGGACGACATGGACCGTTGGCACTGGGCGATGCAGCTCAACCAGGCGATCGCCGTGCGCACCGCGCTCGAGCATTTCCGCTCCTGGGCGCCGCACACGATGGGCGCCATCGTCTGGCAGCTGAACGACTGCTGGCCGGTGACGTCCTGGGCGGCCATCGACGGCGACGAGCGCCCGAAGCCCCTCTTCCACGCACTGCGCGCGGCCTTCGCTCCCGTCCTCGTGACGGTGCAGCCGCGCGAAGACGGGCTGTCGGTCATCGTCGGCAACGACACAGCTCAGTCCGTGGACGGGGAGCTGACCCTGAGGCGCCTCGACTTCGACGGCACGGAGCTCGCCCGCGCGGTCACCCGCGTGGCGGTGGACGCACGCGGCACGGCGACGGTGCGTCTGCCCGACGACGTGGCCGTCGCGGGCGACACCTCCCGCGAACTGATCGTGGCCGAGGTCGACGGTGTGCGCGGCTTCTGGTTCTTCGCCGAGCCGCGAGACAGCGCCCTCCAGACCGCCACGGTCGCCCTCTCGGTCACCGAGGTGGACGGCGGAGTCGATGTCACGCTGACCACGCGAGGACTCGTCCGCGACCTGACGCTCCTCGTCGACAAGGTCGCGCCCGGCGCGCACGCCGGCGACGGACTCATCACGCTCCTGCCCGGCGAATCGGTGACGGTCCACGTTCACGGCCTCACCTCGGCACAGGCGCCCGCCCTCTCGCACCCCGCAGTCCTGCGCACGGCCAATGAGCTGGTCGCCTCGTGACGGTCGAACCCACGGCCGCCGCCTGGCCGTACCCGCCGGTGTGCGGCATGACCTGGGGATGGGTCGGCACCCGCGGCACATGGGCGACCGCTGCGGCCGCGGATTCGATGGCCCGGATGGCCGAGCACGGCGTCAACTGGACGGCCCTGGCCTACTCGGCCCTGCAGGAGACCCCCTTCAGCACCGAGATCGGCTTCCTGGAAGCACCGACCGCGACCGATGACGAGATCGTCTGGGCGATCCGCGAGGCGAAGAGCCTCGGGCTCCAGGTGTGCCTCAAGCCGGTGGTCAACTGTGCCGACGGCACGTGGCGTGCGCACATCGGCTTCTTCGACTGGGACGTGCCGCGCGAGCCCAGCTGGAGCGACTGGTTCGCGTCCTACCGCGCCTTCATCCTGCACGCGGCCGAGCTCGCTGCCGCCGAGCAGTGCGAGATGCTCTGCATCGGGTGCGAGATGGTGCGCGCCGACGGCCAGGAGGCGCACTGGCGGGCGCTGATCGCCGATGTGCGCGCCGTGTACTCCGGCCTGATCACGTACAACTGCGACAAGTACCAGGAAGACCACGTCGCGTGGTGGGATGCGGTCGACCTCGTCTCTTCCAGCGGCTACTACCCCATCGACACCTGGGAGCACGAGCTCGACCGCATCGAAGCCGTGGTCGCGGCATCCGGCAAGCCGTTCTTCTTCATGGAGGCGGGCTGTCCGAGCCGCACCGGCTCACCGGATCTGCCGAACGACTGGTCGCTGCCGGGAGAGCCGTCGGGAGACGAGCAGCTGCGCTACTACCGTGCGATGTTCACGGCGTGCGCGCAGCGCCCCTGGGTGGGCGGGTTCATGCTCTGGGACTGGCCGGCCACGCTCTATCGGCCGGAGGACGCCGGCGCGAACGACGACTACTGCCCGTACGCCAAACCCGCGGGAGAATACCTGCGCGAGGTCTACGGGGCAGCGCTGACGGGAGCACGAGCATGACCACCAGAGCGGTGCTGGCGATCGACGCCGGTCAGAGCGGCATGAAGGTGCGACTCGTGAGCGGCCGGTCCTCCGAAGATCTGCTCTTCGGCGGCATCCGCACGCACGAAGCGCTGCTGCCGCAGGTGGCCGACGTCGTGCGCGCGGCGCTCGCACGCACGGGGGCCCATGCCGATGTGGTCACAGCGGGTATCTCGGGGCTCACCGATCGGGACGCCGATCCGGATGTGCTCCTGTCGATGCTCGCCGACACCGGCATCCACGAGGTCGTCCTGGCCCACGACTCGACCACGTCGTTCCTGGGCGCCCTCGGCGACGCACACGGTTCGGTGGTCGCGTCGGGCACCGGAGTGGTCACTCTCGCGGTCGGGGCCGACGCCGTCGCACGGGTCGACGGCTGGGGCTATCTCATGGGCGACGCCGGCAGCGGATATTGGATCGGCCGGGAGGCCCTCGAAGCTGTCATGCGCGCGTTCGACGGCCGCGGTGAGCCGACGGCCCTGACCGAGGTCGTCCGCGGTCACTGGCCCGACCTCACCCAGGCCTACATCCAGCTGCAGGGAGACGAAGGGCGCGTGCAGGTGGTGGCGTCGTTCGCCGCCGATGTCGCCCGCCTCGCAGTCCAGGGGGACGAGGTCGCCGAGAAGATCACGCGGCAGGCCGCGCACGAGCTGGCGCAGAGTGTCATCGCGTCGCTTCGACGGGTGGCCCGACCCGAGGACGCCACGCTCTCGGTGTGCGCGATCGGAGGCGTGTTCCGCTCCCGCCTGCTGCGGGAGTCGTTCGATCGGGAGCTCGACGCCGCCGACCTTTCGAGGGGCGCCGCGCCCATCGCGATCCGTCTCGTCGAGCCGCGCGGTGTGGGGATCGACGGCGCCGTCGCCCTTGCCGACCTGTCGCCGAGGCATCCGCTCTCCGCCGTCGTCCATCACGCGGAGGCGGCGAGGAGACTCGCATGACGATCACGGACGGCGCTCTTCTCTTCGGCGGCGACTACAACCCCGAGCAGTGGTCGGAATCGGTGTGGCAGGACGACCTCGACCTGATGCGCGAGGCCCGGGTGAACACCGTCACGCTCGGGGTCTTCGCGTGGAGCTTCCTCGAGGTCGACGACGATGTCTGGGACTGGGACTGGTTCGACCGCGTCGTCGCCGGCTTGAGCGACGCCGGCATCGGCATCGACATGGCGACGCCCACGGCGGCTCCGCCGGTCTGGCTGCAACGCGCGCACCCCGAGATCATCCCGGTCGACAGGCGGGGCATCCGCTTCCGCGAGGGCGGGCGTCTCGGCTGGTGCGCCAGCCACCCGACGTGGCACCACTACTCCGCCCGCATCGCTGCGCGGCTGGGAGAGCGCTACGGCACCCACCCGGCCGTGCGCATGTGGCACGTGGGCAACGAGCTGGGCGGCGGCAATCGGCTCTGCTACTGCGACGCGTCGACCGCGGCCTTCCGCGAGTGGTGCCGGCACCGCTACGGCACGATCGACGCGGTGAACGCCGCGTGGGGCACCGCGTTCTGGGGTCTGCGGTACCGCGGGTTCGACGACATCACCGCTCCGCTCGCGAGCGAATCGGGGACGAGCCCGTCGCTGCTGCTCGCCTACGACCGCTTCAGCTCCGACGCCCTGCGCGACCAGTACCGCCGCGAGCGCGATGCCCTGCGGTCGGCCGGCGTCGTCACGCCCGTCACGACGAACCTCATGCTCACCGTCGGCGGCAGCGTCGCCGACTACGCGGACTGGGTGCCCGACCTGGATGTCGTCGCCATCGACCACTACACCGTGGCCGCCGACCCGCACCGCGAGACCGATCTGGCCTTCGTCGCCTCCCGCGCACGGGGCTTGGACCGCCGTCGCCCGTGGCTGCTGATGGAGCACTCCACGAGTGCGGTCAACTGGCAGCCCCGCAACCCGCCGAAGGCCCCCGGCGAGATGACGCGCCACAGCGTGCAGCACATCGCCCACGGATCGGACGGGGCGCTGTTCTTCCAGTGGCGCGCATCGGCATCCGGCGTCGAGCAGTACCACTCGGCGATGGTTCCGCACGCGGGCACCGAGACCCGGCAGTGGCGCGAGGTCGTCCAGCTCGGGCGGCTCGTCGAGCGCCTCGCTCCGCTGGCGGGCAGCCTCGTGGAGCGCTCGCGCGTCGCGATCGTGGCTGACATCCCCGCGAAATGGGCGTGGGAGGAGGCTCAGCCCCCGCTGCACGACTACCCGATCGAGCGCGCCGGCCGCCGGTGGCACGAAGAGCTGTCGCGGCGCGGTCACGGCCCCGACGTCATCCCCCCGACCGCCGATCTGAGCGGCTACGAGATGCTGGTCGTCCCGGGTATGTACGCGACCGACGACGACGCCGCCGCCGCGCTGGCCGCGGCGGCCGCGGCGGGTGCGACCGTCGTGATCGGCCACCTGTCGGGTGTCGTCGACGGCGAGGGCCGCGTGCGCCTCGGCGGGTACCCGGGCGCTTTCCGGGACCTGCTCGGAGTGTTCGTCGAGGAGTTCACCCCGCTTCTCGAGGGCGCAGCCACACGTCTCGCCTCGGGCGCCGTCGCCCGCGACTGGACCGAGCGCTTACGGGCCATCGACGCGGAGGTCGTCGACACCTACGCCGAGGGCTCGCTGTCCGGGCTCCCCGCCGTGACCCGCCGCTCCGTCGGCGCGGGGCAGGCCTGGTACGTCTCCGCCGACGTGCATGAGGGCTTCTCCGACCTCGTCGACACGATCGCGGCCGCATCGCGGGTGACGCCGCGCCTGCCCGTCGTCGACGGCGTCGAGACCGTCCGCCGGGTGGGCGCCGCGGCGTCGTGGCTGTTCGCGATCAACCACGGCGACCGAGACGCCGAGGTCGCGGCATCCGGAGTCGACCTCGTCACCGGCCGCGAGGTGACGGCCGCCGTGCACGTGCCGGCCGGCGGGGTCGCGGTCGTTCAGGGGCCGCGCCCGATCGGCTGACCGGCGAAGCGCGGCGCCCGCGCCACCTGACAGACCCGGGTGGAACGTGGTGGCAGGGAAGACCTGGCGGGGTGGATCAGCGGCGGGCCGTGCCCGCCTTCTGCACACCGTTGACGCTTCTCGCCGCCGACCGCGCGAACACGACAGGCGCCCGCGACGCTTCGCCTGCTTCGCAGAAGTCAGGGACGCTCACACCCGGGGACGAGGAACGGATGCGGCCGCATCCGCTCCTCGTCAGGCTGCGCCGCCGTCAGCTGATGACGTCGACGATCCCGTTGAATGTCGCGGACGGACGCATGACCGCGTCGACCAGCTCGGGCTTCGGGCGGTAGTAGCCGCCGACGTCGACGGGCGAGCCCTGGTCGGCGTTCAGCTCCGCGACGATCTTCTGCTCCTCCGCGGCGAGCGCCTCAGCGACCGGCGCGAACACGGCGGCCAGCTCGGGATCGGTCTTCTGGGCCGCGAGCTCCTGCGCCCAGTAGAGCGCCAGGTAGAAGTGGCTGCCTCGGTTGTCGATCGATCCGAGCTTGCGACCGGGCGACTTGTCGTTCTCGAGGAACGTGCCGGTCGCGGCATCCAGCGTCTCGGCCAGCACGTGAGCCTTCGTGTTCCCGGTGAACTCGGACAGGTGCTCGAGCGACGCGGCGAGCGCGAAGAACTCGCCCAGGGAGTCCCATCGCAGGTAGTCCTCCTCGATGAGCTGCTGGACGTGCTTCGGCGCCGAACCGCCCGCGCCCGTTTCGAACAGTCCGCCGCCGGCGAGCAGCGGGACGATCGAGAGCATTTTGGCGCTCGTGCCGACCTCGAGGATCGGGAACAGGTCGGTGAGATAGTCGCGCAGCACGTTGCCGGTGACCGAGATCGTGTCCTCGCCCTTGCGGAGGCGTGCCAGCGTGTAGCGCGTCGCCTCTTCGGGAGCCAGGATCAGGATCTGCACGTCGTGCGCGTCGAGCGTCGCGAGAGCCTGGTGCACCTTGGCGATCAGCTGCGCATCGTGTGCGCGGTTGACGTCGAGCCAGAACACCGCGGGAACGCCCGTGGCGCGCGCGCGTCCGGCGGCCAGCCGCACCCAGTCGATGACCGGGATGTGCTTTGTCTGGGTCGCGCGCCAGATGTCGCCCGTCGAGACCTCGTGCGAGATGAGCACCTCGCCCGCGCTGTCGAGGATCTGCACCACGCCGGGCGCCGCGATCTCGAACGTCTTGTCGTGGCTGCCGTACTCCTCGGCCGCCTGCGCCATGAGTCCGACGTTCGGCACGGTGCCGATCGTGGTCGGATCCAGCGGACCGTGCGCGATCACATCGTCGATGACCGCCTGGTAGACGCTCGCGTACGACGAGTCGGGGATGACGGCGAGCGTGTCGTCTTCGTCGCCGTCGACGCCCCAGAGCTTTCCGCCGTTGCGGACGAGAGCGGGCATCGACGCATCGACGATGACGTCGGACGGGACATGCAGGTTCGTGATGCCCTTGTCGGAGTTCGTGTACGAGAGGCGGGGGCCGTTCTCGAGGTCGGCCTCGACGGCCGCTGCGATCTCGGCGCCCTGCGTGAGTGAGCCGAGCCCCGACAGGATCGAGCCGAGCCCGTTGTTGGGCGTGAGGCCGGCCTCGGCGATCGCCGTGCCGTACTTCTCGAAGACATCGGGGAAGTACGCCTTCACGACGTGACCGAAGATGATCGGGTCGCTGACTTTCATCATCGTGGCCTTGAGGTGCACGGAGTAGAGGACGTCTTCGGCCTTGGCCGCGGCCAGGGTCTCGGCGAGGAAGGCGTCGAGAGCGGAGGCCGAGAGGAACGTCGCGTCGATGATCTCGCGCGGCAGCACCTTCAAATCGCTCTTGAGCACCGTGACCGTGCCGTCGGCGGCGACGTGCTGCACCGTCAGGACGTCGTCATGGGCCGCGACCCACGACTTCTCGTTGCTCTTGAAGTCGTCATGCCCCATGGTGGCGACGCGGGTCTTCGAGCCCTCGGGGAACGGCTTGTTCACGTGCGGATGCTTGCGCGCATAGTTCTTCACCGACAGCGGTGCCCGGCGGTCGCTGTTGCCCTCGCGGAGCACGGGGTTGACCGCCGAACCCTTGATGCGGTCGTACCGCGCCCGGATGTCCTTCTGCTCCAGCGTCTGAGCGTCATCCGGATAATCGGGGATGTCGTAGCCGGCGGCCTGCAGCTCGGCGATCGCGCCCTTCAGCTGCGGGATCGACGCGGAGATGTTGGGGAGCTTGATGATGTTCGCCTCGGGGAGCGTCGCGAGTCCGCCGAGCTCGGCGAGGGCGTCGCCGACCTGCTGCTCCGGAGTGAGCTTCTGCGGGAAGGCCGCGAGGATGCGTCCCCCGAGCGAGATGTCACGCGTCTCCACATCGATGCCCGCGGGGCGCGTGAACGCCTGCACGATCGGCAGGAACGAGGCGGTCGCCAGGGCAGGCGCCTCGTCGGTGTACGTGTAGATGATGGTCGATTCAGTCACCGTTGTCGTCTCCGTTCAGGTCTCCGTCCAGCCTAATGCACCGCGAAAAGTATCTCGACGTCAAGATACTTCGCTCCGCCGTGGGCACGACGCGCGAGGTGGCGTGCGCCACCGGCCCGTGCGAGCGCGCGGACCCTGGGCGGGGTCAGGGCGATTTCCCGGACTCCGGTCTGGGGCTGGGATGCCCGGAGCGATAGCCTGACTCCATGACCGAACTTCGGCTCGAGGAACTGTCCGCCACCACGATCGTGGCGGTCAACAACATGTCGCTCAAGCCGGGGCAGGAGGAGTTCCTCTCCCCCGTGAGCTACGGCATCGCCGCGACCGTGGTCAATCCGCAGACCTCGTGGCAGCGCGTCGTGCTGGACGGCGCCGATGTCGTCGGTTTCGTCAGCGCCAACTTCGATCCGGACTTCCCCCAGGACCACTTCCGCTCCGTACTCTGGCGCATCAATGTCGATGCCGACGAACAGGGGCGCGGATTGGGCCGCTTCCTGGTGGAGTCCCTGCTCGACGAGGCCCGTTCCCGCGGCGTCGACCACGTCAACGTCATCTACGAGGCCGGCGAGGGCGGGCCGGCGGCGTTCTTCGAGCGCGTCGGCTTCTCCGTGGTGGGCGAGACGGAGTACGGCGAGGTCATCGCCGAGATCCGCCTGTAGCCCGGAGGAGGGCCAGGCTCCGCCTGTGGGGCGAGCCCAGACCGGGACGAGCACGACCGAGCGAGCCCAGGCCGGGCAGCCTCGACTCCGGCCGGCGTCCCGCGCGACTGCGCGATTCTGCGACACGCCGCGCACGGCCACGTCTGCCGGGGCGTCCCGAACTTCTGCAGAAGTCGGGGACGCCGTCGGGCCGCGCGCCGCGCCTCGCACTCCGCGAGGGCGACGGATGCCTCGACCTCCGCCAGGGCGAGGGTCAAGGCATCCGTGCCCGCGTCTCAGACGAGCGACTCCCGCCACGCGGCGTGCAGCTGGGCGAACTTGCCCGTGCCGGCGATGAGCGTCTCGGGGGTGTCGTCCTCGATGATGCGACCATGCTCCATGACGAGCACCCGGTCGGCGATCGCGACCGTCGAGAGACGGTGCGCGATGATGATCGCCGTCCGGTCGGCGAGCAGGGTCTGCAGTGCGTCCTGGATCTGACGCTCCGACGGCATGTCGAGCGACGCCGTGGCCTCGTCGAGGATGAGCACCGCCGGGTCGGCGAGGAACGCCCGTGCGAACGAGATCAACTGTCGCTGTCCCGCCGAGACGCGCCCGCCCCGCTTGTTGACGTCGGTGTCGTATCCGTCCGGCAGCGCCCTGATGAACGTGTCGGCGCCGACCGCGCGAGCGGCCGCCTGGATCTGCTCGAACGTCGCGTCGGGTCTGCCGAGCGCGATGTTGTCGGCGACCGTGCCCGAGAACAGGTAGGCCTCCTGCGTCACCATCACGATGGCGCGACGCAGGTCCTTCGGGTGCAGCCGACGGAGGTCGATGTCGTCGAGGGTGATGACCCCTCGGGTGGGGTCGTAGAACCGCGCGATCAGCTTCGCGAGCGTGGACTTCCCCGCGCCCGTCGTCCCCACGAGGGCGATCGTCTGCCCCGCCGGGATGTCGAGCGTGAAGTCCGGCAGGATGGTGCGGTCATCGACGTAGCTAAACTCGACGTCGTCGAACCGGATGTGCCCGCGCGAGGTCCAGAGGTCGATCGGCTCGGTCGGGTCGGGCACGGTGGGCTTCTCCTCGAGCACGCCCGAGACCTTCTCGAGCGCCGCCGTCGCCGACTGGTAGGAGTTGAGGAACATCGCCACCTCCTGGAGCGGCGAGAAGAAGTTGCGCACGTACAGCACGGCCGACAGCAGGGTTCCGATCAGCAGGGCACCGTCGGCGACCCGCAGCCCGCCCCACAGCAGGACGGCGGCGACCGAGAACGCGGCGATCACCATCAAGCCGGGCTCGAACGTGCCGAACAGCCGGATCGATCGCATGTTGACTTCGCGGTACTGGGCCGACAGCTCGCCGAACTCCTCGTCGTCGCGCTTCTCCTTGCGGAACGCCTTCACGGCCCGGATCCCGGTCATCGTCTCGACGAACTTCACGATCACCTTGGCGCTGACCACGCGTGATTCGCGGTACACCAGCTGAGACCGCGCGTAGAACCAGTGCATCAGCGCGTAGAGCGGAATGCCGGCGACCAGCAGCACGAGGCCGGAGCGCCAGTCGAGGATGAACAGCGCGATCAGCGTGAACGCGCCGTACAGCAGACCCGACACCAGCTCGTTGAGGCCGCCGTCCAGCAGTTCGCGGATGGTGTCGAGGTCGCTCGTCTGGCGGGAGATGATGCGCCCCGAGGTGTAGGACTCGTGGAACTCCAGGCTCAGGCGCTGCGTGTGCAGGAAGATGCGGCGGCGAAGCTCGAGCATGACCGCCTGGGTGAGGCGCGCGGTGACGACGGCGTACCAGCCGATGAGGGCTGCACCGCCGATCGCGGAGACCAGATACACGGCCACGACGCCGATCGTCGGCATCCAGTTCGCCTGATCGATCACCGCGGGCAGGGCCGAGTTGATGCCGTAGGCGATCAGCAGCGGGCCGAGAACCTGCAGCGCCGTCGAGACGATCAGGACCGCCGCGGCCAGCACGAGCCGCGCGCGCAGCGGCAGGAGCAGCGAGCCCAGCAGCCGCAGCGAACGCTGACGGATCGAACGGCTCTCGGCGCGCGTGTAGTCGGAGCGGTCTTCGCCGCTGGTGCCTGAGACGGTGGGGGCGCTCACAGGTTCACCTCCCTCTCCCGCATGCGGGCTTGCTCGCCCTCGAGGCTCGAGATGACGTAGCGGTAGTGGTCGCTCGTGGCGAGGAGCTCGGCGTGGGTGCCGACCGCCGTGACGCGTCCGGCCTCCATGAGCGCCACGCG
The DNA here is from genome assembly GCF_042747925.1 of Microbacterium songi. NCBI lineage: Bacteria > Bacillati > Actinomycetota > Actinomycetes > Micrococcales > Microbacteriaceae > Microbacterium > Microbacterium songi. The sequence continues at coordinate 177,193 of NZ_JBHZIE010000006.1, forward strand.
GTCGGCGAGGGTCACGGTCGACGGCCGATGCGCGACGATGAGCGCCGTGGTCGACGCCATGACCTCGCGCAGCGCATCCTCCACGAGCGCCTCGGTGTCGACGTCGAGCGCAGACAGCGGGTCGTCGAGCACGAGCACGGCGGGGCGCGCGGCGACCGCCCGTGCGAGCGCGAGCCGCTGGCGCTGGCCGCCGGAAAGACTCATCCCCTCTTCTCCGATGACCGTCTCGACGCCGTCCGGCAGGTCGTAGACGAACGCGGCCTGGGCCACGGCGAGGGCTTCGCGCAGCACCTCGTCGGCCTCGGCGCTGCCCGCCTCCAGCTCCTCTCTTCCGAGGAGCACGTTCTCGCGCACGGTCTGCGAGAACAAGGTGGCGTCTTCGAAGGCCATGCCGATGTGGGTGCGCAGTTCGTCGAGCGTGAGGTCGCGGATGTCGACGCCGTCGAGGGTCACCCTCCCGGCCGTCACGTCGTAGAGGCGCGTCGGCAGAGTCGTGAGCGTGGTCTTGCCGCAGCCGGTCAGCCCGACGAGCGCCATCGTCTCGCCCGGACGCAGCACGAGGTCGACCCCGTCGACCAGATCGCGTTCGGATGCCGCAGCATCCGGATATCGGAAGTGCACGTCCTCGAACACGAGAGCGCCACGGGGGTGGGCGATCGTCACCGGGTTCTCCGGATCGACGATCGTGTTCTCCTCGTCGAACACCTCGAACAGGCGGTCGGTCGCGGTGCGTGCATCGAGGAGGAACGAGAAGAGGAATCCGATCGACTCCATCGGCCACCTCAGCACGGTGGCCATCGCGAAGAAGGCCACGAGGGCGGGGATGCCGAGCTGCCCGAGCTGCACGAGCACGATGCCGACGCCCAGGCACAGCGCGAACGCGACGCCGGGGAGCAGCACCAGCCAGAACCAGATCCAGCCGACCGACCGCGCCTTGTCGATCTCGGTCTCACGGAGCGTCTCAGCCTGGCGGGTGAACTTGCGCAGCGCGTGGGCGCCCCGCCCGAACGCCTTCAGGACGCGGATGCCGTGCACGCTCTCCTCGACCGAGGTCGCGAGGTCGCCGGCCTGATCCTGACTCTGCCGGGTCAGGGCGCCGTACGTCTTCTCGAACCGGTAGCCCGAGTACCACAGCGGCGCGCAGCAGATCAGGAACGTGAGGCCCAGCGCCCAGTGCCAGCTGAACAGCAGCGCCATACCGATGAGGATCGTGAGCAGGTTGACGATGAGCAGCACCAGCCCGAACGCCAGCCAGCGTCGCAGCATGCTGATGTCCTGCATCATGCGGCTGAGGAGCTGACCCGACTGCCACCGGTCGTGGAAGGAGACGGGCAGGCGCTGCAGGCGCGCGTAGAAGCTGGTGCGCAGGTCGTACTCGACCTTCGTCGCGGGTGACAGCACGAACCAGCGCCGCGCCCACACGAGCGCGGCTTCGATGAGCCCGAGCACGAGGATCGCGACGGCGCCCCACGTGATCTGGCCGGGGTCGCCCGTGGCGATGGGACCGGCGACGATCTGCTCGAGCACCAGAGGGATGGCCAGCGCCGCGAGGCTCGCCAGCAGCGCGCTGACGAGTCCGAGCGAGAGCCGACCCACCACGGGTCGGGCGAACGGGTAGAGCCGCGCCAGCGCGCGGAAGGTGGAGAGATCGGACCGGGGGTTCTCGGCGGTGGAAGTCATGATCCTTGTGGGATGTCGGCGTGAGTGGTGCGAGGAGAGGGAAGTGGACGCCGGAAGGCGCAACAGCGACGGATGGCACCGACGGAGACGAACGCGGGGCGGCGCGTGGCCGCCGGACCTCAGGAGAGGCGGAGCGTGCGGCTCGGAAGGATGGCGGCGACCGACGTGATCACGTTCGGGTTCATGGCATCCTCCTCTGGGCGGGGCATCCGCGTGTGCGGCTGACAGCTTTCCAGGCTATGCCCAGGTCGACGATTCGTGCAAGCGGGGAGCGAAACCCGTCCGATCAGACCGCGGCGACCGTCGACTCGCGCGCGAGGAGCCCGCGTTTCACGTCGACTCCCCACGCGAAGCCGCCCAGACTGCCGTCGCCGCGCAGGACACGATGGCACGGCACGAAGAGCGCAGGGGCGTTGCGGGCGCAGATGGATGCCGCGGCCCGGACGGCGCGCGGATGTCCGAGGGCGGCGGCGAACTCCGCGTACGACAACGGCCGGCCGGGCGCGATCGCCCGGAGCGCCGCCCACCCCTGCAGCTGCATCGCGGTGCCCGCCTGGGCGACCTCGACGGCGTCGATCGCGGCGAGGTCTCCCTCGTAGTAGGCGCCGACGGCGGCCGCAGCATCCGTCTCCCCCTCCTGCACCACGTCGGGGGCGATGGCGCGCGGAATACGCGCGAGCGCGGCCTCGCGGTCGGCCGTCCACCCCGAGGCGATCACGCGACCGCGTCCGTCGGCGACGATCGTGAAGGGACCATCGGGCGTCGCGATCGTCTGGAGGGTGGCGGCCCGGGCGAGGCCGGTGCGGGTCGGCGAGGTGAGGAGGGTCATGGTGAATCTTCCGGTGTCGGTGGCGTGCGCCACGAGGCGGTCACGGGGGCGGCGTACCAGAGGTGCGCCATGAGATAACTGCGCCACGGGGCGGCGCGCGTCGCCCAGGCCGTCAGGCCGACGGCATCGGCGGGAATCCCGGCGGCGGCCGCACCCGCCCGCGCGGCCACGTCACCCGGCAGCAGCACGTCGGGGTCGCCGAGCACGCGCATGCGCACGTAGTCGGCGGTCCACGGACCGATGCCCGGCATCGCGATCAGGGCCGCACGCTGCTCGTGCGGGTCGTCTCCCGGGGTGAGGTCGAGGTCGCCAGAGGCGAGCGCCGCCGCCGCGGCGATCACCGACCGTACACGGGCCGCGGGGCCGCGCAGCACCTCGTGCCCGCGTTCGGCGATGGCCGCGACCGTGGGGAAGAGGAGCATGTCTCCCCCCGGGGTGTCCATGCGCTCCCCCAGCGCCTCCGCGAGTCGGGTCATCGCCGTACGAGCGGCGGCGACCGAGATCTGCTGGCCGATCATCGCGCGGATCAGCATCTCGTGGGCGTCGACGGCGCCCGGCACGCGGACGCCGGGAACGCGCGCGACCAGGGGGGCGAGTTCCGGATGCTGCGCCAGCGCCTCATCGACCGCCACCGGGTCGGCATCCAGGTCGAAGAGCCTCCGCGCCCGGGCGACGATCAGCGACAGGTCCGAGAGTCGGGAGAGCTCCGCCCTCAGTCGGACTCGGCCGTCGTCGACGCGCAGCTCCAACCAGGCGGGACCGCCGGGGAGCCGAAGGGTTCTCGCGAAGGTCGAGGCCGTCCCCGCCTCCACACCCCCGACCGCGTGCGCGGCCATCCAGCCGAAGAGACCGACGTCGTCCAGCGGCCCTCTGTGGGGCAGGACGAGGTCGATCCGTCCCGGAGCCGGATCCTCACCGCGTCGACGGGCGCGCAGTTCGAGCGGGGTCATGCCGAAGACCTCGCGGACCGTGTCGTTGAACTGTCGGATGCTCCGGAACCCGGCTGAGAACGCGACATCGGCCGCCGGCAGGTCGGTGCCGACGAGCAGCATGCGGGCCGTGTGTGCGCGATGGGCGCGACTGAGCGCGAGAGGACCGGCCCCGACCTCCGTGGTGAGCAGTCGAGTGAGGTGTCGCGTCGAGTAGCCCAGGCGGGCGGCGAGCCCGGGCACCCCTTCGCGCTCGACCACCCCATCGGCGATGAGTCGCATCGCGCGGCCGGCGGCGTCGCTGCGCAGGTTCCACTCGGGCGACCCCGGTGCGGCCTCGGGCAGACACCGCTTGCACGCGCGGTAGCCCGCCTCGTGGGCGGCCGCACTCGTGGCGAAGAAGCTCACGTTGGCGGGCTTCGGGGTGCGCGCCGGACAGCTCGGGCGGCAGTAGATGCCGGTCGTCCGCACCGCGGTGACGAACTGCCCGTCGAAGCGCGTGTCGCGCGAGTCGATCGCGCGATAGCGCTCGTCGAACGTCATCGACGGGCGAGCGGCGGCGATGGTCATGCCCCCAGCCTGACACGGACCGAGGACACCGGCTGGCGGGAATCGGACACCAGGATGCCGGCGTCGCCGGGCCGACTCCCGCCCCACGGGCTCGACTCCGTCCCGAATCCGGCGATCAGCCGGAGTCGGGCCGCTTCGCGGGGGATCAGCCTGATCTCCGAGGGTCGCCTGAGTGCGGCCGCGCAGGTGCCGGCACCGAGGGAGGAGGCGTCACGGATGCCACGGTGAAGACCTGGGCGCAAGCCCGAGCGGTGCGGGCACGGCGACGCTAGCGTGGGCACATGAGCGAAACCACGTACGACGTCATCGTGATCGGGGCCGGCGCCGTCGGCGAGAACGTGGCGGATCGGGCGGTCCAGGGCGGGATGAAGACCGTCATCGTCGAAGCCGAACTGGTGGGCGGGGAGTGCTCGTATTGGGCGTGCATGCCGTCGAAGGCCCTGCTGCGGGCAGGTGCCGTCCTGCGCGCCGCCCGCGACGTGGACGGAGCGGCCCAGGCCGTCACCGGCGAGGTCGACATCGCCGGCGTGCTGCGCCGCCGCGACAAGACCACCCACGACTGGAACGACGACTCGCAGGTGAAGTGGCTCGAGGGTGCGGGCATCGACCTCGTCCGCGGTCACGCGCGCATCACCGGTCGCAACACCGTTCGCGTCACCGCCGGCGACGGCTCGACCACCGACCTCGTCGCGCGCCACGCCGTCGCGGCCTGCACCGGCTCGGCGGCCCTCCTGCCCGACATCCCCGGCCTGCGCGACATCGCTCCGTGGACGAGTCGGGAGGCCACCTCGGCCGAGAGCATCCCCGGCTCGCTCGCGATCATCGGCGGCGGAGTCGTCGCCGCCGAGATGGCGACGGCCTATGCGGGATTCGGCACGAAAGTCACTCTGCTGCTGCGCTCCGGGCTGCTGCAGAACATGGAGCCGTTCGCGGGTGAACTCGTGACGGCCTCGCTCGAGAAACTCGGCGTCGACATCCGGGACGGGGTCGAGGTGACCTCCGCGCGGCGCGACGGCGGGACCGCGTCGCTGCAGCTGTCGGACGGAACGACGGTCGAGGCCGAGGAGGTGCTCGTCGCGATCGGCCGCACGCCCGTCACGGGCGACCTCGGGCTCGACAGCGTCGGGCTCACTCCGGGCGAGTGGTTCGACGTCGACGACACGATGCTCGTGAAGGGCACGGACTGGCTGTACGCGGTGGGCGACGCCAACCACCGTGCGCTCCTCACCCATCAGGGCAAGTACCAGGCGCGCGCGGCCGGAGACGTCATCGCCGCACGCGCCAACGGCGCCGAGGTCGACGACGCGCCGTGGGGCGTCCACGTGGCCACAGCCGACCACGACGCGGTCCCCCAGGTGACCTTCACCGATCCCGAGGTCGCTTCGGTCGGTGTCACCGAGAAGACCGCGCGAGCGGCGGGGCGCCGCATCCGCGTCCTGGACTACGACCTCTCGTGGGTGGCCGGGTCGAGCAGCGTGGCCGATCACTACGTGGGGCAGGCGCGCGCGATCGTCGACGAGGATCGCGGCGTGCTCATCGGCGCGACCTTCGTCGGACCGGATGTCGCCGAGCTGCTGCACTCCGCGACGATCGCGATCGTCGGCGAGGTCCCCCTCGAGCGCCTCTGGCACGCGGTGCCGTCCTACCCGACCGTCAGCGAGGTCTGGCTGCGATGGCTCGAGGAATACGGCCGCCCCACCGCGTGAGCTGCCGGTCCGCCGTGGGCGGCCTCAGTGGAAGAAGTGCCGCTCGCCGGTGAAGAACATCGTCACTCCGGAGGCACGCGCCGCGGCGATGACCTCGTCGTCGCGCACCGAGCCGCCGGGCTGCACGATGGCCGACACCCCGGCGTCGAGAAGCACCTGCGGCCCGTCGGCGAACGGGAAGAAGGCGTCGGATGCCGCGATCGATCCGGCCGCGCGATTTCCGGCGCGTTCGACTGCCAGGCGGCAGGAGTCGACGCGGTTGACCTGACCCATGCCGATTCCGACCGTGGCCGATCCGGTGGCCAGGACGATCGCGTTCGACTTCACGGCGCGGCACGCCTTCCACGCGAAGATGAGGTTGGCCATGTCGGCCTCGGCGGGGCGCTCGCCCGAGACGAGCTGCCAGTCTTTCGCGACCGATTCGATGTCGTCGGGGAAGCGGTCGGCGTCCTGCAGCAGCAGCCCACCCGAGACGAGGCGCACGTCCATCGTCTCCTGCTGCCAGTCGGCGGGCAGGAGCAGGACACGCAGATTCTTCTTCAGAGCGAACACTTCGAGTGCTTCGGGCTCGAAGCCGGGCGCGACGATCACCTCGGTGAAGATGTCACGCAGGTTCTCGGCCATCTTGAGCGTCACCGTGCGGTTCGCCGCGATCACTCCCCCGAAGGCCGACACCGGGTCGCACTCGTGGGCACGCAAGTGGGCGCTGGCGATCTCGTCGCGGGCGTTCGGCGCCGCCACAGCGATGCCGCAGGGGTTCGCGTGCTTGATGATCGCCACCGCGGGCTTCACCATGTCGAACGCCGCCCGCAAGGCGGCGTCGGCGTCGACGTAGTTGTTGTAGGACATCTCCTTGCCCTGCAGCTGCGTAGCCTGCGCGATGCCATGCCCTCCGGTGCGGGTGTAGATCGCCGCGCGCTGGTGCGAGTTCTCGCCGTAGCGCAGGGTCTCGAGCCGCTCGGCGCGGATCGTCAGGTGCTCGGGCAGGTCGTTCCCCGCCGCCAGGGTCCCCTCCGCGAACCAGGTCGCGACCGCCCGGTCGTAGACCGCCGTATGCGCGAACGCGCGCGCCGCCAGCTCGCGGCGCTGTTTGAGCGTCGTGCCGCCCGCTGCCACCGCCTCGATCACCGAAGGGTAGGACTCGGGAGAGACGACGATCGCGACGTTGGCGAAGTTCTTGGCGGATGCTCGCACCATCGCGGGCCCGCCGATGTCGATCTGCTCGACGACGTCGTCGCCTTCGGCACCGGAGGCGACCGTCTCGACGAACGGGTAGAGGTTCACCACCACGAGCTCGAAGGGCTCGATGCCGAGCTCCTGCAGCTGCCGCTCGTGGTCTTCGAGGCGGAGGTCTGCCAGCAGCCCCGCGTGCACGCCGGGGTGGAGCGTCTTGACTCGCCCGTCGAGGGATTCGGGGAAGCCCGTGACAGCCGACACGTCGGTGACCGCGTGACCGGCGTCGCGAATGGTGGCAGCCGTCGAACCGGTCGACACGATCTCGACGTCGGCCGCGGCGAGCGCCTCGGCGAGGCGCAGCAGGTCGGTCTTGTCGCTCACCGAGACGAGCGCGCGGCGGATCGGCACGACGTCGCGGTCGCGGTAGAGGGACGGATCGTGGCGGGGACCGGCCATGGGGGCTCCTGACGGATCGGGGCGGGAAGGGGCTCTAGGACGTGGTGGGGGCGGTCTGCGCCGCGAGGTCGAGCTCGCCGGTGGCGATGCGGCGCACGACGTCGATCAGCAGCCGACGCTCGACCGGCTTGATGCGCTCATGCAGGCTGTGCTCGTCGTCGCCGGCGAGCACGGGCACTCGTTCCTGGGCGAGGATCGGGCCGCTGTCGATGCCGTTGTCGACGATGATCACGCTCGCCCCGGTGCGGGTCGCGTCGGCGGCGAGCGCGTCGCGCACTCCGTGCGCACCGGGGAACTCCGGCAGGTATGCGGGGTGGGTGTTGATGATGCGAGGGGCCCACGCATCGACCAGTCCCGACGGCAGCAGTCGCATGAGGCCGCTCAGCACGACGAGGTCGGGCTTCCAGACCTCGAGCTGCGCTCCCACCTCGGCGCCCCATTCGTCGCGCGACTCGAACTCGCGCCACGGGACGAGAAAGGTGGGGATGCCGTATGCCTCGGCGTGCGCGAAGCCGTCGGCCTCGCGATCGGCTCCGACGACGATCACCCGGGCGGGGAAGTCGGCCTCGGCGGCCGCCTCGAGGAGGGCCCTCAGATTGGAGCCGGCTCCAGAGATGAGGACCGCGACCGTGAGCACGCGGTCAGTCTACCGGGGGCAGCGGCGCGGGACGACGGGGGGCCGGGGCGTCACCGGGCTGGGATTCGCGGGGGACGAGGGGCGGAGGCGGTTCTTCGGGGACGGGCACGGGCACGGACTCGGGCGCGGCCTCAGCCGCGGCGTCCGCGGCACGGTCACCACCCTTCCTCGCACCGCCGGGGTCCTTCCGGGCGGTGCGTCCCTTCTTCGGAGCGTTCGTGCGGCTCTTCTTCGTCGTCCGGTCGGTCGCCCGCACCCCCGGGTCGACCTCGGCAGCCGCGTCCTTCTCCGCCGGCGCGTGGTCCGCGTCGTAGGGAGTGGACGTCCATCGCTCCGCGTACGTGATGACCGAGGCATCCGTCGACGACCGCGCGATCGCGTCTTCCCACGAGCTCTCCGTCAGGCCCTGGTCGCGCCGACGGTCGCGCCGACGGCGGGGGCGCGGCGAGAGCAGCAGGATCGAGGCGCCCAGGAGTACCTCCAGCCCCACCGCGAGAGCGACCGGACCCACGCTCGGGCCGACCGCCGACAGCGTGCCGGGACCGATCGAGCCGGACGCGAACCACGCCAGCAGCGCCACGGCCCCCGCGACGATGACGGCGATGCCGACCGCGATCGTGAGTCGGGCGCCGATGGGCTCGTCGACGGAGTCCTTCTCCTCGTGCGCGGCCTGCGGGGATGCGGTGACCGGCTCGACGGCGGTCGGGGCGAGGAGCCCGTCGAGCGCGGCCGTGGCCCACGGCACCGATGCGCCGGGACGCGCCGTCGAGCCGGGCTCGATGGCAGGGACCTGCAGCAGACGGGAGCGGACGACCCATCCGGCGAAGGCGCCGAGCGCGACCGGAAACAGAGCGAGCAGCAGCATCCACGGCGAGATGGACCCGGGAAGTGCACCGAGCACGGGGATGCCGGGGAGCACGCCGACCTGCGTGCCGGCGGGCGATACGACCGTGCCGGGACCGATCGCGAACCCGGGCCCGATGACGTAGGAGAGGGCCCACACGATCAGTGTGGGGAGGTAGGCGAGCTGCGCGAGCGTCGTCACCGTCGCGCCGATCACATCCACGTGCCCCGCCTCGAAGAGGGCGATGATCTGCGCGCCTCCCCCCACGAGCGCCACGGCGACCCCGAGCGCTCCGACGGCCGTCAGCCCGGCGATCACGACGGCGGCACCGCGCACGGCGAGCCCCGGTACCTCGCCCCAGCCGTGGAGCTGTCGCTCGATGCGGTCGCGAGCACGGGCGATCACACCGGCCCCCGCCTCCCGCCACTCCGTGACGATCGCGCCTGCCAGGGCGGGGATGGCGAACAGCAGCGTCGGGAAGAGCACCGCCTGCCACGTCTCGACCGTCGCGACGGCCGTCGAGGAGGTCCAGGCGATCAGCGCCGCCAGCGCGGCGAACGAGCCGGTGCCCACGAGCACCCCGGTCACCCAGCCATCGGCCCGGGAGGAACGCGCACCGGAACGCGCGGCGAAGATGACCGTGAAGGCCGCGAAGGCCAGGGGTGCCAACGACAGGGTGAAGGATGCCGCGTCCGCGGTGATCCCGGTGGCGGCCAGGTAGTCATCCGGCAGGGTGATCGCCAGCGGGACGAGGTGACCGAACTGCCAGATCGTCGCCGCCACCGGCCAGAGCGCCGCCCAGTCCGCCTGACCGCCGAGTCCGAAGACCCAGAGCAGTGTGAGCGGCGCGAGCACGACCGCGATGCCTGCGGCGGCCGCGATGGCGGCGTCGAAAGCGGTGAGGAGGGTGATGAGGAGGCGATTCATGCCTCATCGACCCTACCTACCGGGAGGACGCCTTCCCCGGCGGCCACGCCCGGCGCAGCATCCGCTCAGCCTGGGATCAGGGTGTCACTCGTCGAACGGATCGAGGAGGAAGATCGCGATCTGCCGGTCGGTCTTCTTCTGGTACTCGTCGTAGTCGGGCCAGACCGCCGTCGCGCGCTGCCACCACTCGGCGCGCTCGTCGCCCTGGAGCTCGCGCGCCGTGTAGTCGCGCGTGAGCGCACCGTCCTGCAGCTCGACGTGCGGCTCGGCGACGATGTTCCAGTACCAGGCGGGCGGCTCGGGCGTCCCGCCCTTGGAAGCCACGGCGAGGTAGCGGCCATCGTGCTCGACGCGCATGAGGGCCGTCTTGCGGAGCCCGCCGGACTTCGCGCCGACCGTCGTCAGCACGATGATCGGGACGCCGCGGAGCGTGTTCTCCTCCGTGCCCCCCGAAGCCTCGAACTTCTCGGCCTGGGTACGGGCCCACGCGTTGGTGCTGGGCTTGTATTCTCCGGTGAGCGGCATGACTTCACCCTATGCCTGCGGTCAGCGGCACGCAGATGACGGGTCCGGCGCGCGTCCGGGCGGGGAAACGCAGAGAGGGGCGGATGCCGCAGCATCCGCCCCTCTCGAAAAGCGTCCGGCTACAGAGCCGAAATGATCTCGCGCATGAGCTCGGCGGTCTCGCTGGGGGTCTTGCCGACCTTGACGCCGGCGGCCTCCAGGGCCTCCTTCTTGGCCTGCGCAGTACCTGCCGAGCCGGAGACGATCGCACCGGCGTGACCCATGGTCTTGCCCTCGGGGGCCGTGAAGCCCGCGACGTAGCCGACGACCGGCTTGGTGACGTGAGCCTTGATGTAGTCGGCCGCGCGCTCTTCGGCGTCGCCGCCGATCTCGCCGATCATGACGATCGCCTTCGTCTCGGGGTCGGCCTCGAACGCGGCGAGCGCGTCGATGTGCGTCGTGCCGATGACGGGGTCGCCGCCGATGCCGATCGCGCTCGAGAAGCCGATCTCGCGCAGCTCGTACATCATCTGGTAGGTCAGGGTGCCCGACTTCGACACGAGTCCGATCGGACCCTTGCCGGTGATGTTCGCCGGGGTGATGCCGACGAGCGACTCACCCGGCGTGATGATGCCGGGGCAGTTCGGGCCGATGATGCGGGTCTTGTTGCCCTTGGACTGCGTGTAGGCCCACGCCTCCGCGGTGTCGCCGACGGGCACGCCCTCGGTGATCACGACGAGCAGCGGAATCTCGGCGTCGATGGCCTCGACCATCGCGTCTTTCGTGAAGGCGGGCGGCACGAACGCGATCGACACGTCCGCTCCGGTCTTCTCGATGGCCTCCGCGACCGATGCGAAGACGGGCAGTTCGACCGTGGAGCCGTCGGCGGCGGTGTGCGAGACGGTGGTGCCGGCCTTGCGGGCGTTCACGCCACCGACGACCTGGGTGCCGGCTTTGAGCATGAGGGCCGTGTGCTTGGTGCCTTCGCCGCCGGTGATGCCCTGGACGATGACCTTGGAGTCCTTGTTGAGGAAGATCGACATTGCTTCAGAATCCTTTTCTCGAGCCTGATCAGGCGTTCGCGAGCTCGGCGGCCTTGTCGGCGCCCTCGTCCATGGTCTCGGCCAGGGTGACGAGCGGGTGGTTTGCTTCGCGCAGGATGGCGCGGCCCTCTTCCACCTTGTTGCCGTCGAGTCGCACGACGAGCGGCTTGGAAGCCGTGTCGCCGAGCGTCTGCAGGGCGCCCACGATGCCGTTCGCGACGGCGTCGCACGCGGTGATGCCGCCGAACACGTTGACGAAGACGCTCTTGACCTGCTCGTCGCCGAGGATGACGTCCAGGCCCGCGGCCATGACCGCCGCCGACGCCCCGCCGCCGATGTCGAGGAAGTTCGCGGGCTTGACCCCGCCGTGTCGCTCACCGGCGTAGGCGACCACGTCGAGGGTCGACATCACCAGACCCGCGCCGTTTCCGATGACGCCGACCTGGCCGTCGAGCTTGACGTAGTTCAGGTCGTTCGCCTTCGCCTTGGCCTCGAGCGGGTCGGCGGCGTCCTTGTCTTCGAGCTCTTCGTGATCCGGGTGTCGGAAGTCGGCGTTCTCGTCGAGCGAGACCTTGCCGTCGAGGGCGATGACGTCGCCGTCCTCCGTGAGCACGAGCGGGTTCACCTCGACGAGCGTGGCATCCTCGCCCGTGTAGACGTCGTAGAGCTTGACGAAGACGTCGGCGACCTTCGGTGCGAGTTCGTCGTCGAAGCCGCCGGCCTTCGCGATCTCGAGGGCCTTGGCCTGATCGATGCCGGTGAGGGGGTCGACCTGGATGCGCGCGAGGGCCTCGGGGCGCTCGACCGCGAGCTCCTCGATCTCCATGCCGCCCTCGACGCTGCAGAGGCTCAGGTAGGAACGGTTCGCGCGGTCCAGCAGCACCGAGAAGTAGAACTCCTTGTCGATGCGGGCGCCCTGCGCCACCATGACGCGCTTGACGATATGGCCCTTGATGTCGAGGCCGAAGATCGCCTTCGAGAGCTCGAACGCCTCGTCGGCGGACTTGGCGACCTTCACGCCACCGGCCTTGCCGCGGCCTCCGGCCTTGACCTGCGCCTTGACGACGACGACACCGCCGATCTTCTCGGCTGCTGCGCGGACCTCCTCCGGAGTGTCTGCGACGATGCCGGCGAGAACCGGCACCTCGTACTTCTCGAAAAGGTCTCGTGCCTGGTACTCGTACAGATCCACAGTGCAATCCTCCGCTGGGGCGACTGGTCGGGGAAGGCGCTCGGGGCGCCGGAAATGTCTCGATATCGAGATATCGGACCAATCCCCCAGCCTACTACTCCCGCCCGCGAGCCCCGAACGAGACCCGAGGGGAAGCCGGTCGGCTGTTCCCGCTGCGTGGGCGGGATGCCGCGACCTGCGCGTGTCAGATCGAGAAGGTCTCCACGTCGTCGGCCTCGATCGTCTCTCCGGTCGTCCGCGGCAGCCGCGCCAGATCGCAGACCGCGGGTCCCTCGATCCTCGTACCGTCCGCGGTGAAGCGCGATGCGTGCAGCGGACAGTCCCACGAGCGCTCGGCGTCGTTCCAGGCCAGCACCCCTCCCAGGTGCGGGCACACTGCGCTGACCGCGCGGGTGCGGCCGTCGACCGTCGAGATGCCGACCGGCCGGCCGGCGCGGTGGGCGACCACGCCCTCGCCCTCGGCGGGGCGCGCGACGGGCACCGCCGCACGTTGCGACTCGATCCACCCGGATGCCGCTTCCCAGCCGACCCGCATGTTTTCGAGTCCGCCGCGTCCGATGTCGGCAGGCACCGTCATGCGTCGCGAGATCGTGGTCATCCAGTCAGGCCACTCGCTCCGCGGAACCCCGGTGATCTCAGCGGTCAGGCGCAGAGCGGCCGCCGGTCCGTTCGAGAGTCCCCACTTGTTGTACCCCGTCGCGAAGCGGATGCGCCCGAGGCCGCGGGGCATCGCGCCGACGAAAGGAATGAGGTCGTGCGATTCGTAGTCCTGCGCCGACCATTCGGCCACCGGCACGGCGCCGGGGAAGTGCCGTGCGGTCCAGTGGATGAGGTCGTCGAGGCGGCCTCGTTCGGAGAGCGTACGGCCGACCGCATACCCGTTCCCGCCGACGATGAGTCGTGCGGATCCGGCCGGGCCGTCCTGCGGCGTCACCGACCGGAGGGAACGTACCGGGCCGTCGACCGACAGGTACATGCCGTCGGGAACGTCGCCGGGCAGCTCGAACGCCACGGAAGAGGAACGGAGTCCATGCGTCTTGGCGAAGTACAGCCCTCGGTCGGTGATCGGCGTCGCGGTGGCGAGCACGATGTTCTCGGCGAATGCGGCTCCGCGGTCGGTCTCGATCCGGCCGTGGGGCAGAGCGCGCACCCGGGTGACGCGCGTGCGCGTGTGCAGGGTTCCCCCCGCGGCCAGGAACGCGCGGGCGATGGCCGTCGCCAGAGTCTGCGGATCGATCGCGACCTGGTCGTCGAGCGCCACCGCGTCGACCATCGGGAAGCCCAGGGGCGATGCCGCATCGGGGAAGACCCGCCTGACCTCCAGCCCTGCTTCGTGCGCCGCAGCAGCTTCGGCCTGCACCGTTCCGACGCCGTCGGCGGACTGCGCGTACGAGTAGGCGATCCGTCGCGTGTAGGGCACCCCCTCCGCATCGGCGAAGGCGGTGACCCACTCCGCACCGTCACGGTTCGAGTCGACGTACGCGCGCACGAGCGACGCCGGGTGATGGCGTCTGAGCGTCGAGAGGACGCTTCCCTGCAGAAGGGACAGCTTGCCGGTGTTGGCACCGGTCGCCAGCTCCGCGACGTCTCCCGCCTCGACCACCGCGACGTCGAGGCCCGCCCGCGCGAGCAGCAGCCCCGTCACCAGGCCGGTGATGCCCGCACCGATCACGAGCGCGTCCCGTCGCGCATCCGGCTCGAACGGGGTACCGGCGACGGGCACGGCGTCCCTCTTCCAGAGAGGCTGCATGTGTGGCTGCATGAGTGCGAGTCCACTCCCTGCGACGGGTCACTGCAAACGGGTTGACAGCGCCGTCCGCCGTCTCCGTCCGAGCGCAGGGCCGCACCTGCGGACGGCCGATACCCCACCGGTAGGCTCGCGCCATGAGCGAGATCCCCTCCCCGTCCGCCGCCCGCACCGCGGTGGTCGCGGCCGCGATCGATCTCTTCGCCGAGAACGGCTTCGACCAGACGTCCGTCGAGCAGATCGCGCGGGCCGCCGGGGTGTCGCGCTCCACGTTCTTCCGCCAGTTCGGGGGCAAGGAGGACGTGGTCTTCGCCGATCACGAACTGCTGCTGGACCAGCTGCGCGACTACCTCGGCATGCCGCACGACAACCCGTGGGCAGCCGTCTGCGAAGCATCCGTGCAGGTCTTCTCGCACTTCGCGGCCGACCCGGAACTGGCACGCCACCGCTACCGCGTCGTCCGCCAGGTTCCCGCACTCCGCGACCGCGAGATCGTGACCGTCTTCCGCTACGAGCGCCTCTTCGACGAGTACCTGCGGGAGGCGCTGCCCGGACTCGACCCCCTCGACGCCGTCGGCTTCGCGGCGCTGGTCACCGCCGTGCACAACCACGTGCTGCGCCAGTTGATCCGCAGCCCCAGGCGCGTCCCCCTCACCGTCCTGCGGCGTGCGCTCGACGACGCCATGCGGCGCTTCGGGGTGCACCCCGACGGTTCGCCCGCCGAGCCCGATGACATCGCCATCGCCGTCTTCCCGCGACGGATGCCGGCCGCCGAGGTCGCCCGCCAGCTTCGGGCTCGCCTCGACAGCTGAGACCGAGTCTCACAAGACGCGGCACTCGATACCCCACCGGCGGTATCCTGGGGTCACGCCGACGACGACCGACCCGAGCACTCCAGGAGCATCATGAGCACTCCCCCGACCGCCGATTTCCGCGAACGCCCCGGCCAGCGGGTCGAGGGATACGACGTCACCGCCCGGCTGGGCACCGACTACTACCAGGTGTTCGCCGACATCCCCTCGACCGACCGCGAGGTGTGGGAGCGCGCACAGGCGTACGTCGACGAGGTCGGCCCGCTGATGCAGCGGGCGTGGGATGCCGCGGAGTATCCGATCGAGATCGCGATGCGGATGGGCGAGCTCGACCTCTTCAACGACGGCATCTCGCACCCCGAGCTGACGCCGTTCTCGCC
Organism: Microbacterium songi; assembly: GCF_042747925.1. NCBI lineage: Bacteria > Bacillati > Actinomycetota > Actinomycetes > Micrococcales > Microbacteriaceae > Microbacterium > Microbacterium songi. The sequence goes on from NZ_JBHZIE010000006.1 coordinate 192,625, forward strand.
CCTGGCGGCTGGGCTCGTGAACATGGAGATCTCCCGCGGGGACGGGTCGCTGGGTACGGTTGTGGCGGTGCAGGGCGGTCTCGCGCTGCGCACGCTCGCCCTGTTCGGAAGCGACGAGCAGCAGGCCCGCTGGCTCCGGCCCATCGCGCGCGGTGAGGTGCCCGCGGCTTTCGCGCTCACCGAGCCCGACCACGGGTCGGACTCCGTGTCGCTCGAGACCGTCGCCCGGCGAGACGGCGATGGATGGGTGCTCGACGGAGCGAAGAAGTGGATCGGCAACGGCGCATCGGGCGGCGTCACGTTCGTCTGGGCGCGGATCGACGATGAGCCCGCGCCCGAGCACAGCTCCGTGCGCTGCTTCCTCATCGACCAGCAGACCCCGGGCTACACCGGCACCGTCATCACCGGCAAAGCGTCGCTCCGTGCCATCCACCAGGCGCACATCGTCCTGGACGGCGTGCGCGTCGGGGACGATGCGCTGCTCCCGGGCGCGCATTCCTTCAAGGACGCCTCCGTGGTGCTGTACTCCACCCGCTCCGGTGTCGCCTGGTCGGCGCTGGGCCACGCCACCGCCTGCTACGAGGCGTCGCTCGCCTACGCCCAGCAGCGCACCCAGTTCGGCCGACCGCTCGCGAAGTTCCAGATGGTGCAGGAGCGACTCGCTCAGATGCTCGAGGAGCTGACGGCCATGCAGCTCTTCTGCCGGCACCTTGCCGACCTGGAGTCATCGGGCGGCCTGCGTCCGACGCAGGCATCGCTGGCGAAGTACCACAACACGCGCGCAGCGCGCCGCATCGCCTCGACGGCGCGCGATCTGCTCGGCGGCAACGGCATCCTGCTCGAGAACGGCGTCATGCAGCACATGGCCGACATCGAGGCCATCCACACATACGAAGGCACCGAGAGCGTGCAGGCGCTGCTCATCGGCCGCGACATCACGGGGATGAGCGCCTTCGTCTGAGCCTCCCGGGGGGTGCGCATACGGCACCCGCGGTCCGACCGCAAGGCTCGAGTGGCGATCCGCGCGACCCCGGTACCCTCGATCCATGGGATTCTTCCGCTCAGATGAGCCGACGCGCGTTCGGATCGAGGCCTCCGACCTCGAATTGAAAGCCGGACGCGCCCCCTGGAGTCTGTGGGCCGACGGCTTCGGCCGCCTGTCGGTGCGCGCGCTTCAGATCATCCTCGTGGTGGTGGTCGCCGCGGCGATCATCCTCGGCATCCAGCAGCTGACGGTCGTCACGATCCCGCTCACCCTCGCGCTCATCATCGCGTGCGCCTTCGCGCCGGTGATGTCGTGGATGCGACGGCGCGGTGTGCCGTCGATCCTCGCGACGATCGCCACGCTGCTGGCGATCGCGGTCGTCCTCGGCGGCGTCGGCTGGCTCATCGTCGGCGCCGTGCGCAACCAGTGGGGCGATCTCGCGTCGCAGGCGCAGGAGGGCTTCCAGCACGTCATCGAGTGGGTGCAGACCCTCCCCTTCGCCCCGAGCAGCGATCAGCTTCAGGAGTGGACCGGCCAGCTCACCGACTTCCTCACGAGCTCCCAGTTCGGCTCGGGCGCCCTCGCGGGGGTCGGCGCCATCGCCAACTTCGTGACCGGTGCAGTGCTGCTCGTGGTCGTCCTCTTCTTCTTCCTGAAGGACGGACCGCAGATGTGGGAGTTCCTGCTGCGCCCCTTCCGCGGCGAGAACTACGAGCGCGCGCACCGCATCGGCGACAAGACGGTCACCGTCTTCGGTTCGTACCTGCGCGGCACCGCCGCCGTCGCCTTCGTGGACGCCGTCGGCATCCTCATCGGTCTTCTCATCCTGCAGGTGCCGCTCGCGATCCCTCTCGCCGTGCTCGTCTTCCTCCTGGCGTTCATCCCGATCGTGGGTGCAACCCTGGCCGGCATCCTGGCCGCGCTCGTCGCCCTGGTCTCCAACGGACTCGTCAACGCCCTCTTCGTGGTCGGCGTCGTCGTCCTCGTCAACCAGCTCGAGGGAAACTTCCTCCAGCCCGTCCTGATGGGCCGGTCGATGAAGCTGCACGCCTTCGTCATCCTGGTCGCCCTGACGGTCGGCACGGTTCTCGGCGGCATCGTCGGCGCCGTGCTCGCTGTGCCGATCACGGCCGCTGCCTGGGGCGTGATCCAGGTCTGGGACGGCCCGAACAAGCCCGTCCGCTGGGCCCGCCCGAAGAAGAAGGAACTGGCCAAGGCGTAGCCGATGCGGGTGTCGCCGGTCGGAGGCAGGATGGACCCATGCCCTACGAGATCCCCGCGCCGATGCTCGCCAAGGCCGTGCCCGCCATCCCCGACCCGAAGAAATCTCCGGGCGGACTGAGCTTCGAACCGAAGTGGGACGGCTTCCGCGCGCTCATATCCTGGGATGGCGCCGACGTCGAGATCGGCAGCCGTGGTGCCAAGCCGCTCACCCGCTACTTCCCCGAACTGGTCGACGCCTTCTCGCGGCTCCTGCCTCGGCCCTGCCTGCTCGACGGCGAGATCGTGGTGGCGCTCGGCGATCCGCAGCGGCTGCAGTGGGATGCACTGACGCAGCGCATCCACCCCGCAGCATCCCGCGTGAAGAGACTCGCCGAAGAGACCCCGGCCATGTTCATCGCGTTCGATCTGCTCGCGCTCGGCGACGAGGATCTGCAGGACGCCCCGTTCCGCGAGCGGCGGGAGCGGCTGGAAGCGCTCATGACAGACGTGCCGCATCCGCTGCACATGACGCGGACGACGACCGATCCTGCTCTGGCCGAGCGGTGGCTCGCCGAGTTCGAGGGCGCCGGCCTCGACGGCGTGGTGGCCAAGCCGCTCGATCTGCCGTACGCGCCGAACAAGCGCGCCATGTTCAAGATCAAGCACGCGCGCACCGCCGACGTGGTCGCCCTCGGGTACCGCATCCACAAGTCCGGCGCAGGCGTCGGCTCGCTGCTGGTCGGTCTGCATACGAAGGACGGCGAACTGCACAACGTCGGAGCGGTCTCGGCGTTCAGCGACGCCCGCCGGCTCGAGCTCATCGACGAACTCGCCCCACTGGTCGAGACGGATGCCGCAGGCAACACGCTCACGGGGGACGGTGAGAAGTCCCGCTTCTCCGCCGCGGGCCGCGACTCCTCGTTCGTGCGCCTGCGCCCCGAGCGCGTCCTCGAGGTGCGGTACGACCAGCTCGAGGGACACCGGTTCCGCCACACGGTGCAGTTCGACCGCTGGCGACCCGATCGGGATGCCGCGTCCTGCCGCTTCGATCAGCTCGAGTCGGTCTCGGCCTACGACCTCGGCGACGTCCTGGACTGACGTCTGCGCGACGACGGGGCGTCGGCGGACAGGTCTCAGCCGTCCTTCTTCGCCCGGCTGGGCTGCACGCGCGGCGGCTCTCCGGGCATCTTCGGGAACTCCGGCGGGAACGGGAGTTCGCCCAGACCGTCGTCGAGGTCTCGCTGCCACCATCCCAGCAGCGTGTCGATGCGACCCGGCGACGTTGCAATCTCCGCCCAGGGGTCCCCCACCGTCGCGAGTCGCTCCGGCACCGACCGGATGGTGAAAGTGGTCGGGTCGACGTCGGCCAGCTCGTCCCACCCGATGGGGGTCGAGACGGTCGCGGGGGCGAGCGCGCGAGGGCTGTAGGCCCCGGCCATCGTCCGATCCCGATTGGCCTGGTTGAAGTCGATGAAGATGCGTTCGCCGCGCTCCTCCTTCCACCAGTTCATGGTCACCAGATCCGGCATCCGCCGTTCCAGCTCGCGTCCCGCGGCGATGACCGCGTGACGCACGTCGAGGAACTCGTGGGTCGGCTCGATCGGGCAGAAGACGTGCAGCCCGCGGTTGCCGCTCGTCTTGATCCACGCCTCCAGACCCGCTTCGCGGAGCACGTTTCGCAGAGCCGGGGCGACGGCCGCGGCATCCGCGAAATCCGTCCCCGGTTGCGGGTCGAGGTCGATTCGGAGCTCCACGGGGTTGTCGGTGTCACCGGCGAGCGAAGCCCACGGGTGGAAGACGAGCGTGTTCATCTGCGCCGCCCAGACGACGGCGGCAGGCTCCGTGAGGACGAGCTGCGGATGCCTGCGCCCACTGTTGTAGGTCACGGTGACCGCCTCGACGTACGCGGGGGCCCCCTTGGGCGGATTCTTCGAGAAGAAGCTGTCGCCGTCGACGCCGTCGCCGAACCGCTCCAGCGACACCGGCCGGTTTCCGTTGGCGGCGAGGAACGGACCCGACACCGCGACGAAGTACTCCGCGAGCTCGAGCTTGGTGATGCCCGGCTCGGGCCAGATCACGCGGCTCGGGCTCGAGATCCTGACCTCTCTGTCGCCGTCGGGCCCGGGCACGGTCAGCATCGTGAACTCGCTCGCCATGGTCTCGACACTAGGGCCGGTGAGCGCGATGCGGCACCCGCACGCTCATGCCGGGCGATGAGCATGCTGCCTTCGACGGTGGCTCGCGTCGGTGGCGAACCCTCCCCGCGAGCACCGAGGTCGACGGGAACAGGCGAATCGGGGGTGGGACCCTCTTCCTCGACCGCCTCAGCCCGCGAGGGCGATGACCGGCAGCAGGTCATCGCGCTGCAGACGGATCCACGGTCCGGCCGGGTCGACGAGCAGCCCCGAGATGCCCTCGTCGGACTTCAGTGCCCCACCGAGTTGTGCGGCGGTCACCGGCAGCGGCGAGTCGGACCGGCCCAGTGCCACGATCTCGAGGGGGTGTGAGAACACTTCGAGGTAGCGATCCCCCTCAGGTGTGCGCGACTCGGCGATGCCGAATGCGTCACTGCCCTCGGGCTTCCCCGCCGCGATCCACAACTTGGCCGTGGGGAGGGCGGCGACGATCTCGCTCGCGGTCGCCTCCGTGCGGGGTGCTGCCAGGATCGACTTGACGGTCAGCTCGGGGTCGGCCTCGTCGACGGCGCGCTGCAGCAGCTGACGCGGCAACAGCACGCGCCCGGGCACCGACGCGTGGTCGAGGATCATGCCGGCGAAAGGACCGTCCAGGACGTGCCGGATGACGGCGAGCACCGGCTGCCCCATCGCCGACGTGTCGGTCTGGCCGTCGGCGCGCACGCTTGCCTGCAGCGGCTCGCCACCGCTGAAGACGAGCACGAACTGCGCGTCGCCCTGCGTCGCGATCGCGAGGGGAAGGTCCTGGCCTTCCGCCAGGAGAGTCCGGGCGTCGCCGTGCACGCGGAGGAAGACGCTGCCCTGCAGCAACTGGCGCGCGACATTCGCCACATCGTGGGGCGCCGGGGTGTCGGACAGCGCGGCGAGGGCCTGCCTCAGCAGTGCGTTGTCACGCAGCCCCGGGACGGTCTCCTTCGCTTCGGGAGCCTCCGCCGGCGCGAGTGTACGCGGGGTCGCCTGTGCGGGTCGGGGCGCGGGCGTCGACGGCGCCGCGGGTGTCTCGGCCGGAGCCGCCCCCACACCCTGGAAGGACGACATCGAGATCCCGACGGTGGGAAGATCCTCCGTCGGGGTGGCGACGGATGCCTCGCCTCCATCGGCACCACCGGTGAGCGGTGATTCCGTAGTCGGCGTGGCGGCGGCATCCGTCTCGGTGGCCTCCGACCCGTTCGAGTCGGGCGTCGTTGCCTGGTCGGCGGCGCGCTTGCCGCGCGAGAAGAGGGCCATGCACCGAGCCTAACCCGGCGCACGGAACGCGCTCCCGTCGCCCGCGCCCATCGACGCCCGGCACCGGGCGAAGCCGTCTACAGCTTCTCGATGGGTGCGATCTTGATGAGAAGCTTCTTCGGCCCGACCTTGTCGAACCGCACGTGCGCCACGCGCTTCGCTCCGTCGCCGGTGACGGCGTCGACCTTGCCGTCGCCGAAGTCCTCGTGACGGATGCGGTCGCCCGACGCCAGCTCGAGATCTCCGTTGTCTCGTACCCTCGCGGGCACACGGTTCGGGAAGCGGTCGATCGACGTCGAGGTGGGCACGAGCGCCTCACCGTACCGCGAGCCGCTCGAACCTCCGCCGCCCGGCCTCCGGGCGTTCAGCGCGCGCGACTGCGTACCGCCGCGGGAGTTGACGTCGCCCGGCGACTGCCGCCAGTCGATGATGTCGACCGGGATCTCCTGGAGGAAACGACTCGGCATGGCCACCGTCACCTCGCCGAACTGGGCGCGCGTCATGGCCAGCGACAGGTAGAGGCGCTGGCGGGCGCGCGTGATGCCGACGTAGAAGAGCCGGCGCTCCTCCTGCGGCCCGCCGGGCTCGCCCGCCGAGATGCGGTGCGGGATGAGATCCTCCTCGACTCCGGTGAGGAACACGACGTCGTACTCGAGTCCCTTCGCGGTGTGCAGGGTCATCAGCGACACCGAGCCCGACGCATCTTCGAGGTCGTCGGCATCCGAGACCAGCGCGACCTCGGTGAGGAAGTCGATGATCGTGCCCTCGGGGTTGTTCCGGGCGAACTCGCGCGTCACCGCGATGAGCTCGTCGAGGTTCTCGAGGCGCGCTTCGTCCTGCGGGTCCTTGCTGCGCCGCAGCGCATCGAAGTAGCCGCTCTTGTTCAGCAGCACGGCGAGCCCTTCGGCCACGGAGGTGGCGGGGGCGAGTTCGCCCGAGGGCGGCAGCATGATCGCGGCCGCCTCCACGAGTACTGCGTCCAGCTGGGCGATGGCCGCCTGGATCTTCGGCCCCACGCCCAGGGCGGAGGAATTGGCGAGCGCGTCTCGGAACGTGATGCCCTCGTCTGCGGCGTAGCGGGCGATGGCGGTCTCGGTGACGTCGCCGATGCCGCGCCTCGGCTTGTTGAGGATGCGACGTACGGCCATCTCGTCGGCCGGGTTGGCGATCGCGACGAGGTACGCCATCGCGTCCTTGATCTCGGCGCGCTCGTAGAACTTGGTGCCGCCCATGATCTTGTACGAGATCGCCGAGCGGATGAAGATCTCCTCCAGCGCACGGGACTGGGAGTTCGTGCGGTAGAAGACGGCGATGGCGGAATAGGCCACTCCGGTCTTGCGGAGCTTCTCGATCTCGTCGGCGATGAACTGCGCCTCGTCGTGCTGCGAGTAGCCGGTGAACCCGACGATCTTCTCGCCCGCGCCGACGTCGGTCCACAGCTTCTTGTCTTTGCGGTCGAAGTTGTGGGAGATCACCGCGTTGGCCGCGCTGAGGATGTTCTGCGTCGACCGGTAGTTCTGCTCGAGGAGCACGACCTTCGCGCCCGGGTAGTCCCGCTCGAACTCGGTGATGTTCCGGATGTCGGCGCCACGGAACGCGTAGATCGACTGGTCGGAGTCGCCGACGACGGTGAGTGATGCCGCGGCGTCCTCGCCTCCCGGGTCAGGCTCGGGTTCGAAGATCATCATTCCGCCGGCCGCCTCGAAGGGCTTCGCGTCCGACCCCGGCGCTCGGGTGAGCTCGTGGATCAGCGCGTACTGCGCGTGGTTGGTGTCCTGGTACTCGTCCACCAGGATGTGACGGAAGCGCCGTCGATAGACGTCCGCCACGTGCGGGAACGCGCGGAACAGGAAGACGGTCTGGGCGATGAGGTCGTCGAAGTCGAACGCGTTGGCCCGTTGGAGAGCCCGCTGGTACTCGGCGAAGACCTCGACGAACACCCGCTCGGCGGGGTCCTCCATGTTCGCCGAGCGCGCGTACGCCTCGGCATCCGACAGCTCGTTCTTGAGTTTCGAGATGCGGCTCTGCACGCCGCCCGGAGTGAGACCGAAGGCATCCGCCTCGTGCTCTTTCACCAGGCGCTTGATGAGCGCGCGCGAGTCGCCCGAATCGTAGATCGTGAACGACTTGGTGAACCCGAACTGCTCTGCTTCACGGCGCAGGATGCGCACGCACGCGGAGTGGAACGTCGAGATCCACATGCCCTGGGCGCGGTCGCCGATGAGCTGGTGCACGCGGTCGCGCATCTCGCCCGCGGCCTTGTTCGTGAACGTGATCGCCAGGATCTGGCTGGGCCACGCCTCTTTCGTGCGCAGCAGACTCGCGACCCGGCGGGTCAGCACGCTCGTCTTGCCCGAGCCCGCCCCCGCCACGATGAGCAGAGCAGGGCCGCGGTAGGTGACGGCGGCCCGCTGCGGCGCGTTCAGCCCGGCGAGCAGGTCTTCGTCAGGACGTGCGGATGCCGCGGCCGGCCCCCCACCGAGGGGACCTCGATCGCCGCCGACGACGAGGGGCGTGGAGGCTTCGGTCATAACCACGCAAGTCTACGCGGGGGTGCCGACAGCGCTGCGGTGGGGGTGAGGGGCGTTCTCGCAGGAGCGATGCTCCAGGATGGGCGTATGCGCACCGTCCTGAACGTCATCTGGCTGGTCCTGTCGGGCTTCTGGATGTTCCTCGCCTACATGCTCGCCGGCGTCATCCTGTGCATCCCGATCATCACGATCCCGTGGGCGATCGCATCGTTCCGCATCGGGCGCTACGCCCTCTGGCCGTTCGGCCAGACGATCGTGTCGAAGTCGACGGCCGGCGTCGGATCCTTCCTCGGCAACGTGATCTGGGTCGTCCTCGCGGGGATCTGGCTGGCGATCGGCCACATCCTGACGGGTGTGGCGATGTGCATCACGATCATCGGCATCCCCTTGGGCATCGCCAGCTTCAAGCTCGTGCCGATCTCGCTCATGCCGCTGGGCAAAGAGATCGTGTCGGGAACCCGCGGCGGGGTCACCGTCCCCTGAGCCGAGGCTCTTCGCCTCGATCGCTGCGCCGACCGACGACGCCAGACGAATCGGCCCGGCCGGTCAGCGCCATCGCCAGGCCCACCGCGCAGATGAACCCCCCGAGGGCTGCGGCCCACCCGGCGCTCGACGCGGGGATCTCGAGGTACGTCGTGATACCCAGGATCCGCGCGAGTCCCCACGGGAGCAGCCCCATCTGGTCGTTCCAGACCGTCAATGCCTGCTCCAGCCCGATCACGGCCACGATCGCCGCGGGAACGGCCAGCCCCGCGCCGACGGCGGCGAGCACCGAGCCGGTCGCGCGACGCGCGCCCACCTGAGACGAGTACGCCCAGCCCGCGGCGACGAACGTCCAGAGGAACGCGGCGACGGCGAGCGATACGTACGCGGTGCGACGGGCCGGGTCGGTCCAGAACCCGAACCAGTAGCCCCCCGGCCCGGTGAACGACAGGGCGAGCAGGGTCAGGATGCACCGCAGCATCGTCACTCCGGCGACCGCCGTGATGACCGGCCACGCCGATCGCCCCCGCAGCAGCAGGAGCATCGTCACGACGAAGACCAGCCACGCGCCGAGCGTGAGGAGCAGATGTGCGGGTGCGAGGAACGAGGTCTGCACGCCGCGGGTCGCGACCAGCAGTGCACCGGGGATGATGATGGCGAGCCCGCGATCGAGGGGACGCATGCCCAGCGTCGATTCCCGAGCCCGCCACGGACGTGTCGACGCGAGCCAGGTGGCTCGGGCCGCTCCCGCACCGGGTCGTCCGACCAGTCTCGTACGCGCGGAGAGCATCCCGATGACCACCCAGGCGAGCGCGAAGACCAGCAGGATGCGGGCCGACCACGACATCGCCAGGTCGCGGTCTGCGCGATCGACGCCCAGCGTCGCGGCGGTGAGGTTCCACGCCGGGTGGGCGACATCACCCTCGTACGAGGCCAGGTGTGCCGCGGCCTGGGCGACGTACTCTACGCGAGCCCCCTGCCATAGCGCGTACGACTCCGCAGATCCGTCGTCGTGCCATTGGGCCTGGCGCAGGAACATCGTGCGGTAGGTCGAGAGCAGCCGGAGGGTGTCGACCTCGTACTCCAGCGCACCGGTGAACGCAGCCCTGATCCCGGGGTCCCGCCAGGTCGCGGCATCCGTCGCCTGAACACCGTCGCGCATGCCCTCGGCCGTCGCGACGGCCTGCTCGCCGAGCTCGATGGCCTCGTCGGTGCGGTCGCCGACGATGGTGTACATCGTGTCGAGGGTCGCTGAATCCCCGGTCAGGATGTCCCATTCGAACAGCCACATCTGCGGCGGCGGTTCCAGGCCGACGGCGAACACGCGGTTCTCGGCGAAGGGCTGCAGGTACAGGCCCTGCCGGATCGCGTCGCGCGACGACGCCATCGCCCGGACGATCGCGTCCACCGTGGCAGGGTCTTCCGAGAAGTATCTTCGCGCCCATCCTTGTGTGATCTCGTCCAGGTCGGCGGCGGGATCCCGGGCGAGCGCCGCCGCGGTCAGGGTGTTGTGCTCGGAGAGCTGCCAGAACCCGGTCTTGAGGTAGAGCGACATCGGCCCGGCTCGCCACGGTCCGCCGTCCTGGGTCCAGGTCCACACGCCCTCGATGCGGGGGTTTTCCGTGAGCAGGCTCTGCAGCGCCCCCTGCAGCTCGGGTCCGAGGTCGTTCGGGAAAGCCCCGAAGCCCTCGAATTCGCGCCGCGCCTGGAACTCGATGATGCGCCGCTGATCGCCGATCTCCAACGTGTTGTTCAGGGGCAGCCAGCTGTAGAAATCCCCCAGCGTGTACTTCGTCGAGACGATGAGCCGCGGCGACGACACCGTCTCGAACACCGCGTCGTACGAGACCGGGTCGGTGTGCATGTCGCCGACGTCCCCGATGCCGACGCTCCACGTGCGGAAGATCACTTCGCGATCGGATGCCTCGGCCCCGGCGAGGAACGCGTCGAGCATGGTCTGCACGGCGGAGACGCTGCGGACGGCGAGCGCGGAGTAGTAGTCCCACCCGGGTTCCTGGTAGATGCTGCCGCCCTCGCCGACGCGGATCAGCACGCCGGAGAGACCGGGCTGCTGCTCGTACAGCTGCTCCAGTGCCGAGGTGTAGACGCTCCAGAGCTCGGGGTTCGAGGTGTCGGCCGAACCGAACCGCGCGTCGAAGTAGTCGGAGAGCTGCGGAGTGAGTGCCAGCATGTCGGTGCGCAGGTACACCTTGACGCCCAGTTCGCGCGCTCGATCCCAGAACGGGGAGAACGCCTTCACGAGCGCCTCGGCGCGAGCGATGTGCTCATCGCCCTCGGCGTACACGCCGCCCCCGGGAGCACCGGCGAACGTCACGTATTCGATGAAGCCCGGCCAGGCGACGGCGTTGTATCCGAGCGCGACGCTGTGCCGGAGGAAATCGTCCCACTCCGCGTAGTCCGCCTCGAGTGCCCTCTCGTCGATGTACGGCGCGGCGGGGAGGTACGCGTCCTCGAAGGCGCCGGACGCGTGCGAGTAGTTCGTGCCCGACTCCCATTCGGCCGGATCGGCGGCGACACCGACGGCGCCGAGATCGACCATCCGGAGCGGGAGCTTCGAGGTGACCGACTCCCCCAGATGCTCGAAGATGGGCCGGCCGGCGCGGATCTGTGCGGCGATGTCGTAGATGCCGCGGACGGCACCCGTCTCGCTCGCCGCCTCGATGCGCAGCGCGTCGGACGTGCCCGTGAGCGTATATCCGTCGTCTGCGTCACTTCCTCCGCCGGCGGTCACTGTGAGCGTGGCGACGCCGGTCGTCGAGCCCGCCGACGCCGTGGCATGCGTCAGCTCTTCGATCGCGAGACGTGTCCGCACGCCCTCCGGCGCGTCCACCGTGAGCCGCGGAGGGGAGACCGCGGATGCCGCAGCCGAGGGCGGCACCGCCGCCGACGACATCTGCGGGGCAGGTTCGGACCGGATGCCCAGCGCGTCGCCGATGACGAAAGACACGCCGGCGCCCAGAACGACGAGCACCAGGAACGTGACGGCGGCGACGATCCCTCGTCGCGCCGCCGATGCCATGGACAGATCCTAGGGCCGCGGGCGCGCCGCGCCCACGTCAGGCCAGCGCGCGCTCGCTGTGCGGCGTGGGGCGGCAGACGAGCACCGGGCACGGCGCCGAGTGCTGCACGCGGGAGGCTGTGCTGCCGAGGAGGATCGTGCGCGTCAGCCCGCGGCTTCCCGCCGCCATCGAGATGAGGTCGGCGTCGAGGTCTTCCGCAGCGCGGATGATCTCCTGCGCCGGCGACCCGCTGCGCACCTGCTTGTGGATCTTCGGACCCCAGCCGTCGAACTCCGCGGCCACGGTGTCGACGGCGACCTCGGCATCCGCGGAGTAGCTGACGTCGGAGATCTTCGACGAGCGGGCCGGTCCGATCTCATTCGCGAAGGGGGCGGCGGCGTACGGGCTCACGACCGCGATGACGGTGACGTCCGTGATCTCGCGGGAGTCGGCGATCCACTTGAACTGGCGTGCGGCGACGAGCGATGAGAGCGATCCGTCGGTGGCGACGATGACGTGCATGGTTCAGAGCTCCTTGCTCGCGATGACATCGGGGTCGCCGGGCTGGGCGCCGTCGGGCCGGAGGCGTTTCTTGCCGAAGAACTTCTCGAGCAGGTACAGCACGAGACCCAGGGCCAGCAGCCCCGCGACCCACAGAAGCGACTCGGGGTCGTCGATCAGCGTGTAGGCGAGGACGGCCAGGTTGCCGACGATGCCGAAGAACAGCAGCGGCGTGTTCGCCCGGTAGGTCTCGGGCCCCTCGTCCTTGCCCCGCAGTTTGAGGCACGCGACGATCACGAGCGCGTAGATGAAGAGGAGGAACACCACGGTGATGGTGGCGAGACGATCGACGACATCGAGCTGTTCATCTGCCGGCAGCCCCGACTGACTCGACTTGATCGCCGCGCCGATCAGCAGCAGCGCGGCCACGACCAGTCCGCCGAAGATGAGCGCGACATAGGGGCTGCGACGCACCGGGTGCACTTTGGCGAACACCGCCGGCACGACGTCGGCACGCGCCATCCCGTAGAGGATCCGCGACTGCGCGACCACCGTGACCAGCGCGGTGTTGCTGATCGCGATCATGGCGATGATGCCGAAGACGACCAGCATGATCGACGCGGGGATGAAGAAGAGGTCGGCGCGGATCACCTCCAGCAGGGTGTTGCCCGCCAGGGTCTCGATCGGCACCGCGAGCGCAGCGGCCATCGAGACGAGCACGTAGACGACTCCGGCCGTCATCATGCCGCCAATGAGGGCGCGCGGGAATGCCTTGGAGGGATCGATCGTCTCCTCGGCGACGTTCGCGGCGTTCTCGAAGCCGGTCATGGCGAAGAAGGCCAGGGAGACTCCCGCGAGGATCGCGAGGATCTCGGACCCGCCCCCGCCCGAGACGCTGAACTGCAGGAGGACCGACGGGTCGTTCACGCCCTCGACGAGGGCGATGACCCCGATGATCACGACGATGACGAGGCCGCTGAGCTCGATGAAGGTCATCACGACGTTCGCGACCACCGACTCGGTGATGCCGATGAGGTTGATGACCGTGATGAGCGCGACGAACGCGACGGCGATTCCCGCGCTGGCCCACACCGCGTCTTCGGGAATTCCCACGAGTCCGCTGAAATAGCGCACGAAGCCGGAGGCGAGCGAGCCGACCGCGGCCATGTTGGCCGACAGCATGCAGATGGTGATGAAGAACGTGAGGATGGGGCTGCGGAACGCCTTGTTGATGTACAGGGAGGCGCCGGCGGCCTGCGGGTACTTGGTGACGAGCTCCGCGTACGCGAGGCCGGTGACCGTGGCGATCGCGACGCCGACGAGGAACGCCATCCAGAAGGCACCACCCACCGCCGCGGCGACGAGGCCGACGAGCACGTAGATGCCCGACCCCAGGACGTCGCCGACGACGTAGAAGTAGAGCTGCTTTCCCGTGATCGAGCGTTTCAGCTCGCTGCGCTGGGGGGCGTCTTGTGCCGCATCGGTTGCCATGAGCAGACGTTACGCCCCCTATGTGTCGCCTTTGTTGCGATTGTGAACCATCGCCGCTCAATCGTGACCGAGGCGTCGGCTCCTCCCCGACCACCACACCGTCCGGATGCCGCGGCACACGGCGTCATGTTCTGCAACGCTCCGTCACACGGGCGTGGCTGTCGGTCGCCGGAGGTAGCGTCGAGTCATCGCGGCGATCCGGGCGGTCCCGGGCTCCGGCTCATACCCGGCAGCGTGGCGGGTTCGACTCCCGCCGTCGCGTCTGATCTGTTCGCGCCGACTCAGTCGGAGAACTCGCCCGCGACGATGGCGTCGGCGTACTTGCGGACGTCCGGGCCGGGCTCGTAATCGATGAAGCGGCCTTTCATACGGCTGTTGATCTCGGCGAAGGCCTCGTCGGACGACAGCTCGCCGCCGTTCTGCGCGATGTCGAGAACGGCCTCTCGCAGAACCCGGTCGGAGTCCTGGAGGATCTTTTCGCGCGCGGCATCATTCCAGCGAATCTCTGAAGCATCCATGTCGGCGACGCTAAGCCGGATGAGTCGGCCTCACCGGGGGGTTGCGTCCGAACCATCAGTGTGCTGAGGCCAGGAAACGGCGCGTGCGATATCACAGTGCGGCCTCGCATCGGCGACCACAGGACGAAGGCGTAAGGTGGATCCCTTGATATCGCGAGCCCCGTGGCTCGTTCGACGGAGGTTTCGTGGCCGGAAATGCGACCACTCGTTATGGCAACGTCTCCCTGTTGTCGGTTGCGAGCACTTTACCCAGCAGGGTGACGACGTCCATCGACATCGAGCAGCGCCTCTCGGCTGCTCTGGCCCGTCTCAAACTCCCCGGCGCGCTGCTCGAGCGGGTGGCCGGCGTGCTCGAACGCCGCAACTGGGCCGCGGGCGAGTCGTCCGATGAGGCCACCGTCTCGGCGGGCCGGCGAGCTCTCGCCGAAGCGGGCGTCGACCCCTCGGAGGTTGGGCTGCTGATCAACACCTCCGTCACCCGCAAGCACCTCGAGCCCTCCGTCGCCGTGCGCCTGCACCACGGACTCGGACTGCCGAGTTCAGCCATCAACTTCGATGTGGCGAACGCGTGCCTCGGGTTCGTGAGCGGCATGAGTCTCGCGGCGAGCATGATCGATTCGGGACAGATCCGCTACGCCGTGGTCGTCAACGGCGAAGACGCCGATGACATCCAGGTCAACACGATCGAGCGGCTCCTCCATGAGGACGTCGACCGCGACGGCTTCATGAGCGAGTTCGCCTCCCTCACGCTCGGCTCCGGCTCGGCCGCGGCCGTGCTCGGCCGCACCGACGAGCACCCCGACGGTCATCGCATCCTGGGCGGGGTCACTCGTGCCGCCACCCAGTTCCACGAACTGTGCGTCGGCAGCGTCGACGGCATGTTCACCGACGCCAAGGCCCTGCTGAAGGGCGGGCTCGACCTCGTCGTATCGGCGTGGAAGGAAGCGTCCACCGAGTGGAACTGGTCGTCGATGGACCGCTACATCACCCACCAGGTCTCTTCGGTGCACACCAACGCCATCGTGAAGGCGGCGAAGCTCGACCGCAGCCGCGTGCCCACGACGTTCCCGAAGTTCGGCAACGTCGGACCGGCCTCCATTCCGATCACGCTCGTGGAGGAGCAGGCGACACTGCGTCGCGGAGACCGCGTGCTGCTCATGGGCGTGGGGTCGGGTCTGAACACGGCGATGATGGAGCTCGCGTGGTGACCCGGCATCCGGCGGCGCGAGCAACGTCGTGATGGCGAAAGCCTCACTTCCGCCGAAAGACCTCCCCGAGCTCGATCCCCGGTTCAGCCGCACCCTGCGCGTCCCCGTGGGCGGCGATCGTGGTGCGAGCCACGAGTGGCACTACCTGGATAACCGCGATGCACTCGCGGAACGCGGCATCCCGGTCACCGGCACGATCCTCGCGGTCCACGGCAACCCCACCTGGTCCTACCTCTGGCGGAGGCTGGTCGCCGGATCGGTCGACACCGCGCAGGCCGGCGCCCCCGCGTGGCGCGTGATCGCCGTCGACCAGCTCGACATGGGCTTCTCCGAGCGCGTCTCGGGCACCGGGGGCGCCCACCGCACGCTCGCCCAGCGTGTGCGCGACCTGGCCGCCTTCACCGACGAACTCGGCATCGAGGGGCCGGTCGTCACGCTCGGCCACGACTGGGGCGGCGTCGTCTCCCTCGGCTGGGCCGTCGACCATCCCGACCTGCTGGCCGGCGTCCTTCTGCTGAACACCGCCGTCCACCACCCCGACGGCGTCCCCATTCCGGCGCCCCTGCGTCTGGCCGGCGCCCGCGGGATGCTGTCGGCGTCGACCGTCCGGAGCACGGCCTTCCTCGACACCACCCTGGCGCTGGCCTCACCCGCGCTCGCACCCGCGGTGAAGGACGCGTACCGCGCTCCCTACCGGACGGCGCGACGCCGCCACGGCATAGGCGGATTCGTCGCGGACATCCCGGTCGGGCCCGGTCACGAGAGCTTCGCCGAGCTCGAACGCATCTCGGCCGGCGTCGCCGCACTGACGGTGCCGGCACTGTTCCTCTGGGGACCGCGCGACCCGATCTTCGTCGACCGCTACCTCGACGACCTGATCGGGCGGATGCCGCATGCCGACGTCCACCGATTCGAAGGCGCGGGTCACCTCCTGGCCGAAGACCGCCCGTACCAGGAGACGGTGCTCACCTGGCTGGACGACAACGCCGACCGCCTGACGCACGCCGACGTCTCCTCGCCCGAAGACGGTCACGGCGAAGAAGCAGGTGAAGGGCAGGAAGAGGCATCCTTCACCCCTCTGTGGCGGCGACTCGACGATCGACGCGAGGACGACGACGCCGCCGTGATCGACATGGCGACCGGAGCCGGTCGGGCGCCGCGGCGTGTGAGCTGGCGCCGGCTCGACGACCGGGTGCGACGCATCGCCTCGGGTCTCACGCGCATCGGAGTGCGCCCGGGTGACCGCGTCTCACTCCTCGTCCCTCCCGGCCCCACCCTGACCGCCGTGGTCTACGCCTGCCTGCGGATCGGTGCGGTCGTCGTGGTGGCCGACGCCGGTCTCGGGGTCCGTGGTCTCACCCGCGCCGTGCGCGGAGCCCGGCCCGACTTCCTCATCGGCGAGACGCGTGGTCTTGCCGCCGCGCGCGCGCTCGGCTGGCCGGGCGTCCGGATCGCCGCCGAGGGGTTGTCCGCGCCCGTCCGCGCGGCCCTGGGAGTGTCGCACAGCCTCGGTGAGGTCGCCGCGCTGGGCGATCCCGACGAGATCCTGCCCGCACCCGGACCGCGAGACACGGCGGCCATCCTCTTCACGTCGGGGTCGACCGGTCCGGCGAAGGGCGTGGTGTACACCCATGCGCAGCTGTCTGCACTGCGGGACGTGCTCGCGGCGCACTTCGACATCGCCGCCGACACGGGCCTCGTGACGGGCTTCGCCCCCTTCGCGCTCCTGGGGCCGGCGCTCGGCACCCGTTCGGTCACCCCCGACATGGATGTCTCCTCTCCGCGCACACTCACCGCTGCCGCCGTCGCCGCGGCGGTCCGCGCTTCCGACGCGCGGATCGTGTTCCTCTCCCCCGCGGCGATCCTGAACGTCGTCGCGACCGCCGGGGAGCTGACGGCCGGGGACCGGGAAGCCCTGGGTGGCGTCCAGACGTTCCTGTCGACGGGGGCGCCGATCGGCCGTTCGCTTCTCGAATCCTCGGGCGAGCTCATGCCGAACGCGACAGCCCACACGCCGTACGGCATGACCGAGTGCCTCCTGCTGACGGACATCACCCTCGACGGCATCCGATCCGCCGCCACCGAGCCCGACGACGGTGTGTGCGTGGGTACTCCCATCGGATCGAACCGAGTCCTCGTCAGTGCGCTGGACCACGATGGACGCGCGACCGGCTCCCCCCACGCCGGTCCCGGCGTGCTCGGAGAGATCGTCGTCTCGGCTCGACACCTGAAGACCGGGTACGACCGTCTGTGGGCCACCGACCGCGCCGCCGAGCGCGACACACCGCGGACTCGGTCACCCGATGAACGGTGGCATCGCACGGGCGACGTCGGTCACCTCGACGACCGAGGCCGCCTGTGGGTGGAGGGACGCCTGCCGCATGTCATCGTGACCGCGACCGGGCCGGTCGCCCCGGTCGGCGCCGAGCAGGACATCGAGACCGTCCCGGCGGTCCGCCGCGCGGCGATCGTCGGCATCGGGCCACGAGGGCTTCAGCAGGTCGTCGCCATCGTCGAAACCGTGCCGCCGTCCGCTCGGGCGGCACTCGCCGGCCCGGAGCTTGCGGCGGAGATCCGCGCGAGCACGCCGTTGCCGCTCGCGGCGGTGCTGGTCGTCCCCCGGCTGCCCACCGACATCCGGCACAACTCGAAGATCGACCGCTCGCGCCTCGCGAGGTGGGCCGAGGGGATCCTCGCCGGCCGGAAGCCGACGGCGCCGTGATCGTGCTCGTGACCGGGGCATCCGGGTTCCTCGGGCGCGCCGTCGCCGCAGAGCTCGTGGGCGCCGGACACGAGGTGCGCACGATGCAGCGCCGGCCATCCCGTGTCACGGGCGCGACCGATGTGCTCGGCTCCCTTACCGACGACGACCTCGTCGCCCGCGCCGTGGACGGCGCCGAGGGCGTCGTCCACCTGGCTGCCAAGGTCTCGCTCGCGGGCGCTCCCCGCGAGTTCACCGCCGTGAACGTGGACGGGACGCGGTCTCTGCTGGATGCCGCCGAGCGCGCAGGCGTCACCCGCTTCGTGCAGGTTTCCTCACCCTCCGTCGCTCACACGGGTTCTGCGATCGCCGGCGCCGGCGCCGACCCGGCAGACCCGGTTCGCGCGCGGGGCGACTACGCGCGCACGAAGGCCGAGGCCGAGCTCCTCAGCCTCGCGCGGGATTCGACGGCGATGCACGTGGTCGCCGTCCGTCCCCACCTGGTGTGGGGCCCGGGCGACACGCAGCTCGTCGACCGCATCGTCGATCGTGCACGGCGGGGCCGACTGCCCCTCTTGAACGGAGGCACCGCGCTGATCGACAGCACCTACGTCGACAATGCCGCCTCCGGTATCGTCGCCGCTCTGCACCGAGCGCACGACGCCCACGGCCGCGCGTTCGTCCTGACGAACGGTGAGCCGCGCCCGGTCGGCGACCTTCTCGCGGGCATCTGCCTCGCGGCAGGGGTACGGCCGCCGCGATGGAGTGTGCCCGCCGGGCTCGGCCGGGCTGCAGGCTCGCTCATCGAGCGGGCCTGGGCGCTCCGGCCCGGCGCCGACGAGCCGCCGATGACCCGCTTCCTGGCCGAGCAGCTGTCGACCGCCCACTGGTTCGATCAGACCGAGACACGACGGGCGCTGGCCTGGACACCCGAGGTGTCGATCGGCGAGGGTCTCCGGCGCCTCGCGGCGAGTTACGGCGGCACCCGTCGCGCGTGAGGTCAGCGGCGCTTGAGCGCCGTGCGGAGGCTCCGCAGGACCAGCAGCAGACCACCCAATCCGACCAGGCTGCCGAGCAGGGAGAACGCCCCGACGTCGTCCGTCACGAGCGGTCCGCCGCCGTCGACACTGAGTACCACCCCGATGATGACGAGGCTGATGCCGATCGCCGTGGTCGTCACCCGACCGAGCAGCCCATCGATCCACCCGCGCTCCTCGGGGCTCTCGAGACTGCGCAGACGCACCGACAGGGTGCCTTCGTCGAGGGCCCGCGTGACGTTCTCCACCCGACGGGGCAGCCGCAGCATCTGCTCGGTGAGGAGCGACGACCACGTCTGCGCCGTCAGCACGACGCCCCGCGGCGAGATGAGCGACCGCGCGATCCCCGGTGCGATCTCGAGGGCGCGCGAGACCATGTCGTAGTCGGGCACGAGCTTGCGCAGGGTCCCCTCGAGCGAGGCGAGCGTGCGGAACACCAGCAGCAGCGAGGGCGGCAGCGCCAGCCGGTTCCTGCGCAGCACGTCCAGCAGCAGCCGGAAGATGTTCTCCTCCGTCGCCGAGTTGTGCAGCCGCGTGAGGATCACCCCGAGGTCGCGCTGCAGCGTCACCGCGTCGAAGTCCTCCGACGGCGGACCGCAGATGAGCAGGACGATGTCGGTCACCGCGATGTCGTCCTCGTTGGCCATGCCGATGAGGAGGGGGAGCAGCAGTCGCCGCATGCTGGCCTCGAGGACACCGACCGCGCCGAAGTCGATCAGCGTCACGGTGCCGCGGGTCGCGCCACCCGCTCCGTCCCCGTCGGCCCCGGCGTCGAGGATGACGTTGCCCGGGTGCAGATCGGCGTGGAAGATGCCCCGCACCACGACCTGCTCGACGATGGCATCGAGCAGCGCATTCGCGACGTCCGTCGCCTCCTCCGGCGTCAACGCCCCCGGCCGCACATTGCTGAGGGGCGTGCCCACCACGCGTTCCTGCACGATCATCTGAGGCGTGGAGTACTCGCCGAACACCCGCGGGATACGCAGTCGTGACGATCCGGAGGCCGCGACGGTCGCACTGAGCATCTTGCTGTTGCCGACCTCGATGCGGTAGTCCAGCTCCTCCCGCAGGCCCCGCGAGAACTCCTCGACGAGGGCGTGCGCACCGTAGTCGCGCGCCCACTCCATCCGACGTTCGACGTCCCTCGCGAGGCGGTCGAGGATGTCGAGATCGGTCGTCACCTGCGCGCGCGCCCGAGGGCGCTGGATCTTCACCACGACCTCTTCGCCGCTGATCAGTCGTGCGGCATGGACCTGGGCGACGGATGCCGCGGCCAGCGGCGTCGGATCGATCTCGGCGAACACCTCTCCGATCGGCCTGCCGAGCTGATGCACGATCGCCGCCTCGGCCTCGGACCACGGGATCGGCGTGGAATCCATCTGCAGGGTCGAGAGCGCCGCGATCAGCGGAGGCGGCAGCACGTCTTCGCGCGAGGAGAGAACCTGACCGAGCTTCACGAAGGTGACCCCTGCCTCGTTCATGGCGGACACCAGCGCCGCCGGGAGCTCACCCTCGTTCCCCCTCCGACGGCTCTCGTAGAACGTCAGCCCGTGTCGCGAGCCGATCGCGACGATCTGCGCGTAGCGCCGTGCGCGGTCCCGCCGGCGAAGCGCCTCGCGGACGACGGTGATCGGGTTGCGCCAGCGGCGCGACGGCCACAGGAACTCGAGCGTGAGCACCACGATGAACACCGCGGCGAGCATCCACCCGACGGTGAGCGCGACGACGCCGAGTGCCACCGGCCCCGACACGACGAAGCGGCCGTCACGGTACACGTCCGCCTCGGTGAGCGACCACACGGCGGCCGGCGAGGCGAGCGCGAAGACCACCAGCGCCGTCAGCGACGCGCGGATCCAGCCGACCTCGTCATCGAGCAGGCGCCGCACGATCCACGCCGCGACGAGGGAGAAGACCAGGACGATGATCGTGAACAGGAGCCAGCTCGGCATGAGGGGATTCTGTCAGGTCTCGCTCGTGCGCACGTCGAGCGGACCGTGCGCCGAGCGGATGCTGCGCTCTATGCTCATCGAAAACGACCGCATCCCGTGGTCGGGCTCGACAGGGCGGAGGACGTCGTGCAGCGACCGCCCCGACCCTCGCAGCTCCTCCGGGGCGTGCGCGGATACTGCGTCGTCTTCGCACTGGTCGTGGTCTCGTACGCGCTGTGCGCCGTACAGACGAGCGCCGACCCGAGCGCCGCCGCGTTCCTCGTGCAGCTGGTCACCGTAGCCGTGACGCTGCGCGTGGCGGACGTGCCGCCCGCGGCGCAGCGAGCAGGATGGCTGACCCTGGCCGTCGCGGGCGCGGCGACCATCGGCGTGGCCGCCCTCGGCTCACAGGGCCTGGTGCTCGATGTCGTGCTGTCCGCGGCATCGGCAGCGGCGTTCCTGATCGCTCCCGTCGCGATTCTCGTCCAGCAGTTCCGTCGCCGCCGCGCCGACGTCGAGGCCCTGCTGGCGGCCATCGCCGCGTACGTGATGATCGGCATGGCCTTCACCTTCGTCTACAACCTGCTCGCGCTGCTCGCGCCGTCGCCGGTGTTCGGCGACGGCACGGTGGACTCCCTGACGAGCCAGTTGTTCTTCTCCTTCACGACGCTCACCACGGTCGGATACGGCAATCTCGTGCCGGTCTCCCCCGGCGTGCAGACCGTCGCGGTCGTCGAGGCCATCACCGGTCAGCTCTTCCTGGTGATCGCCATCGCGCGCATCCTCTCCGCACCCAAGAGAAAGCAGGTAGCGGGATGAAGAAATGGGCCGTCGTCATCGTCCTCGGGCTCGCGCAGTTCGTCATGGTGCTGGACGGCACCGTGATGAACGTGTCGATCTCCACGGTCGTCATCGATCTGGACACGACCGTCGCAGCCATGCAGGCGGCGATCACGTTCTACACGCTCACCATGGCCGCCGTCATGCTGCTGGGCGCGAAGCTGGGCGACGTGTGGGGCCGGCGGCGCGCGTTCGTCATCGGATCGTGCGTCTACGCGGTCGGTTCGCTCGTGACGGCCTTCAGCCCCAGCTTCGCCTTCCTGTTCGTCGGGTGGTCGGTCATCGAGGGGCTCGGCGCGGTGCTGGTGATCCCGGCGATCGCCGCCCTCGTCGCCGACAACTACACGGGTCGGGATCGCATCACGGCGTACGCGATCATCGGCGCGGTGTCGGGCGCGGCGGTCGCCGCCGGGCCGCTCATCGGCGGCTTCGTCACCACGTACTTCTCGTGGCGGTACGTCTTCGTGGCGGAGGTTGTCATCATGATCGCGGTCATCTTGTGCGCGCGGGTCATCACCGATGCGACCGCACCGCAGCCGACCCGCATCGACGTCCTCAGCGTGCTGCTCTCGGCGGTCGGACTCGTGCTGGTCGTTTTCGGAATGCTGCAGAGCAAGACGTGGGGCTGGATCCTTCCGCTGCATTCGCCCGTGGTCGGCGGCACGGAGGTCGCCCCGCTCGGCATCTCGCTCACCGCCTGGTTCGTCGTGCTGGGAGCCGCCTTACTCTTGTTCTTCGTCCGTCGGCAGCAATCGCTGGTGCGGGCAGGACGATCCCCGCTGGTGCACGTCGAGATGTTCTCGATCGCGCAGCTGCGCAGCGGGCTCTCCGTGCTGGGCGCGCAGTACGCCGTCACCGCCGGCCTCTTCTTCATGGTGCCCGTGTACCTGCAGATGACGCTCGGGCTCGATGCCCTCCAGACCGGCATCCGGATCTTCCCGCTGTCGATCTCACTGATCCTGTTCTCGATCGTCGGCACCCGCCTGTCGCAGATCTGGTCGCCGCGGCGGATCGTGCGGCTCGGGCAGCTCATCCTCGTCGTCAGCGCCGTGTTGCTCCTGGGGACGGCGACCGAGGATCTGCGCAGCATCCTGTTCGGCGCGGGGATGTTCCTGGCCGGCAGCGCCCTGGGCCTGCTCGCCTCGCAGCTGGGAAACGTGAACATGTCGGCCGTCACCGAGAAGGAGACCAGCGAGGTCGGCGGCCTGCAGGGCGTCTTCCAGAACCTCGGGTCATCGCTCGGTACGGCGCTGATCGGCTCGATCCTGATTGGTGCACTGTCGACGTCGTTCGCCTCCGGCGTCGCGAACAGCACGCTGCCCGACTCGGCGCAGACGCTCGTGGCGGCCGCGACCGAACGCGGAGTCGCGATCGTCCCCGCCTCCGATGTCGCCGGCATCGCCGAGCAGGCGGGGCTGAGCGAACAGGAGGCGAGCAGTCTCGCCACCATCTACCGCGACTCCCAGCTCTCCTCGCTGCGGGTCGCCTTCTTCGGGCTGATCCTCATCACTCTGCTGTCTCTGCTCTTCTCGCGGGACATCCCGTCGAAGCGGCCGGTGCGGCGTGAGAAGTCGGCGGTCACCTGAGCGACGAGGCCGGAGGAAGAAGACGGCCCCCGACGACGATGTGCGCGGGGGAGAACAAACGCGTCGGGGGCCGGACGACCACGACGGGGCGTCGTTTTCAATCTTACGTTCTTGTCCCCCATTTGGTGGACAAGAACGGCATATCGGAGTTATGGTTTTCGTGTTCGGCACACCGATCTGGGGCTATCACCGTGTCGGCACCTGGGGAAATCGCTCACATCCGCTGAGCCGGCCCCCTCGCGTCAGGTCGTGATCTCGTCGGGCGCGAGGGGTCACGGGCGTGGCTGCGTTCTTCACCGGCGTCGTCGCGCCTCATCCGCGGAAGAAATCGACCCCGAGATCGGCGTGATCGACGAAGACACCGTCGACCCCCGCATCCCGGATCACCGCCCACTCGCCCTCGTAGTCCCCGAACGCCCCCGGACCGCCTCGCGTCCGGAAGGGTCCGAGCAGGAAGCGATTCTCCGGCCGACAGGTCCAGGTGAACACGCTCAGACCACGCTCGTGCGCGTCCGCGACGACGGGTGAGGGGCCCGTCACCCGTCCCCTCCGATCCGGCGCCAGGATCATGCGCTTGTCGACACTGATCCCGTCCACCGCCCCGACGAGGAGATCGAGGCCGCGCGGCTCCGCGGTGGCGGCGTATGTCGGAGCGTCGGCGCCGAGTCGCATGACCAGATCGAACGGACGACCGGTCGCCTCCAGCAGATACACGTACGTACCAGGGATGCCGCGTCCCTTGAGCTCGGCGAGCACCGTCGGCTCGAACGACTCGATCGTGAGCGGCGGTGTGCCGTCCGCCCAGCCCGCGGCGCCCAGTTCAGCCGCCACCAGGTCGGCGACGTTCCAGCCCAGCGACGCGAAATAGGTGGCGTGCTTGATCTCGAGCACGACGCCCCTCGCGCGGGCGGCCCCCGGAGATGCGTCCCGCACGAGGTCGAGCACATCGCGCAGGCGCAGGATGGGCTGGGTGTCGTCGAAATCCGCGCTGCCGGGCCGCAGTGCGGGGAGGCGCTCCCGGCATCTCAGGGTCGAGAGCTCCTCCCAGGTGAAATCCTCCGCGAACCACCCCGACAGGCTCGTGCCGTCGACGGACTTCGTCGTGCGCCGACCGGCGAACTCGGCACGGGTGGCGACATCCGTCGTCCCGGAGATCTCGTTCTCGTGACGGACGACCAGCACGCCGTCCCTGCTCACGACGACGTCGGGCTCGACCGCGTCGACACCCATCGCGAGCGCCAGTTCGTAGGACGCGCGGGAGTGTTCGGGGCGATATCCCGGGGCGCCGCGGTGGCCGATCACGAGGGGGGATCGACGGGGCACGTGGCCAGGATATCGGCGGCCGTAGGCGACGCTCAGCGTCGCGCGGCGACCTCATGGCCCACTCACAGGACCATCTCCACTGCGCGCACGGCGGTCGGCTATCGTAGGGGTACAGCACGAGGCTGAGAAATCCCGACTTTGGAGTGTGAGAGCAATGGCCCTCAACAACCCCGCATTCAACAACCCGGCGTTCCAAGAGCCGCAGGCCGGTCAGCGCTTCCCCGGCGGCACCCGCACCGCGACGTCCGCCGCGCAGGCGCAGGCGACGGATGCCGCGGCCCACGCGCAGCTCGAGGGCGCCTTCGCCGCTCCTCCCGCCGGCGCGGTCGAGACCAACCGCATGACGGTCGAAGACACCGTCTTCAAGACCTTGGGCCTGTTCGCGATCCTGCTCGTCGGCGCCGTCGTCGGATGGATCTGGACCTTCGGCGGCCTCAACATCACCGAGGCCATCAACCCCACGCCGTGGATCATCGGCGCCCTCGTCGGCTTCGTGCTCTCGATGGTCGTCATCTTCACGTCGCGCAAGAAGATCCGCCCCGCGCTGATCTTCGCGTACGCCGCGTTCCAGGGTCTGTTCATCGGAGGGATCTCGGCGTTCTTCGAGGCCCTGTACGGCGGCATCGTCTTCCAGGCAACGCTCGGCACCCTCGTGGTCGTCGGCGTCACGCTCGCGCTCTTCGCGAGCGGCAAGATCCGCGCGTCGAAGAAGGCCACCAAGATCTTCCTCGTGGCCATGGTGGGCTACCTCGTCTTCTCGCTCGTGAACATCGGCCTCATGATCTTCAACGTCCCGATCGCCGGTGGCGCCTTCGGTCTGTCGAGCCAGCCCAGCTTCCTGTTCGGCATCCCGTGGGGTGTCCTCATCGGCGTCTTCGTGATCATCATGGCCGCGTACTCGCTGGTGCTCGACTTCGATCAGATCCAGCAGGGCGTGCGCAACGGCGCACCGCGCCAGTACGCGTGGCTCGGAGCCTTCGGCATCATGGTCACGGTCATCTGGCTCTATGTCGAGATCCTCCGCATCCTGGCCATCGCCCGCGGCAGCAACTGACCTCCGCCACACCAGAACGGCCGTCCGGTTCTCCGGGCGGCCGTTCTGCATGTCGCCGCCCGCCCGGCCCGACGTCCCCGCCCCGGGATACGGTGTACGCATGGCGGCCCGCAAAGAAGTGTTCCTCGATGTGGAGGGGCAGGAGGTGCGCGTCTCGAGCCCCGACAAGGTCGTCTTCCCCGAGCCGGGGCTGACCAAGCTCGACCTCGTGCAGTACTACCTGAGCGTGACCGAGGGAGCGCTCCGCGGAGCGGCCGGCCGGCCGATGGTCCTGAAGCGATTCGTCAAAGGCATCGGCGCCGAGGCGTTCTTCCAGAAGCGCGTCCCCGAGAACCACCCCGACTTCATCGACACCGCCACACTGCACTACGCGCGCGGCACCTCGGCCGAAGAGACGGTGATCCGGGATGCCGCGGGCCTGGCGTGGGTCATCAACCTCGGCTGCCTCGACCTCAACCCGCACCCCGTGCGCGCCGACGACCTCGATCATCCCGACGAGCTGCGGGTCGACCTCGATCCCATGCCGGGAGTGGAATGGTCGCAGATCGTCGACGTCGCGATGGTCGTCCGCGACGTGCTCGACGACCACGGGCTCGTCGGCTGGCCGAAGACGAGCGGCAGCCGTGGTCTGCACATCCTCGTGCGCATCGCCCCCGAATGGGACTTCCGGCAGGTGCGTCTCGCCGCTGAGACGCTCGCCCGTGAGGTCGAGAACCGCGCACCGGGCCTCGCCACCGCGCGGTGGTGGAAGGAGGAGCGCGGCGAGAGCGTGTTCGTGGACTTCAACCAGAACGCGAAAGACCGCACCGTGGCATCCGCGTATTCCATCCGACCCCTGCCCGACGCCCGCGTCTCGACGCCCCTGGCGTGGGACGAGGTGCGCGAACGGCGTCCTGACGAGTTCACCGTCCTCACCGTCCCCAGCCGGTTCGCCGACATCGGCGATCCGCACGAGGGCATCGACAGTGCCGTCGGAAGTCTCGACGGCCTGCTGGCGCTGGCCGACCAGCTCGGGCCCGCCGAGAAGCCGCCGAAGGGCGACGACGGCTCAGGGCGCCGGGTCTCCACCATGCCCCTGATCGAGGTCGCGCGCACCAAGACCAAACCCGAGGCGCTCGACGCGCTGGAGAAGTGGAAGTCCGGGCACGCCGAGGTCGCGGCGCTCCTGCACCCCGCCGACGTCATGCTGGACGGCATGCGCGGCTCGAGCTCCCTCTGGTATCGGGTGCGGGTGAACCTCCAGCACGTGCCCGACGAGCAGCGTCCGACCGATGAGCCACTGGTCGCGGACTACGATCCCTGGGCGGGCAGGGAGTGGCCCGGCCGGGACTGAGGCAGGGGTCAGCGGCGCGCCGGCCGAGAGAGGCTCTCTCGCACGACAGCCGCCAGGGCGTCCATCACCTCGTCGGGGGCGAGCCTGCGCGCAGACTCGAGAGCCTCGGCTGACAGGCGCTCCCGCTCTCCCGGGTCGCGCAGCACCGCGATGAGCGCCGCCGTGAGTGCCCGCTCGTCGCCGTCCGGCACGAGGATCCCCCCGCCGGCAGCGAGCGCTTCCCGCGGCCCGTACCGCACGTCGTAGGAGATGACCGGGCACCCGTGCGCGAGGGCTTCCCCGATCGACAGTCCCTGCCCCTCGAAGGCCGACGTCGACAGGAAGACGGACGCCTCGCTGAGCACGCCGCCCGGATCCGTCGTCGCGCCTCGCAGGGTCACGCTGCCCCCGAGGCCCCGCTCGTCGATGAGCTTCTGCAGGGCGCCACGTTCCGCGCCGTCGCCGTAGACGTCGAGCGTGGCATCGGGGTCGGCGGCGACGACACCCGCGAAGGCACGGATGGCGTGGTCGACGCGCTTGCCGCGCGCCAGGCGATTGAGCATGACGACGCGTCCGCGGACGCGGTCGGAGGAAGCGACGACGGATGCCGCGGCATCCACCGCCTGCGGAACCACGACGTGCACCTCTGACGCGCCGAACCGGTTCTGCACGTCCGCGCGCTGCGCGGCCGTCGGCCAGAGGACCGCGTCGAACCGATCGGCGACCTGCAGCCAGCGGGACCACAGGGCGTTCACCGTGGCGTCGGGGGTGAACGGCGGTTCGAGGTGCGTCGTGTGGATCGTGTGGACCAGGCGCGCGTCGGCGTCGTCCCACCCGACGAGCAGCTCGCCGAGCTGGCGGGATTCGCAGAGCACGACCACGGGTCGTCCGACGTCGCCGCCGCGGAGTCCCGCGACCACATGATCGAGCCACGCGCGGTACAGCGCACCGAACCCGTCCACGATGCCGGCGAGCGAGCCGTCGGCGCGGTGGACGGTCACCGGCGCCGAGCTGATGTGCCAGTCCGGATCCCCGACGATGACCGGGAGTCGGATCGCAGGTCTGCCCGCGGCATCCGGCACCTCGCGGTATTCGAGTGCGGGATCGGCGTCGCCGACGTGGGAGGCCTCGATCAGCCAGGGTGCGGCACCGCCGGACGCGCCGATCGCCTCGTCGAAGAGGTTGCGCATACGCGTGGGATCGAGCACGAGGTCGCGTCCGGCGAATGCCGCACGCTGCTGCGCGTGCTCGGCCGGGGTGCCGGGATCGACGGTCAGCAGCAGCGGGCCCGCGCCGTCATGGACACCGGCGCGCGCCATCTGCCGCGCGCGCGCCAGAGTGGCGAAGGTGTAGCCGCCATCACGGTCGGGGATCAGCCGACTCGAGAGGATGACGTACTCCGCCTCGGGGAACGGGTGGGGGTGCGACGTGCTCATACGCCTATCCTGCCCCGCGCCCGCCGCGCGCAGCAGTCAGCTCACTCCCACTCGATGGTTCCCGGCGGCTTGCTCGTCACGTCGAGCACCACGCGATTGACATCGCGCACCTCGTTCGTGATGCGGTTGGAGATGCGCGAGAGCACGTCGTACGGCAGGCGGGTCCAGTCGGCGGTCATCGCGTCTTCGGACGACACGGGGCGGAGCACGATCGGGTGCCCGTACGTGCGCCCGTCCCCCTGGACACCGACCGACCGGACGTCGGCCAGAAGCACCACGGGGCACTGCCAGATCGAGTCGTCGAGGCCGGCGCGGGTCAGTTCGTCGCGCGCGATGGCGTCGGCCTCACGCAGGATCTCGAGACGGTCAGCGGTGACCTCACCGACGATCCTGATGCCGAGACCGGGCCCCGGAAACGGCTGACGTCCGACGATCACCTCGGGGAGGCCCAGCTCGCGTCCGATGGCTCGCACCTCGTCTTTGAAGAGGGTGCGCAACGGCTCGACGAGCTCGAACTGGAGGTCTTCGGGCAGACCGCCCACGTTGTGGTGCGACTTGATATTGGCGGTGCCGCTGCCCCCGCCCGACTCCACGACGTCGGGATACAACGTGCCCTGCACGAGGAACCGGATGGGCTCGCCGTCGGCCGCCGCCTCGGCGACGAGCTGCTTCTCCGCCGCCTCGAACGATCGGATGAACTCCCGCCCGATGATCTTGCGCTTCTGCTCGGGGTCGCTCACACCGGCGAGCGCCGTCAGGAACTGCTCCCGGGCGTCCACCGTCACCAGCCGCACGCCCGTCGAGGCGACGTAGTCCTGCTCGACCTGTTCGCGTTCGTTCTTTCGCAGCAGTCCGTGGTCGACGAAGATGCAGACCAGCTGGTCGCCTACGGCCTCGTGCACGATCGCCGCCGCGACCGCCGAGTCGACGCCGCCCGACAGCCCGCAGATCACCCGGCTGTCGCCGACCTGCGCGCGGATCTTCGCGACCTGCTCAGCGATCACGTTACCGCTGTTCCAGTCCGCAGGAAGCCCCGCCGCTTTGTGCAGGAAGTTCTCGATCACACGCTGACCGTGGTCGGTGTGCTTGACCTCCGGATGCCACTGCACCCCGTACAGGCGACGCTCGTCGTTCGCGAACGCGGCGACGGGCGTCGCCGTCGTCGACGCGAGCACCGTGAAGCCGTCTGGAGCCTGCGAGACCTGGTCTCCGTGACTCATCCACACGTTCTGCTGCACGGGTTGGCCGCCGAGCAGCACTCCCCCGTCGCCGCTGAGCGCGGCATCCGTCGCCCCGTACTCGCGCAGCCCGGTGTTCGCGACCTCGCCGCCCAGGGTCTTCGCCATCACCTGGAAGCCGTAGCAGATGCCGAGGGTCGGAACACCGAGCTCGAAGACGCCGGGATCGAGCGAGGGGGCGCCGGGCTCGTAGACCGACGACGGGCCCCCGGAGAGGATGATGCCGACGGGATTCTTCTCCGCGATCTCAGCGGCCGTCGCGGTGTGCGGCACGAGCTCGCTGTAGACACCCGCCTCGCGCACGCGCCGCGCGATGAGCTGCGCGTACTGCGCTCCGAAGTCGACGACCAGCACCGGTCGCTGGTCGGTCTCGGTCTGTTCGGTCACCGGGTGTTCTCCGTCGGGATCGCGTCGGTCAGAGGGGGGCGTTGCGCAGCGGACGCGGCGCGCTCACGCTCTTCCAGGTAGTGCTTCACCTCTCGGGCGACGCGCACCTCCATGAAGAACGACAGCAGCGGCACGATGCCTCCGAGTGCGAGCAGCAGGAAGCGCATCAGCTTCCACCGCATCAGGCTCCAGACGCGGAAGCAGGCGAACAGGTATACGACGTAGAACCATCCGTGCGCGACGAGGATCGACATCGACACGTTGAGTCCGTCGCCGGTCGACTCCGTCCCGTTCGGCCCCTCGATGACGGGAGCGAACCACAGGAAGCCGCCCGATCCACCGAGGAAGAGCTCGTGGGCGAAGGCGTACTTGACGACCATCTCGGCAACCAGCAGGAGCAGCATGGTGCCGGTGATCAGCGACGCGATCTGGTAGAACTTCAGGGCACCTCGGATCGCCGGAAACGATGCGAGTTTCGGGGATGCGGGCATGAGTCGAGTCTACCCGCGGCCGTTCCGGGCGTCGTCCGACCCGAGTCGTCGCGCGACGCCTACGCTTCGCCCGCGTCGGCGTCCTCGAGGTCTTCGACTTCCTTCTCCCAGGCATCGCGTGCCAGGCGGTACCAGAGGTAGAAGGCGAAGCCGGCGAACACCGCCCACTCGATGGCGTAGAAGATGTTGAGCCAGTTGACCGACGATCCCTCGTTCGGCGCCGGCGAGGCGATGTTTTCGAGCGAGCCGGGGGCGACCTCCGCGGCGAGGTACGGGCGGTAGACGTCGAGATCCTGCACGTCGTGCCATCGGCTGAGCAGGGCCGCCGGCGACATCCGTGTCATCGTGAGCGGATCGGCACCCCGCGGGGGCGTCGCGGGACCTTCGTCCGAGATGATGCGGCCGGTCACCTCGACCTGCGCATCCTCACCGTAATCGAGGCGCGACTGCAGCTCCTCCGCCGCGGCGAGCGCTCGGGCCTCGGAGGGCGCCCACCCGATCGCGACGGCGAGCGACGTGGGCTGGGTCGTGTCTCCGATCGTTCCGGGGGTGATGCGAAGCTGCCCGGTCACCCAGTACCCCTCGACGTCGTCGTTGAAGCGCGAGGCGACGACGAGGAAATCGTCCGACACCCACGTACCTGAGGCCGTGACGCGCTGTCCGACGAGCGGCCCATCGAGGTAATCGCCCGGGGCGACGACATCGGCGATCGGCTGCACCTGCTCGGTCGCACCGGGCTCGGTGGTGGGGGTGGTGATGGCCCGGCCGAGCTGCCACTGCCCCAGCCACGCGAACACCCCGGCGATCACCAGGCACAGCAGAAGCATGGCGATCCACCGGGGGCGCAGCATCACTTCACGCAGGGTGGGCGGGAAGATCACCGGAGCGGCGAATGCCGCGGCATCCGCCTGTCCTTTCCTGCCGGTCGCGGAACCCGTCGAGGCTGCGTCGCCCGAGCCGGTCTGCGGGTCGGGGGTCATCCCCGGCTGTACGGGGCGACGACGACCTCGACCCGCTGGAATTCCTTGAGGTCGGAGTATCCGGTCGTCGCCATCGACTTCCTCAGCGCGCCGATCAGGTTCGCGGTGCCGTCCGCCACGGGGGCGGGACCGTACAGGACCGACTCGAGGTCGGTGACCTGGTCGACCTTCACGCGGTGACCGCGCGGCAGCTTGGGGTGGTGGGACTCCGGTCCCCAGTGGTAGCCCAGGCCGGGCGCATCCGTCGCCCGCGCCAGCGCCACGCCGAGCATGACCGCGTCGGCTCCCATCGCGAGCGCCTTGACGATGTCGCCGGACGTTCCCACGCCGCCGTCGGCGATGACGTGCACGTAGCGTCCGCCCGATTCGTCGAGGTAGTCGCGGCGAGCACCGGCGACGTCGGCGACGGCCGTGGCCATCGGCGCGTGCAATCCCAGCGTGACGCGGGTGGTGGAGGCTGCTCCCCCGCCGAAGCCGACGAGCACGCCCGCCGCGCCGGTGCGCATGAGGTGCAGTGCGGCCGTGTACGTCGCCGCGCCGCCCACGATGACGGGCACATCGAGGTCGTAGATGAACTTCTTGAGGTTCAGCGGCTGCAGTGCCGACGAGACGTGCTCGGCCGACACCGTGGTGCCGCGGATGACGAAGATGTCGACGCCGGCCGCGACGACCGTCTCGTACAGCTCCTGGGTGCGCTGCGGGGTGAGGGAGCCTGCGACTGCCACGCCGGCCTCGCGGATCTCGGCGAGGCGGGCGGTGACCAGCTCGGGCTTGATCGGCTCGGAGTAGAGCTCCTGCATCCGCAGGGTCGCGCGGGTGGTATCGAGCGAGGCGATCTCGGCCAGGAGCGGCTCGGGGTCGTCGTAGCGCGTCCACAGGCCCTCGAGGTCGAGCACGCCGAGCCCGCCCAGCTGCCCGAGCATGATGGCCGTGCGCGGGCTGACGACCGAGTCCATCGGCGCCCCGAGCACGGGGATCGCGAACTGGTAGGCGTCGATCGTCCACGCGGTCGAGACGTCCTCCGGGTTGCGGGTGCGCCGCGAGGGCACCACCGCGATGTCGTCGAAGGTGTAGGCGCGTCGTGCACGCTTGGCGCGCCCCAGTTCGATCTCCATGCTCACCGTGCCAGCCTACCCGGCGGTGTCGACGACCGGAGGGACGGATGCCTCGGCCGCATCATCCGTCGGCACATCCGCCGCGCAACGCTGAGCGCGTGACGACGTTCGCAGATGGGCGTGAACATCACAGACTTTCGCCGACCATCTGCGAAGTACGCGCCGATCTGCGCACTTCGTGT
Source organism: Microbacterium songi (assembly GCF_042747925.1). Classification (NCBI taxonomy): domain Bacteria; kingdom Bacillati; phylum Actinomycetota; class Actinomycetes; order Micrococcales; family Microbacteriaceae; genus Microbacterium; species Microbacterium songi. The sequence continues at coordinate 225,597 of NZ_JBHZIE010000006.1, forward strand.
GGGTCCCGTGCCCCTGACGACGATGAGCGGGCGGACCGGAGAAGCGGATGCCTCGGCCGCATCATCCGCCCGGCACACACCTCCGCCTGAGCTCAGCGCGATGCGTGGAGGCGTGCCGCCACCGCACGCCGGACGACTGCCTCCACAGCCGGCCAGTTGTGCACGATCTGCGCGTAGCTGAATCGGAGGACCGTGTAGCCCCGGAGGCGGAGTTCCGCGTCATGCGCGATGTCCTTCGCGCGTTGCGCGGACGATGAGTGGAACTCGTAGCCGTCGATCTGGATGACCAGCCGTTCACCCACGAGGACGTCGACCGGTCGGCGTGCGATGACGACCTGCTGACGAATGCGCAGTCCCGTTCTCCGCAGCGGGATCACAACGAGCATCTCCAACCCGGAATCGGCGAGGCCCTGCACGTCTTCAGCGAGCGAGCGCGCCGCGAGGGTGCGCCACGGGATGGTCCGTATCGCGTCGACGTGCAGCTTCTCCACGCGAATCGCCGACTCCCACACGGCGAGTGCCGCGTCGTACGGAAGACATTGCGCGATGTGCGACAACGCGTCCTCCACCGAGGAGAGCAGGCCAGGAGTCGGTATCGGAGCGAGAGGAATGGTCCAGTGACGGTGGACCGGCTCGGTGCTGTCGTGCCCGCTCGATCCCGATCCGGGCAGCACGTGCAGGTGGGTCCGATGCTCGACGTCCTCCGGCATCCACCATTGCCGGCGCCGCGCCAGCGAGATGCACCCGACCCTGCCACCCGCACGTGCTGCGAGGACGAGGTCAGCAGGCGCCTCGGGCAGCGCGATCCAGGCGCGACGAAGAACCGCGACCCCCGCCATCCGCATGACTGCGCGCACAGCCGCGAGCGAGTGCCCCGCGCGCACGGCATCGTGGCGATGCGCGATCCCGCCCCGACCTCGGATCCAGTCGCGGACGTCGCTCATGCATCGAGGGTCGTCCACGGCGCCCGTTCATGTCGCGAAGGGCGACGACACGGGCGAAGTGCGCGGGGCCCCGAGCGCTGTGGAGGAACGGATGCTGCGCCCGGGCCGGCGCCGTGTCCTCAGCCTGCTCGACCGAGCCAGGATCACAGATCGGCACGTACTCGCGGGTCAGGCACCGAAGTCTGTGAGATTCGCGCCGGTCTGCGAAGTTCGTGAACGCAAATGGTCGGCGGGATGCCGGTAGGGGCCGCAGGATGCGGGGAGGGAGGGCACGAGCATCTCGGGCCCTCGGCCGTCGCGGCGGCGCGAGGAGGCGACCCGGAACCGCTACCGCTTGTAGTTGGGCGCCTCGACCACGATCTGCACGTCGTGCGGGTGCGATTCCTTGAGACCCGCCGCCGTGATGCGCACGAACCGCCCCTTGACCTTCAGCTCGTCGATCGTGCGGGCGCCGACGTAGAACATCGACTGCCGGAGGCCGCCGACGAGCTGGTAGGCGACCGCCGACACCGGCCCACGGTAGGCGACCTGGCCCTCGATGCCCTCGGGGATGAGCTTGTCGTCACTCGGGACGTCGGCCTGGAAGTACCGGTCCTTCGAGTAGGAGGTCTTCTTTCCTCGCGTCTGCAGGGCCCCGAGCGACCCCATGCCGCGGTACTGCTTGAACTGCTTCCCGCCCTGGAAGACGATCTCACCGGGCGACTCGTCCGTGCCGGCGAGGAGCGAGCCGAGCATGACCGTGTCGGCCCCGGCGACGAGCGCCTTGGCGATGTCGCCGGAGTACTGCAGACCACCGTCGGCGATCACGGGGATGCCGGCTTCACGCGTCGCCTGGTAGGCCTCCCAGATCGCGGTGACCTGTGGCACGCCGACGCCCGCGACGATGCGCGTCGTGCAGATCGAACCCGGACCGACGCCGACCTTGACGGCGTCCACGCCCGCATCGACGAGCGCCTGCGCGCCCTCGCGGGTCGCGACGTTGCCGCCGATGATGTCGATGTGCGCGAACGTGGGGTCGCCCTTGAGACGGGTGACCATGTCGATCACGCCGGCCGACTGGCCGTTGGCGGTGTCGACCACCAGGACGTCGACGCCCGCGTCGCGCAGCGCCTCGGCGCGCTCCCACGCGTCGCCGAAGAAGCCGATGGCTGCGCCGACGCGCAGACGGCCCTGGTCGTCCTTGGTCGCGAGCGGGTACTTCTCGCTCTTGTCGAAGTCCTTGATCGTGATGAGGCCGGCGAGCTTGCCCTCGTCGTCGATGAGCGGGAGCTTCTCGACGCGGTGCTTCGCGAAAGTGGCGATCACGTCGTTCGCGTTGATGCCGACGGGACCGGTGATGAGCCCCTCCGTCGTCATGACGTCCTTCACGAGGGTGGTCTGGCGCTCGAAACCCGAGACGAACCGCATGTCGCGGTTGGTGATGATCCCCACGAGCACGCCGTCGGGGTCGACGACGGGGAGACCCGAGATGCGATACGTCGCGCACAGGGTGTCGACCTCGTCGATCGTGGCATCCGGTGTCGTGGTGATCGGGTCGGTGATCATGCCGGACTCGCTGCGCTTCACACGGTCGACCTGCGCGGCCTGATCCTCGATCGACAGATTGCGATGCAGGATGCCGAGGCCACCCTCGCGCGCGATGGCGATGGCCATTCGCGACTCGGTCACGGTGTCCATCGCCGCGGCCAGCAGCGGGGTGGCGACCGTGATGCGGCGGGTCACCCGTGACGACGTGTCGGCCTCGCTGGGGATGACGTCGGTGTGACCGGGGAGGAGAAGGACATCGTCGTACGTCAGTCCGACGAAGCCGAAGGGATCGTGCTGCTCCATGTGGGTTCTCCTGCGCGCGCGGCGCCTTGCTCGAGTGGACGACGACGGCCGGTGCGGTCGCCCGCTCCGATACAGATTCTAAGGCGCGCGGCCCCGGATTCATTCCGTGCGAGGGAGCTCGAGGGGGCCGTGCGCTCCTTCCGCGACGCGCCGCGCGGAATCACAAGAGTGTTGTAGGCGAAACAAGTTGGACACATTACGCTCGTACCGTCGTGATCGGCGCTGCCGCGACCCGAAGCTCGGTGCGCGGACGGCGGACTGGGAGGTTTCGTGAGTCCTTCGACTACACGCGTTCGGCGGGTCCAACCATGGTTGGTCGCGCTGTTCGGCGCGCTGCTCGCCGCAGCGATGATGTTCATGAGCGCCCCCGGCGCGTACGCCGCGGCGCCGGACACACCGGGCGGCGACCAGGAGGCGACGGACTACTACTTCGGCGGCGTCATCACCTTCGACGAGAAGGGCGTGCCCGACGTCACGCTGACCATCTCCGGCGGCGGGTTCGAGGCGAAGACCGTCACCGACACGGACGGTCGCTGGCGTCTGTACGTCCCCGAGAAGGAGACCTACACGCTGACGGTCGACGAGTCGACGCTGCCCGACGGCGTGATCGTCGACGGGGATTCCGCCTCGCAGGAGGTGGAGTTCGGCCTGACCGGGTCGAAGATCGTCAATCTCTTCCTCGGTGAGGGGGAGCGCGTCACGCAATCCTTCGTCGATCAACTGGCAGTGCGTCTCATCAACGGCCTCAACTTCGGTCTGCTCCTCGCCCTGGCGGCGATGGGGGCGTCGCTCATCTACGGCACCACGGGGCTCTCGAACTTCGCGCACGGCGAGATGGTGACCTTCGGCGCGCTGAGTGCGCTCGTGCTCACCTCGTTCTGGGCCATGCCCTTCTGGCTGGGGATCATCATCGCCGTGATCTTGGGCGGTGTGCTGGGGCTGGCGCTCGACGCGGGCCTGTGGCGACCACTCCGGCGACGAGGCATCGGCGTCGTCCAGCTGATGATCGTCAGCATCGGCCTGTCCCTGGCCCTGCGGTACCTCTACCAGTTCTTCGTCGGAGGCAAGACCTATCAGCTGCCCGGCGCGAGCCCCGCGCCGATCCAGTTCGGCCCGATCTCGCTGTCCTACATCGACCTGGTGAGCATGGGCGTGAGCATCGTCGTCATCCTCGGCGTCGCCTACTTCCTGCTGCGCACACGGGTGGGCAAGGCGACGCGTGCCATCTCGGACAATCCTCAGCTGGCCTCGGCATCCGGAATCAACGTCGATCGCGTCGTGCGCATCGTCTGGGTGCTCGCCGGCATCCTCGCCGGGCTCTCGGGCATCCTCTGGGCTTACTTCCGCCCCGGCGTGAAGTGGGACATGGGCACGCAGATGCTGCTGCTCATCTTCGCGGCGATCACCCTCGGCGGGCTGGGAACGGCATTCGGCGCTCTTCTCGGATCCCTCATCGTCGGCATCGTCGTGGAGACCTCGACGCTGTTCATTCCCTCCGACCTGAAGTACGCCGGCGCGCTCGTCGTGCTGATTCTGATTCTGCTCGTCAGACCACAGGGTCTGCTGGGCCGTAGAGAGAGATTAGGTTAGCGGCCATGGATTGGGGATCAATTCTCTCGAACACGCTCGGCTATCTGCTGAGCCCCGTGACGATCGCCTACGCGCTCGCTGCGACCGGCCTCGCCGTGCACTTCGGCTATGCCGGGCTGCTCAACTTCGGTATGGCGGGCTTCATGGCCCTCGGCGGCTACGGCTACGCCATCTCGGTGCTGAGCTTCGGCTGGCCCTGGTGGCTCGGCATGATCATCGGACTGATCCTGGCCGCGTTGTTCGCGATCATCCTGGGAATCCCGACGCTGAGGCTGCGCGCCGACTACCTCGCGATCGTGACGATCGCCGCGGCCGAGATCGTGCGTCTGCTCTTCACGACGCAGGTCTTCGACAAGTGGACCAACTCCGCCGACGGCCTCGGCGGCTACCACGCCGGTTTCCGCGCCGCCAACCCGTTCCCCCCGGGCACGTACGGCTTCGGCCCGTGGGAGTCCAACGAGACGGTGCTGTGGACGCGGGTGTTCGGACTGGGGATGCTGGTGATCGCCGTCCTGCTGGTCTGGTCGCTCATGCGCAGCCCGTGGGGTCGCGTCCTGAAGGGCATCCGCGAAGACGAGGACGCCGTCCGCTCGCTCGGCAAGAACGTGTTCGCGTACAAGATGCAAGCCCTCGTCGTGGGTGGCGTCATCGGCGCGATGGGTGGAATCGTCTACGTCCTCCCCTCCGCGGTCGTCCCCTCCAGCTACACGACGTCGCTGACGTTCTTCATCTGGACCATCCTGCTGCTCGGCGGCGCCGCGACGATCCTCGGACCGTCGCTCGGGGCGATCATCTTCTGGATGGTGCTCGCGCTGCTCGGCAACCTGCTGCCGCAGCTGGCCAGTGAGGGCATCCTGCCCATGACCGACATCCAGGCCGGTACGCTGCGCTACATCCTCGTCGGCGTCGCCCTGATGCTGCTCGTGATCTTCCGCCCGCAGGGAATCCTCGGCGACAAGAGGGAGATGACCTTTGTCAAGTAACCCAGATGGCGAGGAATGGGTCGACCCCGTACCCACCTCGACCGCCAGCATCCGCCGACCGAAGACCACCGGCCTGACCAAGGGGACACCCGCTCCGGGGGTCGCGAAAGTCGACCCGATCATGGTCGTCGACAACGTGACGCGTCGATTCGGCGGCCTCACGGCGGTCGACGTCGAGCACCTCGAGATCCCGCGCGGCGCGATCACCGCGCTCATCGGACCCAACGGCGCCGGCAAGACGACGCTGTTCAATCTGCTCTGCGGATTCGACAAGCCCAACACCGGGACGTGGTCCTTCGACGGCACGACCCTCTCGGGCATCCCCGCCTTCAAGGTGGCGCGCATGGGCCAGGTGCGCACCTTCCAGCTCACGAAGGCGCTGTCGCTCCTGACCGTCCTGGAGAACATGAAGCTCGGCGCCACCGGCCAGCGGGGCGAGCGGTTCTGGACGAGCTTCATCCCCGCCTTCTGGCGTGCGCAGGACACCGACATCGAAGACAAGGCCCGCGACCTGCTCCGTCGGTTCAAGCTCGACGCGAAGGAGGCCGACTTCGCGGCCTCGCTGTCCGGCGGTCAGCGGAAGCTGCTCGAGATGGCTCGTGCACTGATGAGCGATCCCACCCTGGTGATGCTCGACGAGCCCATGGCGGGTGTCAACCCCGCCCTGACGCAATCGCTCCTCGACCACATCCTCGACCTCAAGGGACTCGGGATGACGGTCCTGTTCGTCGAGCACGACATGCACATGGTGCGCCACATCGCCGACTGGGTGGTCGTGATGGCCGAGGGACGCGTCGTCGCCGAGGGCCCGCCCGACATGGTGATGCAGGAGAAGGCCGTCATCGACGCCTACCTGGGCAGTCACCAGGACGTCGACCTCGGCATCATCACGGGACGCCATGAGGGCGTCGTCGACGCCGAGGCACAGCAACTGCTCGCCGAGATCCAGGAGGCCGAGCGCGAGTCCATCGCCGAGGCCGGTGGCAGCACGAACGCGAAGCAGGAAGAGGCGAAATGAGCGAGTCCGCCCCCCGATCGGGAGCACCCGCCGAGGTCGACCACGCGGGCGTGCGCTCCGTGGCCAAGACGGACGACGTCGTCGTCGAGGTGAAAGACCTCGTCGCCGGCTACCTGCCCGGCGTCAACATCCTGAACAACACGAATCTCATCGCCCGCCAGGGTGAGCTCATCGGCATCATCGGCCCGAACGGTGCCGGCAAGTCGACGCTCCTCAAGGCGATCTTCGGACTGGTGAAGGTGCGGGGCGGTGACATCACCGTGAAGGGCGAGAGCATCGTGGGCCTCAAGGCCGACAAGCTCGTGAAGCGCGGTGTCGCATTCGTGCCTCAGACCAACAACGTCTTCCCCTCGCTCTCGATCGAGGAGAACCTGCAGATGGGGCTCTACCAGAACCCCAAGATCTACACCGAGCGTCTGGAGTTCGTCACCGGCATCTTCGCCGAGCTGGGCAAGCGTCTCAAGCAGCGCGCGGGATCGCTCTCGGGCGGCGAGCGTCAGATGGTGGCGATGTCGCGCGCACTCATGATGGATCCGTCCGTGCTGCTGCTCGACGAGCCGTCGGCGGGCCTCTCCCCCGTGCGCCAGGACGATGCGTTCATCCGCGTCTCCGACATCAACAAGGCCGGCGTGACGACGATCATGGTCGAGCAGAACGCCCGCCGCTGTCTGCAGATCTGCGACCGGGGCTACGTCCTGGACCAGGGTCGCGACGCGTACCACGGCACCGGTCGTGAGCTCCTCAACGATCCCAAGGTCATCGGCCTGTACCTGGGCACCCTCGGCGCCGAGGACGAGTAGGTCCACGACGAAAAAGGAGGAGCGGATGCCGAGGCATCCGCTCCTCCTTTTCGTCGGCTCTCGACGTCGGTCGAGGACGGGCTACGCAGAAGGGCCCCGGATCGCTCCGGGGCCCTTCGTCATGCGGTTGCGCTCAGTTGATGCGCGTGTGCGTGTTGTCGGCACCGTACTGGAAGACACCGATCGTGGCCTCCGTCGGGTCGCCCGCGTCGTCGAACGCCACTCCGCCGGAGTATCCGTCGTAGTCGGGCACGTTGCCGGCGTTGATGATCGCGGCGCAGTCGGCGAAGTTCTCGCACTTCTCGCCGTCACCGGTTCCACCCGAGACTTCCTGCAGCTTGCCGGCGATGTCGGCGGCATCGGTCGACCCGGCCGACAGCGAAGCCAGTGCGAGGAGCACGACCGCGTCGTAGGACTCGGCTGCGTAGGAGAAGTCCTCCAGCGCGGCGTTGCCCTCAGCCGTCCAGGCGGTGTTCAGTCGCTCCTGGAAGTCGTCCGAGAGTACCGGGCCGGGCGTGGTGCCCTTCGCGCCCTCGAGGCTGACGCTGACGTCTGCACCCCACTGCTTGAGGTTGCCGTCGACGAGGTAGAAGTTCGCGGCATCCTCACCCGCGTTGACCAGCAGCGGCGCGATGGTCGCGAACTGGTCGAACGTGATCAGGACGATCGCGTCGGGCTTCGCCGCAGCGATCGTCGCCACCTGGGCGTCGAAGGATGCGTCGCCGTCGTTGTAGGAGGCCTCGGCCACGACGGTGCCGCCGGTGGACTCGAAGACGTCCTTCACGACGCCGTACAGACCGGTGCCGTAAGCGTCGTTCTGGTAGATGATGCCGATGTTCTTGTGACCGTCCTCGGCGACCAGGTTGCCGAGCACCTCGCCCTGGAGCAAGTCGCTGGGAGCCGTGCGCCAGTACAGGTTGTCGTCATCCCACGTCGTGAAGTCGGGCGACGTGTTGGCCGGCGAGAACGTGATGATGCCCTCGCTGACGTTGCTGTCGAGGAAGAGCTTGGTGACGCCCGACGAGGCGGCACCGATCATGGCCGAGACGCCTTCGCTCTGCAGCTTCGGGACGGTGGTCTCGAACGCCTTGTTGTCGGCATCGCCCGAGTCGCCGAAGGTGGCGTCGATGGTGACGCCGGCTGCGGCCTCGTTGACCTCGTTGATGGCCAACTGCACGCCGGCCTCTTCGGGCGGGCCGAGGAATGCGAGGCTGCCGGTCTGCGGCAGGACGGTGCCGATCTTCAGGGTGAGGTCCTCCGCGGGTGCTCCTCCGGACGAGGAGGGCTCGGCGGCGGTGCCTCCGCCCGCGCATCCTGCCAGAACGAGGGCGCTGACGCCGGCGATGGCGAGACCGCCGATCACCGCTCGGACGCGGGATCGGGAGGCGTTACCTCGGGTAAAAACGCTCATGGTGCTCCTTGCTGTGTAGAAACGCGGGCAGACTTATGCGTTTGCCCAGTGTCCCCAACCTAACCGCGGTACGGTCTCGGCGATGTTGCCGTTCGTTAACGGTTTGTAACGCCGTCAAATCGTTATGAGGCCTGGGTCCGCGGCATCCGGAAGCCGCGCTCGCTCACACGACGGCGGCGACGTCCGAGGCCCCCCGCGCACGGCGGGAGAAGATGACGGAATCCGCGCTCAGCAGGATGAGCGCGAGCCAGACGAGCCCGAAGCCGACCCACCTCTCAGGTGTCATCGGCTCGCCCTGCACGAAGGCGCCGAAGATGAACTGCATGATCGGGGCGATGAACTGCAGCAGCCCGATGACGGTGAGGGGCACGCGACGCGCCCCCGCGGCGAACAGCAGCAGCGGGACGGCCGTGACGACCCCGGTCAGGACGAGCAGGATCGTGTGTCCGACCGAGACGTTGCCGATCGTCAGGCCGGTCGTCGCGCTCACCGCGATGAGCTGCACCACGGCCACCGGGGCGAGCCAGACCGTCTCGAGCGAGAGACCGCTGACGGCGTCGACCGCGGGCCCGATCCGCTTCTTCACCAGTCCGTAGAGACCGAACGAGAACGCGAGCGACAGGGCGATCCACGGGAAGGAGCCGTACCCGACGACGATCACGATCACCGCGACCGCGGCCAGTCCGATCGCGATCCACTGGGGAACGCGCAAGCGCTCGCGGAGCACGAGCACCCCGAGCAGCACCGTCACGATCGGATTGATGAAGTACCCCAGGCTCGTCTCGATCACGTGCCCACTGAGGGTGCCGATGATGAAGACCTGCCAGTTGACGTAGATGAGCGCGCCTGCGACAGCCGTCCAGCCCAGCAGGCGGCGGTTGCGGACAATGCGCCCGAGGGCCGCCCACCCCCGCGTCACCGTCAGCAGCAGCACGCAGAAGACGAGCGAGAACAGGATGCGCCACGCGACGAGCTCCCAGGGGCCGGTCGGCGCGAGGATGACGAAGTAGAGCGGGAGGAAGCCCCACAGGAGGTAGGCGCCGAACGCATACACGCCTCCCAGCGTGCGCTGGCGTGCGGCCTCCGCCTCGCTGTTCGAAGGGACATCGGATGCCGCGGCGGGGGTTTCGGCATTCTTCGAGGTCACTCATCCACCCTAGGACCGAGCGGGGTCGCGACCGCCGTCGAGGCCGGGTCGAGGCATCCGTCGCCTGCCGTTCAGCCGCGCAATCCTGCCACCGGCGGATACCCCGTCTGCCTTCAGGACGAAGGAAGGGCCCGGATGCCGAAGCATCCGGGCCCTTCTCGAAAAAGATCCGATCAGCGGACGACGACCGCCAGCACGTCGCGAGCCGAGAGCACGAGGTACTCGTCCGCGCCGAACTTGACCTCGGTGCCGCCGTACTTGCTGTAGATCACGCGGTCGCCGACGGCGACGTCGATCGGAACGCGGTTGCCGTTGTCGTCGATGCGACCGGGGCCGACGGCCACGACCTCGCCCTCCTGGGGCTTCTCCTTGGCGGTGTCGGGGATCACAAGACCGCTGGACGTGGTCTGCTCCGCCTCGACCTGCTGGATGACGATGCGGTCCTCGAGCGGCTTGATGGAAACCTGAGTGGAAACCGACACGGTCTACCTCTTTCTTGAAACCTGGAAACTAAGACTGGTTAGCACCCTCACCCTGAGAGTGCTAACCCCAGTCTAGGGAACAGCTGGCACTCATGCAACGCGAGTGCCAATCTCGGTCGCACTCCAATCCGAATCCGCGCCGACGCCGAATCGCTGGTGTAGGCAAAGGCGCTGCCCCCGTGGCGCCCGGCCTGCGAGCAGGATCGACTGGGGAGTCGGATGATGACAGCGCCGTACTATCTGGCCGTCGATGTGGGCATGAGCCGCACCGCCGCCGCCACAGCCCGCTACGGCGCCGATCGCGCCGTGCACGTCGATGGCTTCCCGCTCGGCAGGCACCTCGCCAGCGCTCCGACGGCCGTTTTCGTCGCGGAGGGCGAGTTGCTGTTCTCGGATGCCGCGATCCGTCGGGGCATCGTGCAACCCGCGCGACTCGTCCGCGAGTTCACGCGTCGCATCGGCGACGACGTTCCGATCCGCGCGGGCGATCAGCGGTTCACCCCCGAGCAGCTCTACGCGCGGACCGTCGCCTGGGTGGTCGACACCGTGTCCGAACGCGAGGGGCGCGAGCCGTCCGGGGTCGCCGTCACCGTCCCGCTCGGGTGGGGCGATTATCGGCGCGAGCTGGTCCGGGACGCCCTCTCACGCGAAGGATGGCGCGACGCCGTACTCTTCACCGAGCCGGAGGCCGCGGCCCGTCACTACGTCGCCGAGCGCCCTCTGGCACGCGAACGAGTCCTCGCGCTCTACGACCTCGGCGGGGGCACCTTCGATGCGGCGGTGCTGCGCGTCGGGAACGGTCACGTGGATGTGCTCGGGCAGCCGCAGGGCCTCTCCTCTTTCGGCGGCGCCGATCTCGACGACGTCGTGGTCCGGCACGCGGTGCAAGCGGCCGGGCTGACTGCCGCCGACCTCGGGGACGACCCGGAGTCGCGGATGGCCCTCACCGCCCTCCGGCGCGAGTGCATCGAGGCCAAGGAATCGCTCTCGTTCGATTCCGAGGCGGTCATCCCGGTGATGCTCGGCGGACGCTCGGTGACCGTCCGGCTGACCCGCTCCGAGTTCGAGGACATGATCGAAGCGGGCATCGTCGACACGGTGGATGCTCTCGCCGAGGCGATCGCGGGCTCACAGGTCGCTCCGGCGGAGATCGAGGCGGTCCTCCTCACGGGCGGATCCTCGCGCATCCCGCGTATCGCACAGCTGCTCTCCGAACGATTCGATCGGCCGATCGCCGTCGACAGCGACCCCAAGGCGATCATGGCCCTCGGGGCCGCACGGATGTGCGCCGAGATCGCGACCGCACGCGAGGCTGCCGGCGACGCGGCATCCGACTCCCCCTCGATCGGGGATCCCGACCGATCCACTGCGCATCACCACGGCACGTCGGCGCGCCCGCCCAGACAACGGCGTGTGCTGTTCGGCGGCAGCCGGCCGGCACACGACGCGGCGGCGGATCGGCCTGCGGCGCCCGAGGCAGACCGTGAAGCGCCCGAGGACGCGGTGCGGGAGCGCCCGTCGCGGATCGGGCGGATCGTCACCGTCGCGGGTATCTCGGCCGGGGCCCTCGTCCTGGCCGGAGGCATCTTCGTCTCGCAGACGCTGGGCGACTCCGGTGCGCCCGAAAGAACATCGCCGAGCGTCAGCGACAGTCCCGCGGTGACCGTCGACGACCCCGCCGCCGGTGACCCGGCCGACGAGGCGGCCGACACCGATCCCGCCCCCACCACGACGAACCCCTCGTCCCCGCTGCTGACGCCCGCCCCCGACAACGACGTCGTCGTGGTGTTCCCCCGCACCGACGCCGACGGAACGGACCGGTGATCTCATGTCCCTGAATGCCGAAACCGCTCTGCGCATCGCCGACACTCCCCTGCTCTGGACACGTCTGGCCCGCGCTCACGTCGACGGCATCGCCGCCGGCACCGCCCCCTCCCGGGCGCTGGTGGTGGGCCCCGCCGGCTCGGGCAAGTCGCGCGTGATGCGACACCTTCGCCGCGCTCTGACCGCCCAGGGCACCGCGACGTCGCTGGCGCGCGGCGAGTCGGACATCGCCGCCGTTCCCGCCTCGACGGTGCTGATGATCGACGATGCCCACCTGCTCACCCCCGCCCAGATCGCTGCCGTGCAGAGCCGCACGGGCGATCCGGCGGCGGCGGTCGTCATCGCCACCCGACCCGGGCCGCTTCCGCCGACCCTGCAGCAGATCGCGGACACGCTCGAGCGGGCCCAGTCGGCGATCGTCCTCGGCCACATCTCCCGCAGCGATGTGCAGGTGCATCTCGAGGAACGGGATCGACGGATGCCTCGCGCCTGCGTCGACGACATCCTCGCGCTCACCGGAGGGATGTCGTGGCTGGTCGCCGAGTCGCTGTCCGTCCATGACAGCGGGGAGTGCGCAGGCGACGGCGCGCACGGAGCCATCGGCGATGCGCTGCAGGACGTCATCGCGCACCGCCTGCGCGCCCTGGACCCGGCGACGCGCGCCGTGGTGGAGGCGGTCTGCACCGCCCCCGACGATCACTCCCCGTCCGTCGCGGCCGACGACGATCTGCTCGGGTCGGCCTACGCGGCTGGTCTCCTGCTCCGCAGCGGCCAACCCGTTCCGGCCGTCCGCGCGGCGGTGCGTGCCACGCTGCCGCTCGATCGGGTCATCGCGCTGTACGCCACCGTCGCGGGCGACTCCGCCCACGAGGCATCCGTCCGCCAGCTCCTCGGAGGTGTGCGCGATCCGCGGGTGGCCCGCGTGCTGCAGAGCCACGCCGACGCCGCTCGGCAGAACGACCCCGTACGAGCGCGCGAGCTGTACCGCAGCGCACGCGACGCCGGCGCGGACGCCGCGACGGTCGCGATCCGCCAGGCGCAGGTGGAGTGGTCGCTGGGCCGGATCGACGCGGCGAGCGCCTTCCTGGACGGTGTCGCGATCGCCGCCGAACACCCCGACCACGACCGCGCCGCCGATGTGGGCGCGGCGATCTGGGCAGCGCGCGGGCTCATGCCGATGAGCGACGCGGTCTACCGCTCCTCGGTGCACCGCACAGCCGAGACGTCGGCTCGCGCCGCGATCGTGGCGCTGGCGGTGGCGGACCGCGGTGCGCTCCTGTCGGACGCAGTGGCTCCGCCCGCGCAGACGATGCCGTCCACGCTGACCGTCGCGATGGACCTGCTGACCCGCGGCATGCGCGAAACACTCACCGGCTCGGCTCACGAGGCCCTGCACGAGCTGGTGCGCGCCGCCGAGATGTACAGCGCCTCCGGCAGCTCCGACGCGATACCGGAGCTCCCCGCCGTCATCGCGGCCGTCGCCGCGCTGAACGTCGGCGAACCGGACGTCGCTCACTCCGTGCTCGATCAGGCCGTGCACAGCGGCCACGGCGGCGCGTGGGCGTCGCGGCGCCTCCTGCTGTGGCGGGCGTGGGTCGCCCTCCAGCAGGAGCGCGCTCACGAGGTCGAGACCGCGCTGCAGGCGATCGTGCCCGAGTCGCGCTCGCTCGATCCTCGCGAGAAGCTGCTGCTCGACGCACTGTCGGTCGCGATCGCGCGGCGCTACCACGACTCGGCGGCGCTCGCGTCGGCCTGGCGTGCTGCTCGCGAAAGCCTGCTGCGGGCACGCTTCGACGTGTTCAGCCTGCTGCCGCTGAGCGAATTCGTCGTGGCCGCCGCCCGCGTCGGCGACGTCGACCGCGTCCGGCCGCACTTCACGCAGGCGTGCGCGCAGATCGAGCGACTCGGGGCACCGCCCCTGTGGTCATCCCACCTGCATTGGGCCGGAATCCAGCAGGGAATCCTGCGTGCCCGTCCGTCCGACCTCACTCCCCATGCCCGCGCCCTGGTTGCGGCCGCCCCTCACAACCGGCTCGCCGCGATGATGGCGCAGGCCGGTCGCGTGTGGACCGCCGTCCTCGCGGGGTCCGTCGACGTCGAAGCGATCGAGACCGCCGCGCTCGGCCTCGGCACGGTCGGCCTCGCATGGGACGGCGCTCGCCTCGCAGGGCAGGGCGCCGCGCGCACCGAGGACAGGCGGGAGATCTCGCGCCTCCTCGCGTGCGCCCGACAGCTGCACCCCCGCGACGAAGGACGTCCCACCGCGCTGGAAGACACGGGGCCCGCGCCGGTGTCGGCTCAGCCGCGTGCGCACAGCGACCTCAGCACCCGCGAACTCGAGGTGGCGGCCCTGGTCGTTCAGGGAAAGACGTACGCCGAGATCGGAGCATCCATCTTCATCTCGCCCCGCACCGCGGAGCACCACATCGCCCGCATCCGCCGCCGTCTGGGGGCGACCAACAGATCCGACCTGATCGCCAAGCTGCGGCCCGTCCTCGAGGAGGCGGGATCCGAAGAGCGGGACGAGAGCGCGGCTGAGTCGTCGACGTCGTCCGCCGAGCCGCGCCGCAAGCGGGCCTCGGCATGACGCCTCCCTCCTCAAACCCCTAGTCCCCCACCGCCTGATGCGGGGGTTACCCCGACGCGCGGCGCACGTGCCACCACCTACCGTCAGAAGAAGTTCTACACATTGAGGAGCCGAGCATGAGCCTTACGCTCGCAACAGTCGCCGAAGCCCTGATCGAATTCATCCTGAGCCTGCTGCGCGACCCCGTCGCCGCCGCGGAGTTCGACGAGGATCCGGATGCCGCGCTGCTGCACCGCGGACTCAGCCACGCCACCGCGGCGGATGTGGCGGCCGTGGCCCCGGTCGTGATCGAGCGCACCCAGGTCGTTCAGGTCGCCGTGCCCAAGGCGGTGTACGTGCGCTCCGAGTCGCACGACTCGCACGACAATCCCGTCGTCCGTGAGATCAAGCAGGTCACCACCCACTTCCAGTGGGTCGATGACCGCGACACGATCGTGGACCAGTCGGTCAACCAGAACATCTGGGCCGACGGCGATGTCACGCAGACCTTCGACAACGAAGCCACGGTGGCATCGGGCGACGAAGCGATCGCCGCCGCCGGTGATGTGGACGTCGACAAGACGCTCGATCAGTCGACGACAATCGATGCCGACGGCAACGTCAACATCGGCAACGACACCGATGTGTCGGTCATCGAGGACTCGCTGAACGTCGACACCGACGAGGCGACGACGGACGACGACTCCACCGACACCGACGTCGACGGGTCGTTCAACGACGACTCGACCACGACGACCGTCGACGGGTCGCTGAACCAGGACACCGACGTCACCACAACGACCGACTCGACCGTCATCGTGGACGTCGTCGACGATCCCTCGCTCGACGCCGACCCGACGGTCGTGCCGGCCGACGGTGCCGCGCCGGCGGAAGGCGGCGAGGACGCGCCCATCGATGAAGCCCCCGCCGAGGAGGCCCCCGTCGAGGAGTATGCCGAACCTGCCTCCGTGGAGGCGCCGGTCGACTCCGCGGCGCAGTACGCCGAGCTCGAGTCGGACGCCGACTCGACCGACCTGTACGGCAGCACCGACACGGTCATGGGCGACGAGCCCGCGGCCGACGACCAGTTCTAGGCCATGCGCCTGTTCACCCCCTCCCGGCACTCCGATTCCGGGGCCGTCGGCGAGCCGGCTGATGCGGACACAGCCGCGGAAGCCGGAACGCAGACCGATCAGACCGTGACGGATGCCGCCCCCGAAGCCGCGGCATCCGTCACCTCCTCGACCGCCGTGACGGGCGGCGCCGTTGCACAACCCGACGAGGGAAGCGGACGCGGCGTCGAGCGCGCCGCGATCCCCGCCCGGCCGCCGCTGCGCAGCACCGACGCCCCGCCGGTCCTCGTCAAGCTGCCACCGCCGTTCTTCGTCCGGGTCAGCCAGCTGTTCTGGATCGTCAGTCTTCTGCTGGGCGCGGCTGCCATCGTCTACATGTTCGTCATCCGGCAGGCGCAGCTCCCCGACATCGCGGAACTCGTCCGCACCGTCGACGGGACGCGTGCCGAGCAGACCTACACCGCTGCGGCCGACATCGTGTTCTGGTCGATCTTCGCCCCCACGGTCGCGATCGTCCTGCTGCAGATCGTGTTCCAGGTCTCGTTCTCGAACCGGCGGCCGAACGTGCGGTGGTGGCAGTTCGGGTCACTGCTGGCACAGGTCGGCGTCTTCCTGATCGCGCGCGAACTCGTCGCGTTCGGTGAACGCGGGATGCCCCTCGAGCAGATCATGCTGCTGCAGATCGGCGCGGCGACGGCAGGACTTCTGGTCAGCGTCCTACCCCAGGCGCTGCGGTGGACCGCCCGCAAGCACGACGTCCGGCGCGGACCGATCGCTCCGGCGGCCGACACCCAGCTCTGAGGCAGCGCCCTCCAGGCTGCGCACCACGACACGGCACAGCTCTACGGTCCGCCGGTCGCTCAGGGGGGCCTCCGCAAGAGACCGCCACCGCGCGAGGAGCTCTTCGACGCGATCGTGGATCTGCACGGTGGTCGCGAGATCCGGCAGCCCCAATCGCGAGAGAGCGGGGGTACCGGCTCCCCCGACGATGCGCTCGGCCTGGACGGCATCATCGTCCGAGAGATCGGATCCGCTGGTGCGCAGGCTCGCAAGGAGATCGAGTTCGCGCAGGTCGTGGCTGTTGGCCGTCACCCGCTCGAGAGAGGCCAGGACGCGGTCGGAACCTGCCCGCGGGTCATCCCTCAGGAGTGCTTCGACTCCCTCGACGACCACTCGGGCCTTGAGCGCGGTCGCCCGCGAGCGGAACTGCTCGGCGACGAAACGTTGAACCTCGATGAGCCCGCTCTGCTGGACCATCCGTTCCGACAGCGCGGACGACGAGCGTGCGCCGCCGCGTACGAGTGCCGCGGCCAGGCGCACGCCGAAGATGCCGAACCGGTCGAGGAGCGCCGCTCGGCGCTGGACGCTCAGCGTGGTCTGCTCCCCCGGCCGCGTGAAGCGGTCGACGGAGATCAGCATCCGATCGCGGATGCTGCGATCCAAGCCCGCGAGCTCCTGGAACGCCGAGAACTCGTTCTCGCGCAGAGTGCGCGCTCCCTCCGCCAACAGGCCGGCTACCGGGATGCACCCCAGTGCCAGCGAGCGCAGAGCGCCGTCCTGCCGGTAACGGCTGGCGATGCGCGCAGCCGACAGCAGGGAGTCGATGCGACCGGACCCGATCTCGTCGGCGCGCGACAGCAGCGCCACGGCGTTGATCGTCTGCGACGAGCCCGCCGCGGCGTCGCGGAAGGCCTCGAGGAACGACACGTCGGAAGCATGGATGTGCCGGAGCAGATACAGGATCGCGTCGGCTTCGGACGGGGCATCCGTCGGTGTAAGGAAGCGCACGGACCGCTCGGAGACATCGGCGGATATCGAGGCGATGCCCGGCGTGTCGATCAGCACGGTCGAGCGGAGGCTCTCGGAAGGCCATTCGACGTCGATGCGGGCGACGTCCTCGGCTTGCCTCCCCCCGAGATCCATCACCAGCGCGCCGTCCGACCTGGTCACGGGCAGGCGCACTTCGCCCCCACCGATGAGACGGGCGGTGATGCGCGCGGTGCGGGCGTAGCGGTACCACGTGACGGTCCGGGTGCATTCGCCCGCATCCGTCGGGGCGATCTGCTCGCCGATCAGCGCGTTCAGAACCGTCGACTTGCCGGCTTTGACCATGCCCGCGACGGCGAGGCGGAGCGGCTCGCGCAGCCGCTGCTGCCAGCGGTCGAGCTGGGCGATCGCGGACGTGTCGTCGGCGTACAGCTCCCGCGTCTCGTCGAGGAGACCGGTCAGCTCGCCGAGGCCGCCACGCATCATCGGCGCGCCCCGGAGGTCAGCGCTCCCGCGGAGGGGACGCCCGCGTCGAGCGCCGCCGGCGCCGGGATCTTCGACCGCAACGCCTCGATGCGCGCGAGCTGTCCCCGCAGTTCTGCGATGCGCCCGTCGCGATCGGAGGCGTACACGGTCGCGGCCTGCTTGGCGGCGAGGACCGAGTCGGCGAGCGAACGATGCAGCTGGTCGGCGATCGCGCCGAAGTGGTCCCGCGCGACGCGCTGCACGAGTCGCAGTCTGTCTTTGAGCTGCTTGCCGACCTGGAACACGACGTCCTCGATGTGGCGACGTGCGAGATTCTTCGCCTCCGCCTGCCGCCGCGAGAGCCGCGAGGACATGTCCTCCCGGTACGCGCGCCGGCCGACGAGCACTCCGACCAGCAGCGAGAGGGGGTTGATCAGCGTCAGTCCCACCAGGCTCGTGGCGAGCCCCGCCATCAGCACGCCGCCGTACGACCCGCGGACGCCGATGTAGATCTTCTCGGCCGCCCCGAGCCTGCCCTCGTCCATCCCCTGAAGCTGCTCCACCGGAGCGAGCACACCGTCGGTGTCGCCGACATCGATGAACGGGATGGTCGACTCCCCCGCCGTGAACTCCTCCGCCACGCGCTCCGACAGCCACCGCGAGCGCTCGTTGGTCCACACGAAGGTCTCGGACACCGCGGCCGAGATGCGCTGGTCGAGCCATTCGGCGATCTGGTCCCAGATGGGGCCCGGATCGCCTTCGTCAATCGCGACCTCGGCTTCGCGCTGCACCTTCCGGAGGCGGTCGCGCAGATCGTGCTCGGTGTCGGCGATGAGGTCGGCGATGCCGTCACTGAGCGACACCTGCCACCGCGAAGACCGGCTGCGGAACTCGTCGGCACGGGTCCTCGCCTCCTCGAGCTGCGCGATCATCCTGGGGGTGTCCTCGGGATGAAGCAGGGCGTTGAGCTCGGTGCTCACGGTGATCGCGAGCTGGTCGGCGACCGACGCGAGGTCGTGCACCGCACCGCGCTGGTGGACGATCTCGGCCTTGCCGAGCACGTCGCGCCGCAGGTGCGCGACGAGCGCGGGGAAGCCAGATTCCTCGTTAAGTTCGCGGTCCTGTTCCTGCGCCGCGAGCATGCGCAGATCGCTCGACACCGCGAACATGGGGATCTCGCCGACGTCGCCGAGGTGCGACCGGTCGATGTGCTCGATGTGCCGCCAGGCCGGATAGATGTCGGTCTTCGTCAGCACCGCCGCCACGTTCGGCGAGACGCGCAGCGCATGGCGGAGGAACTGCACCTCCGGCTCGGTGTACTCCTGCGAGGCGTCCGAGACCAGCAGCACGGCGTGCGCCGTCGACAGCGCGGCGAGGGTGCTCACCGAGCGGGTCGACTCGACGCCGCCCACTCCCGGGGAGTCCACGAGCCGCAACCCGCCCTTGAGCAGTTCGCGCGGCAGCATGACCTCGGCGCCGACCAGATCCCGCTCGTTGTCGGGATTGCCGCTCTCCGAGACGTAGTCGGCGAGGTCGGCGAGCGGAATCGGCACCCGCTCGATCGACGACTCCACGCCCTCGTCTTTGCGCAGGAGGGCGAAGGCGGCCGGCTCCGCCGCGAAGGACACGGCGGTCGGCACGCTCGTGGCGATGTCGTCGTCGACGGGGCACGCGGGCGCGTTGACCAGAGCGTTCACGAGCTTGCTCTTGCCCTGCTTGAACTGCCCGACGATGATGACGCGCACGTAGGGATCCATCAAACGCGATCTGGTCTGCTGGAGTCTCTGGACGAGGTCCGTTCGACCGACCGACGTCGAGAACGCCGTGGCCTGGTCGACGAGCGCGACGATGGGCGATCGCTGGCGAGCCAGCGAGGAGGACGCGAGGTCGTCCCCTGCCGTGGCTGCGCGCTCCGCAGGACGGGCGGTATCGGTCATGAGGAACTCCCTTGTTCGCGGCATCCGATCAGGATCGCGTCGCCGCCGCGGTCACGGCGTGCGTGCGAGATCGCGCCGCACGAAGAACACAGACCTCGGACTGCTCTCGCCCGAGGTCTGTGTTCTCACGTGTTTTGTTCGGAACGCGCGCCCGATCGGATGTCAGGAGCCGTCAAAGTCCGCGGACTCCATGGGCACATCGGTCGCGATCGCGGCATCGTCGCTGCCCCAGATCACGTCGGCGTCCACGTTCCAGCTGCTGGCGGTGTCGACCTCCAGCGATTCGTTGAACGACGAGTCGGCCGAGTAGCTCTCCGACATGTCGTTGTACGAGTCCGCGACGTCGGAGTTGGTCGACGAGTCGGTCCAGGTGGACGTCGACGTGTGGTCGTTGTACGAGCCCACCACGTTGGTGATCATCGTCTCGTTGCCCATGTTGACGTCGCCGCCGGCGTCGATGTTGGTCGAGCGGTCGACGCTCTGGCTCAGGTTCAGGTCGCCACCGGCCGCCATGGATCCATCACCGGATGCCACGACCGCAGAGCTGCCCTCGAACGACCCTTCGCCCCATCCCTCGAAGTTGCCGTTGACGGACTGGTCGACGATCGTGTTCTGGTTGTTGACCCAGAGGTCACCGTCGCCGCCCGCGCCGCCGCCGAGTCCGAGGCTGCCGAATCCGGTGCTGTAGTCGCGGGTGCCGACCTCGATCGAGTGGTCGTCGGTCGACGCGTCGACGTGCGAGTTGAACGATCCCTCGACGACGTCCGACGAGTGGTCGTTGTACGAACCGTTGATCGAATTGTCGCTGTTGTCGTCGGTCGAGTTGTCGCTGTTGTCGTTGAACGAGCCGTCCGCCGACCAGGTCTGGTCGTGCGAGTCGACGTTGCCCACGTCATCGAGCGTGACGTCGTAGTTCCCGCTGCCGTTGACCGAGTCGTCGGTGTTGCCCGACCCGGTGACCTCGGTGTCGACGTTGCCGCTGCCGTTGACGGAGTCGTCGGTGTTTCCGACGCCGTCGAGATCGACGGCGAGGTTGGTCGTGTTCGTGGTGTTGCTGGTGTTGAACGAATCCTTCACCTTGGTGTCGAACGAGTCGTTGAATTCGGTGGATGTGTAATCGGCCATGATCGGTCTCTTTCCATTCGCCGCGCGAAGCGGGGGAGTTCAGTGGGGTGGATGCCCGGCCGCCGGATCCACCGACGGCCGGGCGAGTGGGTCAGCCCTCGATGATCGCCGCGTCGTGGCTGTCGACGATCGCGTCGACGTCGAGGTTGACCTCGTTCGTGGTGTCCCACAGCTCCGACGAGTTGAACGAGTCGGTCGCGGTGTAGTCCTGCGACTGGTCGTTCCAGGAGTCGCTGATGCTCGTGTTCGTGGAGCTGTCCTCCCAGTTGGTCTCTTCGTCCCAGCTGTTGTTCGAGTCGATGACGTTGGTGATCGTGGTCTCGTTGCCGATGTTCACGTCGCCGCCGCCGCTGATGTTGGTGGAGTAGTCCACGTCGGTCGACAGGTTGATGTCGCCGCCGGCCGCGTACGCCTCGTCACCCGATGCGACGACCGCACTGCTGCCGCCCCCGCCCCAGACGCCGCCGTCGACGTTGGCGTTGAAGGACTGGTCGATCACCGTGTTCTGGTTGTTGATCATCGTGTCGCCACTGCCGCCACCGGCAGAACCGCCGCCGAGCGTCACATCGCCGAAGCCGGTGTTGTACTCGCGCATGCCGACGCTGACGGAGTGGTCATCGGTCGAGGCATCCGTCCAGGTGTTGAACGAGTCGGTCGTGGTCTGCGTCGACCAGTCGTTGCCCGAGTCGTTCATCGAGTTGTCGGAGTGGTCGTCGACCGAGTTGTCGGAGTTGTCGTTCCACGAGTCCGTGATGTCGGTGTCGATGTCGTTGGAGTCCTGGTTGAACGAATCGGCGACATCGACGGTGGTGTTGCCGCTGTCGTTCGTCGAGTTGTCTTCGTTCCACGAGTCCGTGATCCCGAGGTCGGTGTTGCCGCTGTCGTTGGTCGAGTTGTCCTCGTTGAAGGAATCTCCGACCACGACGCCCAGGTTCGCGCTGTTCGCCGTGTTCTCGGTGTTGCCCGAGTTCCACGTGCCCGTGTTGAACGAGTCGTTGAATTCTTCGGTGTCGATGTCAGCCATGAGTTCTTCCCCATCCCGGGGTCAAGGGCCCCGACGTATTTGTGGTGTGGCTTCACGCTACGAGCGCACGCGAACGACCACATCGGGGAAGCCTCCGGGCTTCGCTGCGCCATGGGAGGGGGTTTTCGGGGCCGGGGGTGGGGGCCTTAGGGGGATCGAGCCGTGGGCTTCCGGTGGTCAGGGGTTGCGGCATCCGGGGTTTCCGCGGCGCCCGCCTGCCCCCATCGCCCACCGGCTCCCGCCCGCCGACCGCCTCTCCGATCCCCGTCACCCCCGCCGCCGCGCGAAGCTCGCAGGATCCCGCGTGCTTCGCAGAGCAGTGCCGCCTGTCTGCGAACTCCGCGTCGATCTGCGCACGTCGTCGAGGTGAGGCACCCGGAGCGCCCGGGCTAGGCTGGCAGCGTGGATGCAGCAGAGCTCGGCGCCCTGCTGACCCCCGAAGGTCTGCGGCTCGTCGACAGCCTCCCCCCGATGGAATCGACCGACGACGTCGGGCGAGCCGTCTCCCGGCTGCGCGCCGACGGCCGGTCCCCCGCCCTCGTCTCGGCGGCGGTCGGGCAGGCACGCCTGCGCGCAAAGGCGCGCGGCAAGTTCGCCGAGTTCGCGGATCGGATGCTGTTCACCCGCGCCGGCCTCGAGCAGGCGACCCGGCTGTCCATCGCCGCACGGCATGCGGGCCGGTTCCGCGAGGCGGGCGTGACGGCGGTCGCCGACCTCGGGTGCGGTATCGGCGGCGATGCGCTGGGTTTCGCCGCGCTGGGCCTCCGGGTGCACGCGGTCGACGCCGACGAGGTGACGGCAGCCATCGCCGCGTACAACCTCGCGCCTTTCGGCGATGCGGTCACCGTGCAGCACGCGCGCGCCGAGGACGTGGATCTGGCCGCACGATTCGCGTCACCCGGCGAGCGCGGCGCGGTGTGGCTCGATCCCGCGCGGCGGACGGCCGGCCACAGCGAGACCTCCCGGGTGCGTCCCGAGGACTACACGCCGTCGCTGGAGTGGGCTTTCGCGCTCGCGGAGCGGATGCCGACCGGCATCAAGCTCGGTCCGGGATTCGATCGCAGCGCCCTCCCGCCGCACGTGGAGGCGCAATGGGTGAGCGCCGACGGGTCGACCATCGAACTCGTGCTGTGGTCGGGAACGCTCGCCCGTGACGGAGTGCGTCGTGCGGCGCTCGTGGTCCGGGGCGACTCCGCGCATGAGCTGACGGCGGCGAAGGATGCTGCGGACGAACCCGTCCGCGCACTCGGCGCCTACCTCCACGAGCCCGACGGTGCGGTCATCCGTGCGCGCCTCATCGGCGACGTCGCGCGGGCGCTGCAGGCGGGGATGGTCGCGGACGGCATCGCCTACCTCACGTCGGACGCCGCGCTGACGAGTCCATTCGTTTCGTCCTTCCGCGTCCGTGAGCAGCTCCCCGCCGACGTCAAGGCACTCGCCCGGGCCCTCCGCCAGCGCGGCATCGGCACGCTCGAGATCAAGAAGCGAGGCGTCGACATCGACCCGGCGGTGCTGCGGAAGTCACTGAAGCTCTCGGGCGACGCATCCGCCACCCTTTTCGTCACGCGTATCGACGGCAGACGCGTCGCCCTGCTGGCGGATCGCGTCTAGCGGTCGGGGTCAGCTGAGCATGTCGGCACGGCCGGCGGCCCACAGCAGCCAACCCGCGCTGTAGAGCACCGACAGCAGCCCGAGCACGAGCGCCCAGACCGCGACGGCGCGGCTCTCGAAGGGTCGTCGCAGTGCGAGGACGGCGACGACGATCCCGACGAGGCCGAGAGGGAAGGCCCAGCCGACGAAGAGCGCGAACGCCAGGCCGCCCACCGCGAAAGCAAGTGCCCAGCCGGCCAGGCCGCGCGGGGGCGCCGGTTCTGCGACCGCCCACTGCACGGGCGCGTAGGGCTGCTCGCCTGCGTCGGCGGGCGCGGAGGTCACTTCGACGGGCGCTGTGGGCAGTCTCGCGAATCCTCCCCGATGCGCTCCGGGCAGCGCGGTCTCGGCAGCCGGCGGCGCGATGTCGGGCGACGGCGGTTCGTTCCGCGGCACGGATGCCCCGCCGTATGCGGGTCCGACCGGATCTGTCACGCTGCCGCTCCGCGCCCGCCGTCACCCGCGGCGATGGCGCCCGCGACCCCCACGGCGTCCTCGTCCACGGCGACCTGGATCTCGGTGACGGGGAGGGTCGAATCGGCGCCGAAGGCGAGCGTCGACGGCGGGTGCCCCGCCATGATGAGCTCGGCCGCGAGCCCCGCGATCATCGCCCCGTTGTCGGTGCAGAGCGACAACGGAGGGATGCGCAGCGCCACCCCGGCGGCATCCGCGCGCTCGTGCGCCACCTCCCGCAGGCGGCGGTTCGCGATCACGCCGCCGCCGAGCAGCAGGCGAGGCACTCCGTGTCGGGCGCACGCGTCGAGCGCCTTCGTGACGAGGACGTCGATGACGGCCTCTCGGAAGGACGCGGCGACGTCATCGACCGGCACCGGTTCGCCGGCCGCCTGCTGCTGCTCCGTCCAGCGCGCGACCGCGGTCTTGAGCCCGGAGAAGGAGAAATCGTAGCGGTGGGTGTCCATGTCGGACGCCCGTGAGAGTCCGCGCGGGAAGCGGATCGCCCGGGGGTCGCCCGTCAGTGCCGCCCGATCGATCTCCGGTCCGCCCGGATACGGCAGCCCGAGCAGCCGGGCGACCTTGTCGAACGCCTCCCCCGCGGCATCGTCCACGGTCTCGCCCAGGAGCTCCACGTCGCTCGTCAGGTCGCGCACCAGCAGCAACGAGGTGTGGCCGCCGCTGACGAGAAGGGCGACGGTCGGGTACTCCAACGGGTCGCCGGCGGGATCGAGGATGTCCGCGGCGATGTGCCCCACGAGGTGGTTCACCGCGTAGATCGGCCGGTCGAGCGACACGGCGAGCGCCTTCGCCGCACCGATGCCGACCATCAGCGCCCCGGCGAGACCCGGACCGGAGGTGACGGCGATCGCGTCGATGTCCGCCAGCGTGACGTCTGCCTCGGCGAGCGCCGCAGCGATCGAGGGCTGCATGGCTTCGAGGTGCGCGCGGGCGGCGACCTCGGGCACGACTCCGCCGTAACGGGCGTGCTCGTCCATGCTGCTGGCGATGGTGTTGCTCAGCAGCGTCCGACCGCGGACGATGCCGATCCCGGTCTCATCGCAGCTCGTCTCGATCCCGAGGACGAGGGGCTCGGTGCGGTTCAGCTCGGGGCGGTTCACTCGGGTACCTCCGTCGACGCCGGGGACGCGGCATCCGCGCTCGCCCGCCGGCGCTCGCCGAAAGCCGGGGATCCGCCCGATGTCGGAGCGATGCCCGCAGGATGCTCCGCATTCCGGCCGATCTCGGACGTCGGGCCGGGCTCGGACGTCCGTTCCCGCGCCGCGACCCAGTCGGCCACGACCAGGCGCATGATCACGGCGTCGATGTCGTCGGGCTGGTAGTAGTGCGGACGCCGCCCGAGCTCGACGAAACCCTCCGATGCGTACAGGCCCTGCGCGACCGGGTTGTCGGCCCGCACCTCGAGGAACACCTCGCGCACCCGGCGTCGCGCGGCTTCGTGCAGGAGGGCCGACAGGATGACCCGACCCCGACCCTGTCCGCGAGCCGCTTCGGCGATCGCGATCGTCTGCACGTCGGCGTCCTTCGAGCCACGCGGGGCGCGCAGGCCGGCGTACCCCAGCAGCTGAGGGCCTTCCTCGTCGACGATGTACCACCCGTGCGGAGAGGACAGCTCTTCGCGCATCATCGCGTCTGACCACGCATCGGTCGGGAACGATGCCCGTTCGAGGGCCATGATGGCGCCGAGGTCGTCGGGCACGGCATCGCGCAGGGTCATGCGGTCACCCGCTTGGGTCCGGCCGACAGCGTCACGTCCGGCGACCGCAGGTACAGCGCTTCGTCCGGGCCGACCGCTCGATCGGCGGCGAGGGCGCGGGATGCCACGATCCCGACCATCGCCGCGGGCACGGCGGTCGCATCGTGGCGGCGTGCGCCGAGCTCCTCGAGACGCGCGTCGAGGTCGTCGCGGGGGACGAGCGCCGGCCCGACGGCGCGGACGGGCAGCCCGTCGTCGTCGAGCCCGTCGTACACGGAGTACGCGAACTCCCGGCGCCGCGCATCGGTCACGACCGCGAAACGGGGCGTCTCGATGTCTCGGATGGCGTCGGCGAGAAGCACCTGGAGCGCGATCGCGTCGTGGCTCACCACGGGAACGACGCGGATCCCGCGTCCCTGCGCGAACGTGCGCGCCGCCGCGATGCCGACCCGCAGCCCGGTGAAGGGGCCGGGCCCCATACCCGCCGCCACCGTCGTGAGCGCGGCGCGGACGTCGCTCGCCGTCTCCCCGACGACGGATGCCGCGGCCAGCGCCTCCGTGAGCATCCGGCCGATCGCCTCTGCGTGCCCGAGGGCGTTCTCATTCGCGATCTCGGCGCGCACGACTCCGTCGTCCTCGACCACGGCGACCGCGGTTCCGAGGGAGGTGTCGATGCTCAGGATCACAGGTTCCAGGGTAGTCGCGCGGCGGCGAGCCGTATCGGCGTCCGCACCCACCCGCCCGGCCCAAACCGTCCGCGCCGCCGCGACGAATGAGGGGTGTGAGACCGACGACGACCCGACGCACCCCCGCCCTGATCACGCGCGAACGCGAGCTGGGTCTTCGCCGCGTCGTCGTGCCGACCACGCTCGGGCCCGTCGTCGCGCGCGTCGGACGGGTCGCCCGCGTCACGCAGGGCGAAGACGCCGAGCGCATCGCCGGGGACCCACCCGTCCCCCGCAGGCGCACCCGCCCGGCGGGACGCTCCGCGACCATCCTGCTCCACGGGGCGGCGGGGTCCTGGACGACGTGGACGCCCCTGATCGCGGCATCCGATTCGATGGCCACCCCGCTGCACGACCTGATCGTCCCCGACCTGCCCGGATGGGGCGAAAGCGGAGAACTCCCGCTCATCGACAGCGTGGGCGAGATGTCCGATGCGGTCGCCGAACTCGCCCGGGCACTCGGGTACACGTCGTGGCGGGTGATCGGTCATTCCCTCGGCGGTGTCATCGCCCTCGACATCGCCGCACGGCATCCGCGCGAGACGACGAGCGTCGCTCTGGTGTCGCCGAGTGGCGCGGCGGTGCTCGACGCCGCCCGCCGGCCCCTCCGCGGCGGGCTGCGACTGCCCGCGCTCGCCGGGATGCTGCTCGCCATGCGCCTCCTGTCCACGTGGGGCCGTCGCGGGCGCGGCGGCCGTGCGGTGATGCGCACGCTCGACCGGGTCGGCGTCCTCCGCGGCCTCTCCGCGCCCCTGTTCGCCCTCCCCTCGGAAGTCCACCGCAGCGTCATCGCCGCGATCGCGGCCGATGCCCGCCCCGCGACGTTCCGCCGCGCCGCCATCCTTGCCGCCGCCTATGACACCGACGCCTGGCGAGGCATCGTGTGCCCGGTCGGTTCCCTCCGGGGGGAGAACGACGTCTTCTCGGCCACGTCCGACGCCGACGAGTTCGCCCGCCTGATCCCCGGCTTCCGCGAAGTGCGGCTGGCCGACGCCGGCCACTTCGCCCACGTCGAACGCCCGACCGCCGCCTTCGCCGTCCTCACCGCCCTCGCGGGCGTCCGCCGGACGACGGTGGCCGGTCTCGAGAAGAGCGACACACCGGAACGAGCGGATGCCGCGACATCCGCTCGTCGAGGCCTCGCGGCTACGACGCGCGGCTGATCGACACGCGGCTGATCGACACGGTGCGCGGAGCATCGTCGTCCAGCGCGAGCGTGTGCGCGGAGATGTCGCCGCACATCGTGTCGGCGCCACGACCTCCGGTGGGACGTTCGAGCTCGACCTCCCACCAATGGTCGCGCAACCCCGCGACCATGCCACGACCCCACTCGACCACGACCACGGAGTTGTCCAGATCGATGTCCAGATCGTCCAGCTCGAGTGCGGATCCGAGCCGGTAGGCATCCACGTGCACGAGCGGGGGGCCCTCGACGAGGGACGGATGCGTCCGTGCGATCACGAAAGTCGGGCTCTGCACGGGTCCGCGTACGCCCAGACCCGCCGCGATGCCCCGCGTGAGGGTCGTCTTGCCCGCGCCGAGCGGTCCGGTGAGCACGACGAGGTCACCGGCGTGCAGCATCCGCCCCATCTGCTCGCCCAGCGCCTCCATGGCCGCGGGCGACTCGATGTCGCGTTCCCCGACCAGCTCGTCCAGTCCCTCGCTCATACCTTCTGCAACGCCGGCGCCGTCGTGGGGCTTCCCGCTCACGAAGACACCTGCCGGCGCGACACGCGCGCGCCGATACGCGTCACGATCTCGTAGTTGATCGTGCCGGCGGCGTCGGCCCAATCGGTCGCCGAGGGAGACCCCAGCGTCGGATCACCGAACAGCACCGCCTCGTCGCCGACGGCCACCGGGAGGTCGCCGACGTCGACGACGAACTGGTCCATGGCGATGCGCCCCGCCACCGACACACGCTTTCCGTTGATATGGACGGGACCCACGCCGGATGCCTGCCGCGGCACCCCGTCGGCGTATCCGAGGGGGATCAGGGCCAGCGTCGTCTCGCTGTCGGTGACATGGTCGTATCCGTACGAGACGCCGTGTCCCGGGCCGACCCGGCGGACGGCCGCGACCGATCCGCGCAGGGTCATCGCCGGCCGCAGACCCAGGTCCGCGGAGGACTTGTCGGCGAACGGCGACAGCCCGTAGATGCCGATACCCGTGCGCACGCATCCCAGACGCGTCTCGGGCAGGGCGATCGCGGAATGCGTGGCCGCGATGTGCCGCAGCGGCGGCGCGAGGCCGGCAGATGCCGCGGCCGCGAGCGCCTCGTGGAATGCCCGCAGCTGCGCCCGGTCTTCATCGGCGCTGGTGTTGGAGAGGTGGCTGAACACCCCGATCACCCTCAGCTTGCCGATCCGCTCGAGGCGCGCCGCCTCGGCGAAGACCATGCCGTAGTCCTCGGGCGGAATGCCGTTGCGGGCCAGCCCCGTCTCGAGTTTGAGCTGCACCGCGACGGCGCGACCGACGGATGCCGCGGCCGCCGCCCGCAGCAGCTGGTCGAAGTCCGAGATGCCCAGCTCGACACCGGCGCCCGCTGCTTCGGCGAACGAGGCGCCGGGGGCATGCAGCCACGCGAGGATCGGAGCATCGATGCCCGCGCGACGCAGGTGCAGCGCCTCCGCGATGTCGGCGACCCCCAGTCGGTTCGCGCCGCCCTCGAGGGCCGCGGCGGCCGCGCGCACGGCTCCGTGCCCGTAGCCGTCGGCTTTCACCACCGCGATCACCTCGCTCGAGGTCAGACGACGCAGGTGACGGACGTTGGCCGCGATGGCGCCGACGTCGATCGTTGCCTCGCGCATGACCCCGGCAGGCAGACGGCTCATGCGGCCGTCTCCGCGATCACATATGCGGCGGCGATCCCGCCGTCGTGCGACATCGAGAGGTGCAGCGTGGCGATCCCGCGCTCGCCCACGGTGTCGGCGGTCGAACCCGACAGCGTGAACCACGGGCGGCCGGATGCCTCGGGCGTGACTTCGATCTCGGTCCAGTGCACCCCGTCCGAGCCGCCGAGCGCCTTGATGAGCGCTTCCTTGGCTGCGTAGCGCGCAGCCAGCGAGCGCGGCGGCAGTGCTCGTTCCGCGGGCGAGAAGAGCCGCTCGAGCAGGCGCGGCGTGCGCTCCAGCGAGCGCTCGAAGCGGGGGATGTCGACCAGGTCGACGCCGATCCCGACGATCATCGGCCGCTCCCCTCGCGCCTCTGTTGCAGCATCCGCCACACTATCGCGCGGTGCCCGCGATCCCGCCGGCTACTCGACAGTGACCGACTTGGCGAGGTTGCGCGGCTGGTCGACGTCGAGGCCCTTCGCGGTGGCGAGGCCCATCGCGAAGATGTGCAGCGGAACGACCGCCAGGAGCGGCTCGAAGAGCGGGCCGGCGAGCGGGATGTGGATGACCTCGTCGGTGTGCGGCAGCACCGCGGCGTCGCCTTCCTCGGCGATGACGATCACACGGGCGCCCCGGGCCTGGATCTCCTCGATGTTCGAGACGACCTTCTTGTGCAGTTCGGCCGATTCCCGCGGCGACGGCACGATGACGAAGACCGGCTGGCCGGGCTCGATGAGCGCGATGGGTCCGTGCTTGAGCTCCCCCGCGGCGAAGCCTTCGGCGTGGATGTAGGCGAGCTCCTTCAGCTTGAGCGCGCCCTCCAGGGCGATCGGATAGCCGACGTGGCGGCCCAGGAACAGCACCGAGCGGGTGTCGGTCATCCAGTGCGCGAGCTGGCCGATGCGGTCCTGCTCGCGCTCGAGGATGCGCGAGATCTTGCTCGGGATCGCCTCGAGCTCGAGCACGTTCTGCGCGATCTCGGTGGGGCTCAGCGCGCCGCGGATGCCGCCGATGTGCAGCGCGAGGAGATAGAGCGCGGTGATCTGCGCGACGAATGCCTTCGTCGACGCGACCGCGACCTCGGGGCCGGCGTGCGTGTAGACGATCGCGTCGGACTCCCGCGGAATCGTCGCCCCCTGCGTGTTGCAGATCGACAGGGTGCGCGCACCGTGCTCGCGGGCGTACTTGACGGCCATGAGCGTGTCCATGGTCTCGCCCGACTGGCTGATCGAGACCACGAGAGTGTCGGGGCCGATCACGGGATCCCGGTAGCGGAACTCGTGCGCGAGCTCCACATCGACGGGCACGCGCGTCCACTGCTCGAGCGCGTACTTGCCGACCAGGCCGGCGTAGGCGGCGGTGCCGCAGGCGATGACGATCACGCGGTTGATGTCGCGGAACAGCTCGTCCAGGCCGTCCAGCTCGGGGATGGCCACATGACCGTCGCGGATGCGGCCGCGCAGGGTGTTCGCGACGGCTTCGGGCTCCTCCGACACCTCTTTGGCCATGAAGCTCGACCATCCGCCCTTCTCTGCGGCCGAGGCATCCCACGTCACTTCGAACGGCTCGACCTCGACGGCGTTGCCCGTGAAGTCGGTGACCTCGACGCCCTGCGGAGTGATGGCGACGATCTCGTCCTGACCGATGGCGAGCGCACGGCGGGTGTGCTCGACGAAGGCCGCGACGTCGGATCCGAGGAAGTTCTCGCCCTCGCCGAGTCCGATGACCAGGGGCGAGTTGCGGCGGGCGCCGACGACCAGGCCGGGATGCTCCTCGTGCATCGCGAGCAGCGTGAACGCGCCCTCGAGCCGGGCGGCGACCGTCCGGAAGGCCTCGACCAGGTCTCCCCCGTTGGCCCGGTATTCGCGGCCGAGCAGCACCGCGGCGACCTCGGTGTCGGTCTGGCTGTGGAACGTGAAGCCGTCCGACAGCAGCTCGGCCTTCAGTTCGGCGAAGTTCTCGATGATGCCGTTGTGGATGACGGCGAGCTTGTCGTCGTCGGCCAGGTGCGGGTGGGCGTTGGCGTCGGTCGGACCGCCGTGCGTCGCCCAGCGGGTGTGGCCGATACCGGTCGTCCCGTCGGCGAGCGGGTCGATCGCGAGGTCATCGCGCAGCACCTTCAGCTTGCCGGCGCGCTTGCGCATCCCCAGCGTGCCGTCGCCGTTGATCACGGCGACTCCGGCGGAGTCGTAACCCCGGTACTCCAGCCGCGCCAGCCCGGCCATCAACACGCTCTGACTCGGCCGGGGGCCGACGTATCCCACGATTCCACACATGCTCTTCATGCTACGAGGCGGGGTATGCGAGACGCCTGAACGAAACGGATGCCGCGCCCAGACCGCCCGCCGCGGCTGGGCTACACCTTGCGCAGCAGCACCCGCTCGACGGCGTGCGCCTCACCCTTCTGCAGCACCAGGGTCGCCCGGTGACGGGTGGGCAGCACGTTCTCGACGAGGTTCGGCAGGTTGATGTCGTTCCAGAAGCCCATCGCCAGGTCGAGGGCCTCCTCGTCGCTCAGGTGGGTGAACCCGCGGAAGAACGAGGTCGGGCTGTTGAACGCACTCGCCTTCAACGCCAGGAACCGGTTGGCGAACCACCGGGTGATGTGCGAGGTCTCGGCGTCGACGTAGATCGAGAAGTCGAAGAGGTCGCTGACGGCGACGTCGTTCGGGTTCGCCGGGGGCTGCAGCACGTTCAGCCCCTCGACGATCACGACGTCGGGGCGACGCAGGGTGACGTGCGCATCGGGGACGATGTCGTACTGCAGGTGCGAATAGAACGGCGCCCGCACCTCGGGAGCCCCGCTCTTGACATCGGTCATGAAGGCGACGAGCGCCCGCCGGTCGTACGACTCGGGGAAGCCCTTGCGGTCCATCAGCCCGCGCCGCTCCAGCTCGGCGTTCGGGTAGAGGAAGCCGTCGGTCGTCACCAACTCCACGCGCGGCGTGCCGGGCCACCGGCTCATGAGCTCGCGCAGCAGTCGGGCGATGGTCGACTTGCCCACGGCGACCGACCCCGCGACCGCGACGACGAACGGTGTGGTCGTGTCCTGCTCGCCGAGGAACGTGCTGGTGTCCGCCCCGAGCCGCTTGTTGGCCTCGGCATAGAGCGACAGCAGTCGCGACAGCGGCAGGTACACCTCGCGCACCTCGGCGATGTCGAGGCGGTCGCCGAGCCCCCGCAGCTGGACGATCTCGTTCTCGGTCAGCGGCTGGGTCACGCCCGCGGCCATGCGCGACCATTCCGCGCGGTCGATCTCGCGGTACAGCGAGTGCACCACGTCGGTCGTGGCGGTGTCGTCGGCAGGCATCGCGCCCATGGTAGCGGGTGCGGATGCCTCGGCCCGCCTCCGTGCATGAGCCTGTGCCCGCGCACGATACTGTCGAGCCGTGCGCTTAGGGGTCCTCGACATCGGCTCGAACACGGTCAATCTGCTCGTCGCCGAGGCTCGACCGGGCGTCCGGCCCGTCACTACGACGTCGTTCCGGCGGGTGCTGCGCCTCATGCGCTTCCTCGAGGCCGACGGCTCGATCAGCGCCGACGGAGTGCGGGCGCTGACGGATGCCGCGGCCCAGGCTCGCGCGGTCGCCGAGGCGGAGGGGGTCGAGGCGTTCCTGACGATCGCCACATCCGCGCTGCGCGAGGCCACGAACGGGCCCGAGGTCATCGCCCTCATCGAGCAGGTGACCGGGGTGCTCCTGCAGGTGCTCGACGGACCCGGCGAGGCGCGCTACACGTTCCTCGCGATCCGGCGCTGGTTCGGCTGGTCGGCGGGCGAGATCCTCATGCTCGACATCGGAGGCGGATCGCTCGAGGTCGCGGTCGGGGCGAACGAGCTTCCCGACGTCGCCCTGTCTGTCCCGCTCGGAGCCGGGCGCGTGACGGTCGGATATCTTCCGGACGACCCGCCCACCGAGACGCAGCTGCGCGCGCTGCGCGCGCACGCGGACGAGCAGCTCGAACCGGTGAAGCAGGCGATGGCGGGGCATCCGTCGCCCGATCATTTCGTGGGGTCGTCTAAGACGATCCGGTCGCTCGCGCGGCTGGCGGGGACGACGCAGCCGGGGTGGGCCGAAGAGGACCGCCTGCTGCTCAGTCGTGCGAGCCTGAAGAGCTGGATCCCGCGGATGGCGGCGATGCCCGCCGAGGCGCGCCAGCAGCTCCCGGGCATCACCCCCGAGCGCACGTTCCAGATCGTCGGCGGCGCCGTCGTGCTGCACGCGGCGATGAAGGCGCTGAACGTCGACACGCTCGAGGTGAGCCCGTGGGCCCTGCGCGAAGGAGTGCTCCTGCGCTACCTCGAGACGGTCGACTGACCGTCGCCCGTCAGAGCGCCAGCCGCCCCCGCACGACCTCGGCGAGCCCCTCGGCATAGCGGTGGGCGGCAGCCTCGTCGGCGGCCTCCACCATCACGCGCACGAGGGGCTCGGTGCCCGATGCCCGCAGCAGCACCCGTCCCGTGTCGCCCAGCGATGCGGTCGCGGCGGCCACGGCCTCGGCGACGACGGGGTCTGCGACGCGCGTTCGATCGACGCCTGTGACGTTGATGAGCACCTGCGGGAACACGGTCATCACCGACGCGAGTTCGGCGGCGGTGCGGCCCGTGCGGGCCATCTCGGCGACCAGGTGCAGGCCGGTCAGGAGGCCGTCGCCCGTCGTGGCGAACTCACTCATGATGACGTGCCCCGACTGCTCACCGCCCAGGGAGAAGCCGCCCTCGTTCATGCGCTCCAGCACGTAGCGGTCGCCGACTGCGGTCTGCTCGACCGTGATGCCGTGCGATTCCATCGCGCGGTGCAGTCCGAGGTTGCTCATGACGGTCGCGACCAGCGTGTCCGAGACGAG
The DNA here is from genome assembly GCF_042747925.1 of Microbacterium songi. NCBI lineage: Bacteria > Bacillati > Actinomycetota > Actinomycetes > Micrococcales > Microbacteriaceae > Microbacterium > Microbacterium songi. The sequence goes on from NZ_JBHZIE010000006.1 coordinate 259,804, forward strand.
GTGCCCCCGCTCCTTCATCGCCACCGCGAGGATGGCCATGATCTGGTCTCCGTCGATGACCTTGCCCGTGGCATCCACGGCCAAGCATCGGTCGGCGTCGCCGTCGTGCGCGATACCGATGTCGGCGCCGGCCTTCAACACCGCTTCGGAGAGCACGGAGAGGTGCGTCGACCCGACTCCGTCGTTGATGTTCCAGCCGTCGGGGTCCGCGCCGATCACCGTGACCTCGGCGCCCGCGTCGCGGAACGTCTCGGGTGAGACTCCGGATGCCGCGCCGTGCGCGCAGTCGAGCACGACGTGCAGACCGCTCAAGCGGTTGGGCAGCGAGGCGAGGAGGTGCAGGACGTAGCGGTCCTCGGCGTCGGAGAACCGGCGGATGCGGCCCACGCCCGCGCCGGTGGGCTGCAGTTTGGGTCCGGAGAGCGCCTCTTCAATGCGCCGCTCGACTTCGTCCGGGAGCTTGACCCCTCCGCGCGCGAAGATCTTGATGCCGTTGTCGGGCGCGGGGTTGTGGGACGCCGAGACCATCACGCCGAAGTCGGCGTCGTGGTCGGAGATCAGGAACGCGAGCGCGGGGGTCGGCAGAACCCCGGCTTCGAGGACGTCGACGCCGGACGACGCCAGACCGGCGCAGACCGCCGCGGCGAGGAATTCGCCGGACACACGGGGGTCGCGTGCGACCACGGCGGTGAGCCGGCGGCCTGAGGCCTTGCGGGCCTCGGCGGTACGGCCCTGGCCCAGGACGACGGCGGTCGCCTGGGCCAGGGTGAGTGCGAGATCGGCGGTGAGGGGGCCGTTGGCCAGCCCCCGCACGCCGTCCGTGCCGAACAGCGGCATCGGAGCGGTACCGATCAGCGCTTCGAGTACTGAGGCGCCTTGCGGGCCTTCTTGAGACCGGCCTTCTTGCGCTCGATGACGCGGGCGTCACGCGAGAGGAAGCCGGCCTTCTTCAGGGTGGCGCGGTTGTGCTCTTCGTCGATCTGGTTCAGCGAGCGTGCGATACCGAGGCGCAGTGCACCGGCCTGGCCCGAGGGGCCACCGCCCGAGATGCGCACGATGACGTCGTAGGCACCCGTGAGGTTGAGCACGGTGAACGGGTCGGTGATCAGCTGCTGGTGCAGCTTGTTCGGGAAGTACTCCTCGAACGCACGGCCGTTGACCGTGATGGTGCCCGAGCCGGGAATGAGGCGCACGCGGGCGATGGCCTGCTTGCGACGACCGACGGCCGCACCGGGGACGCTGAGCACGGGGCGCTCTACGGCGACGGCTTCCTGGTCGACGGGGGTCTCGGTCGAGTAGCTCTCGGGAGCTTCGGTGGTCTCTTCGATGTTCGCCACGAGTATGTCCTTAATCTTCTGAACGGCGCTTACTGGGCGACCTGGTCGAGGGTGTAGGTCGTGGGCTGCTGGGCACCGTGGGGGTGCTCGGCGCCGCGGTAGACCTTGAGCTTCTTCAGCTGCTGGGCGCCGATGCTGTTCTTGGGGAGCATGCCGCGGACGGCCTTCTCCACGGCGCGCTCGGGGTTCTTGGCGAGGAAGTCGCTGTACGTGATCGACTTCAGGCCGCCCGGGTAGCCCGAGTGGCGGTACGCCTTCTTCTTCTCGAGCTTCTGGCCGGTCAGCGCGACCTTCTCGGCGTTGATGATGATGACGAAGTCGCCCATGTCCATGTGGGGGGCGAAGGTCGCCTTGTGCTTGCCGCGGAGGAGCGTTGCGGCGTGGGAGGCGAGACGGCCCAGGACGACGTCGGTCGCGTCGATGATGAGCCACTCGCGCTGGGCTTCGCCAGCCTTGGGGGTGTACGTGCGCGTCACAATAGTGCTGCTTTCTTGAATCGAACGGAGAGGTTCGTGAATCCCGCTCCGGGGTGGTTCTCCGACCTGAAGGCCGACGGAACACGCCAGTGGAGGGCTCACGTTCGTAGTGTCACGCCAGCAAGACGCAGACACCAAGGGTCAAGCCTACGGCATGCGGATGCTGCGGCCAAACGCCGCCTCATCCCTCCGGTCACCGACCGCCCTCAGCCCCCGTCGGTGAGCGAGCGAAGCGAGTCGAAGCACTCCTCAGCCGAGCATGAGAACAACACCGATGGTGTTGAACACGATGTGCGCGGCCAGCGCCGCGGCGAGGCGCCCGGTGACGAGGGTCAGGATGCCGCATCCGACGCCCACCCCGATGGTTCCGATCACCAGACCGAGCGGTGCGCTTCCCCCGAGCGGCAGGAGGTGCAGCGCGACGAAGGCCGCGGTGGTCAGCACGAGCGCCACGGTGCCGGCGATCGTCGGGCCTGCGCCGCGGAGCCCGTTCGCGATGGCGGGCAGGGCGATGCCGCGGAAGAAGACCTCTTCGATCACCGGGCTGAGGAGCACGGCCGTCACGATGACGACGGCCAGCGTGGCGTAGCGGCCGAAACTCGGCTCCTCGACGAACGGGCCCTCGAGTGAACCCGTGGTGGGCGCACTCAGCTCGACGGCGGCGCGGACGAGCGCCCCGACGCACGCACCGATCAGCAGGTCGCTCACCCGCCATCGGCGCAGAGCGCGCACCCACGCGTGGGGTGGAGTCCCCACACGGACGGCGAGCACGGCGCCGATCACGAGAGGCGCTGAAAGGATGGCGATGTCGAGTGCGCGCAGGACCCAAGCCGGCCACGACGGGAGGAACACGCCCACCCCGGGGGAGGACGTCCCGACGACCGCGGCCACGACGAAGGCGACCGTCAGGACGACGATCGCCGGGGTCGGTCGCGTGAACGACGCGAGAAAAGACGAAGACCCCGGACGCGTGTCCGGGGTCTTCGCCATGAAGCGTGTGATCAGTTGCTGCTGGTCGTCGCGCGGCGGCGGGCAGCCACCGCGGCGACAGCCAGGCCACCGAGCGCAACAGCGCCGACGCCGCCCCAGATGGCGATGGTCGGAACCTCGCCACCGGTCGCGGGCAGCGAGCCCGAGGCCGCCGCAGTGGTGACCGTGACGGTCCGGCTGCCGAGGACGGTGCCATCCGGCGCAGCGGCCGTGACGGTGTAGGTGCCCGCGGCCTTGGCCGTAAACGTGGTGCTCGCGGAGCCGTTGGCAACGGTCTTGGTGACCGAAGACGACGCCGTGTTGGCGAGTGCGGCCGACGACAGCGTGCCGCCGCCGCCCGTCGTGCTGAAGATGATGGTGGCGTAGTCGCCGACACCGTTGATCGTGATGATCGTCACGTCGCCGATGATGATCGTCGGGTTGTTGATGATGATCGTGATGGGCGGTGCGGGGTAGGTGTCCGCGTTGGCGGCAGAAGCACCGGTGAGCCCGATCGCAGCCGCGATGGCCAGCGCCGTGAAAGTCTTCTTGAACATGGTGATTGATCTCCAAAGGTTTGGTGAAGCGGTGAGTCGTCTTTGTTCAAAGGCGGCAAACCCCCCCAGAGGGCTTCCCATATCGGCCATGCTAGCGGGTTCGTTTCCCATACCGCCAGGCGGCAGTATTTCGCCTATGTAAAGAGTCGATGAACGGCCGAGCATTCAGGCGGCGAAAGTGCCCGCCATCGCGAGGGCGACGAAACTCAGATTGAAGACCGCGTGCACCAGCACGGCTCCCCAGATTCTGCCCGTCAGCAGCACGAGTGCCGAGCACGTCGCGCCGAGCATGATGAGGCCGACGACTCCCGCGCCCTCGCTGGGCTGCAGCCCGTGGGCGAGCACGAAGACGCCCGTGCTGCCCAGGAGTGCGATCACCCCCGCGAAGAGCGAACCGACCTGACGTCGGAACACCGTGAACAACGCCACGAGCAGCACGGCGCGGAAGAAGAATTCCTCGATCACCGGCGCGATCAGTCCGGGAGACACCACGTCGGTGAACAGCCAACCCGACGGCAGATTTCCCCCGATGACGGGGTATGACGGCAACGCGCCGTCCTCGCCGAGGGCGAGCTCGATCCACCCCTGCGCGATCCTCAGAGCTGCGCCGATGGCGAGACCGTAGAGCAGATCGACGGGGCGGAGCCGCAGGAGGCCGATGGGGCGCGACCGGGTGAACGCCCAGACGACCGGCACGAGCATCCCGATCCACAGGACCCCGGTCGCGGCCATCGGGCCCCACGTGACGGGCAGCATCGAGATCAGCAGCGCGCCCGCGAGCAGCCCGAGCCCCAGAGAGAAGAACGCGATCGCCAGGAGCCGCTCGCGCCACCGGCGGACGGTCCGGCCGCCCAGGCGCCAGTCTCGGCGGCCGATATGCTCCGCGCTCGACTCGGACCGGGCCTGTCGCGCGTCGCGAGCCTCCGCCGGGGCGTCTATAGAGTGGTCGGGCACGCGCCCACGTTACCTGCCGCGCTTCTCTCAGCCCCAGGAGGCTCCCCGTGATCGAGGTTCTGACGGTGTGCACGGGCAACATCTGCCGCTCGCCGCTCGCGGAGCAGCTCCTGCGCACGCGCCTGTCCGACCTCGACGTGCACGTCGCGAGCGCCGGCACCCGGGGCCTGCGCGATGCGCCGATGACACCCGAGGCGCTCCGGCTGGCGACTGAGTTGGGCGTCGATCCGGCAGACAGCAGCGCGCACCGATCGCGATACCTGACCGAGGCGCAGCTGTCCGACCCCGACCTCATCCTCGCCATGACGCGGGAGCACCGCCGAGCGATCGTAGAACTCGCGCCCTCACGGCTGCGATCGACATTCACGGTGCGCGAGTTCGCGCGTCTTGCGGCTGACATCGATGACGAACTGCTGCGCGAGGCCGCCGAGAGCGCCGGGCCGGATGCCTCGTCCCGCGTCCGCGCCGTGGCCGCGCTCGTCGCGTCCCGCCGCGGACTCGTGCTGCCGCCTGACGATCCCACGGACGACGACGTGATCGACCCCTATCGACGTTCGTGGTCGACTTATCAGCTCTCCGCATCGCAGCTCGAGCCGGCCACCCGCGAAGTCGTCCGCGTCCTCCGCGACGCCCTGGCGGAGGCCGCGTAACCTGCCCGAAACGTGCCCTCTCTCGGCTGTAAATCGGCTGTGACAAGATGGCCTTGACCACGCGCACCCCAGGCGCGTGACCATCGGAGAGGCAGCATGGAGCTCAGCGACTACATTCGCATCCTGCGGAAGAACTGGCTGATCATCGTGATCGCCACCCTGCTCGGCGTGGGGGCTGCGGCCGGCTACTCCCTCACCCGCACACCCCAGTACGAGGCATCCAGCACCGTCTTCGTGTCGTCTCAGGCGGGCGGAACCATCGCCGAGCTCCAGCAAGGCTCGAACTTCACGCAATCCCGGGTCACGACGTACACGAACCTGGTCGCCACGCCCATCGTGATGAACCCCGTCATCGCAAAACTCGACCTCGGCATCACCGCGTCAGAGCTGACCCGGAAGGTCACGGCGTCGAGCGCAACGAATACGACTCTCATCACCATCACGGTGACCGACCCGGACCCGGTGGCAGCGGCCGACATCACCAACGCGCTGGCCGCGAGCCTCACATCCGCCGTCGAGTCGATCGAGACGCCGAACGGCACCGACACCAGTCCCGTGCGGCTCACGCGTGTGAAGGACGCGATCCCCCCCTTGGCACCGTCCAGTCCGAACGTTCCCCTCAACCTGGCGCTCGGAGGGCTCGTGGGGCTTGCACTCGGTCTGGGCTTCGCAGTTCTGCGCGCGGTACTCGACACACGCATCCGCAACCCGCGCGACATCGAGATCGTCACCGACCGCCCGCTGATCGGTGCGATCGCCTTCGACCCGAAGGCCAAGTCGCGTCCGTTGATCGTGCACGCCGACCCGATGAGTCCGCGCGCCGAGTCGTTCCGAGCGCTGCGCACGAACCTGCAGTTCCTCGACATGGGCGGGCGCGCGAGCTTCGTGATCACGTCGAGCGTGCCGAGCGAGGGCAAGTCCACGACCACGATCAACCTCGCGATCGCCCTCGCCGACGCCGGCAAGCGCGTCGCCCTCATCGACGCCGACCTCCGCAAGCCCAAGGTCGCCGAGTATCTCGGCATCGAGGGCGGCGCCGGCCTCACCGACGTCCTCATCGGCCGCGCGCGCGTGGGCGACGTCATGCTCCCGTGGGGCGAGCGCAGCCTGTACGTGCTGCCCGCCGGAAAGATCCCGCCCAACCCGAGCGAACTGCTGGGGTCGTCGCAAATGCAGACTCTGCTCGAGGTGCTGGAACGCGACTTCGACGTCGTGCTCTGCGACGCTCCCCCGCTGCTGCCGGTGACGGACGCCGCCATCCTGGCGAAAGCCACGAGTGGCGCCATCGTCGCCGTCTCGGCCGGTCGCACGAACCGCCACCAGCTCAGCGGCGCGATCGACGCGCTGAACACCGTCGGGGCGAAGGTGGCCGGAGTCGTCCTCACGATGGTGCCGACCCGAGGACCCGACGCGTACGCCTACGGATACGGGTACGGCTACGGCGGGTACGGAACGTACGGCTCGGGTCCCGCCGCCGAAGACGATACGGAAGGGGATCCGCCCCCCGTCAGTCACGCGGCCGACGATCTGCGTCCGCGTACGTCCGGCAGCGACGACACGCCGGGCACCCGCCGCAGCAGCACACCGACGGCTCCCGTTCCCTGATCGTTCATGGGCGCCCGACGTTTCGAACGATCGCCGAGCTCCACATTGGTGGCAATCACTGCTGTTGTCATCCTCGCCATTGCTGTTGGCTTTCTGTCGTATACCGCTTACCAGCGTGCGCATCCAGCAGGCGTGGGGGGTGGCTCGGCCGCACCGATTCCGACCTTCTCTTTAGGGGTCGAGACGGCCGCTCCTCCTCCGACACCCGCTGCCGCGGTGTCTCCCCCTCTCGTCCCGCGCGCGTCCGAGCGCTTCCTGGCGGTCGGTAGAGGCGCAATGTGGAGGGCGACCGCTGGCGAGTGTGGTGGGGCCGCGCCCACCATCGATCGTTCGACGGACGGGGGGAGGACATGGCGCAACGTGACGCCCGGCTATCTCGGCCTCGCTCAGATCGGCGGCCTCGACGCCTTCCAGAGCACGGAGGCCGAGGCCGTCGCCGGCCTCGCGGGGTCATGCGGAGTTAATCTGTTGCGCACCTACACTCAAGGCCAGTTCTGGGACTCGTACCCCACCCTGCTCCCCGTAGCCCGCTATATCGATCTCGAAGATGCGAGCACGGTACGCCTCGCAGGAGTCTCCGTGGATTCGCCGTGCGTCGACGCGCGCGGGCTTCGAGCCGCCGGATCCACGGTCGCGCTCGTGTGTGAGGGGACGGCCTTCGCACTTCGCGACGGTCGGTGGAGCGCCTTGCCCGAGACGGATGTCGCGGCCGTGGCCGTCGCCGATCCCTTGGTCTATGTAGCGGCCGCCACAGCAGACTGCGACGGCCTCAACATCACCGTGCACACGGGCGCCGACGTGGGGATGCCGGTGTCTCTCGGTTGCGTCCCAGGGTCTCCTTCGGCGGCCGTGGCAATGGCAGTGGTAGATGGCGCCGCCTTCGTGTGGTCGGGCAACGACGTTGTTCGAGTCGATGTCCCGTGACGGCCGGCGCCCCTCGGCGCGCGGGGCGCCGCACCCGATTGCGACACCTCCGCAACATGTCCGTTACAGGGACCGGCTACGCTCATCGGTGGGGCACGTCTTGGGCAGTAGGAAGGTTGTTCGACTTCATGTCGGAAACACAACTTGATGCGGGTCCGGTTCCGGACGTTTCGTCCGTCGAGAACTCTCGGCATTCCGCGTCGGAGGCCAGCTCTCAACGGGATTCGCGGGCGTCGAGGAGACCAGACCTCCTTTCCGCGGCCCGCCAGGAGCCGATCGACAACTGGCGCCGTCGCTACATGCGTCGCCTGTGGGTCTCAGACCTGCTCGTGTTGATCTGGGTCGTCTACGGTACACAGATCGCCTGGCTCGGCATCGAGCCTGTCGAGATATCCGGTCTTGCCATCAGCACATACTGGTCGTTCTCAGCCGTACTCGTCGTGATCTGGATGATCGCACTCGCGCTGATCGATTCGCGCAGTGATCGGGTGATCGGAACCGGTCCGACGGAGTACGCACGTGTGGCAGACGCGAGTTTCCGAGTGTTCGGCTTCATCGCGATCGGCGCGTTCCTCCTTCGAGTCGACGTCGCTCGCGGTTTCCTTCTCATCAGCTTGCCGTTGGGCATCGCGGTGTTGATCATCGAGCGATGGCTGTGGCGGCAGTGGCTCAATGCCCAGCGGTCCATGGGAAAGTACTCCGCGAAAGTTCTCCTGGTCGGATCTGCCGAATCCGTCGCGCAGATCGCGCGCGAGCTGAGTCGCACACCCAACGCCGGATACCGAGTCGTCGGGGCATGCGTGCCGTCCGGAAAAGTTGCGGACACGATCGAGGGAACCGACATCCCGGTGATGGGAAGTGTCGACGCCGTCGAGCGTGCGATCGTGGCCACTCACGCGGACACGGTGGCGATCACGAGCACCGACGAACTGCCGCCCTACAAGGTCAAAGAGCTCTCGTGGGGCCTCGAGGCGGGTCGTCAGCACTTGGTCCTCGCGCCCAGCATCATGGACATCGCGGGACCGCGCATCCATACGCGTCCCGTTTCAGGCCTGCCCCTCATCCACGTCGAGACACCGCGCTTCTCTCGCGGGCAGCGCGTCGTGAAGCGAGGTTTCGACATCGCAGCTTCGTCAGTTCTCGTGGTCCTCCTCTCTCCGGTGCTGCTGGCGGTCGCTATCGCGGTGAAAGCATCGAGCTCCGGACCACTCTTCTTCAGGCAACAGCGAATCGGCATGAAGGGAGAGCCATTCCACATGCTGAAGTTCCGGTCGATGCGGGTCGGCGCTGAAGCAGAGCTGGCGGAGTTGCTGGCCGCGCAGGGGACGAGTCAGACGCCTCTTTTCAAGGTGCAGAACGACCCGCGCATCACCGGAGTCGGAGGCTTCATCCGGAAATATTCGCTCGACGAATTGCCGCAGTTCTTCAACGTTCTCGGCGGGTCCATGAGTCTGGTGGGTCCGCGTCCGCAAATCGCGGCCGAGGTGGCGTTGTACACGGATGCCGCGCGCCGCCGGCTGCTCACCCGGCCTGGCATCACGGGCCTGTGGCAGGTCAGCGGGCGCTCCAGCCTGGAATGGGCGGATGCCGTGAAGCTCGACCTCTACTACGTCGAGAACTGGTCGTTGATCAGCGACATCATCATCCTTCTCCGCACGATCAAGGCCGTCATCGCGCCGAAAGGAACTGCTCACTGACATGGCACCCACCTGGTCGCTCATCACTGTCACGTACAACAGCGCGGAGGCATTGCGCGAATACTGGGCCGGCTACGAGCCCGCGTCGGACGTCGAGTGGATCGTGGTCGACAATGCGTCAACCGACGATTCTGCCGCAGTTGCCCGTGAGCTCGGCGCCCGTGTGATCGCCCTCCCGGAGAATCTGGGTTTCGGAGGAGCGAACAACGTCGGCTTCCGGTCGTCATCCTCGCAGTACGTCGGCTTCGTCAACCCGGACGTGTCCGTTCGCCCGGGATCACTCCTACCACTCCAGAACGTCATCGACTCGACCGGAGGGCTCGTCGCGCCCCAGCTCGTCAACCCGGACGGGACCCCGCAGCCGAACGGGCGCGGATACCCGTTCTTGGCCGAGAAATTGCGCAATCGGCTCGGTTCTGACGATGCGGCCTCGACCTACCGCCGGTTCGCCTCGGCTGGAGAAGATCTGCCGGTCGTATGGTTCATGGGGGCCGCCGTGCTCGGTACGCGTGCTCATTTCGAGATGCTCGGGCCATGGGATGAGCGGTTCTTCGTGTATTACGAAGACAGCGACCTCGGCCTACGGGCGGCGGCCTCCGGCATCCCTCGCATCGTGTCGGGAAAAATCACCTGGGTGCACGGGTGGGCGCGTGAGACGACCCGATTCGAATGGGCGCCCTGGCGCCGCGAGATCCCCTCCATGGCGAAGTTCTACTCACGCTACCCGCGACTGCTGTCTCCGTGGACGCGTCCGATGATCAAGTCTCTCGACCGAAAATTCGGGACCGTCTGATGCGGGTCATCTTCGACATCCTCGGCTCGACCGAACGCTCCGGCGGTATGCGCCTGCATGCGACAGAGATCGTCAACTCCTGGCTGAACCAGTTTCCCGAGGATGATGTCCTGGTCGTCGGCGGTTCCTGGGCGAAGGCGGAGTTCGAACAGGTCGGTGCCCGCGTCTCCGTACTGAACAATGAGAAGTTCGTGTGGCGCGCGTGGGGCCAGGCTGTCTATACCGCTTGGTTGCGGGCTCGCACCAAGGCCGACGTCTTGATCTCGCTCAGTCCGATCGTGTCACCGCTTGCTCCGTCCAACCGCGCAATCTGCTTCCAGCACGATTGGCGACACATCAAGAACCCGCACGAATTCCCTGTCGCGCAGCGGGCATATCGGCGGATGTGGAAGATCTCGGCTGCACGGGCTGCGGTGAACGTGTGCATTTCGCAGAAGGCCGCCCAGGAGACGCAGTCTTACGTTCCTGGAGCTCGGACGGTGGTCATCGAAAATGGGTGGGACCATGCCCGGAGCTGGCCCGCATTCGACCACGACTCGTCCGACCGATACATCGTGACGTTCGGCCATCACAACAACAAGCGCCCCGAATTGCTCATCGATGCACTGTCTGGACTCACCGACGCCGGTGTGCGCCTCGTTGTTCTGGGCGCGCGGGGTCAATACCGCGATGAGCTGAGTGAGCGGGCCGAGCGCAACGGCGTTGCCGGCCGCGTCGTGCTACCGGGGTTCGTCGAAGACGAGGAATATCAGCGGCTCGTGTCCGGTGCTTCTGTCGTGGCGCTGGTGTCGAGCGATGAGGGATTCGGTCTGCCCGTCGCCGAGGCCCACTATCTGGGCATCCCTGCCGTCGTCACTTCCGACAGTGGCATGGAATCGATATTCGGCGACTTCCCCCATGTCGCCGAGCCCGACCCGAACTCGCTCGCCCACGCGCTGAACCGGGCGCTGGCAGCTCCCCAGGTGGCTGGTCCCCCCGAGCAGTCGTGGGATGACACCGCGCGCCAGCTTCGAAACCTCGTTGGTGCTGACCCCGCCCGTGGTGTCAGGCCATCCTCGAGCGTGATGAGACTGTGAGCCAAACATCTGCCCTCAGCCGTATCACCATCTCTGACGCGGTCGACCGTCGCGTAGAGGATGCCTGGCAGTCGGCATTCGAACCCCAAGCCACAATCGTTGTGGCCGTCCACAATGCTGATGACTACCTCCCGGGGCTCTTCAAGCAGCTGGAGGACACCAGGCACCCCTCGTTCGAACTCGTCCTCGTGGACGACGGCTCTACCGACACGACAGCGCACGTTCTTGCAGAGCTGGCAGACTTGGCATTCCCTGCTCTGCTGATACGCGTGGAACGTAACGTCGGCGTTGCCGAAGCCCGGAACATCGCCTTGTCGTACGCGCGAGGCAAGTACGTGTGGATGGTGGACGGTGACGACAGCTGGACGTCCCGGTCCCTGGCCGTCATGTGCGACGCGGCGGAGCGCACGCAGAGCGAGTTGGTGATCGCACAGGCCACCCGTATCGTCTCGGGAACAGAGCGGTCGAGTCGGATCCCTGCGCCGCCGCGCGCGGGCACCCTTGATTCCTCTGATCTCGTGACCGCTTACTTTCGCGGTGACATACAGGGCCAGTTGTGGAACAAGCTGTTCCTCCGGAACGTGCTAATCAGCGCCGGCACCGTTTTCCCCTCGCTGCCGTCGAAATCGGATGTGTGCGGGCTGATCACTGTGCTTCCCCGCATCACCCGAGCCGTCTCGATCACCGATCAGGTATACACCTACCATTTCCACGCAGGATCGATAGCGACGTCGCGTGCCAAGCCACTAGACCTCATCCGGGTGGCTGAGTTGAGTTACAGGTTGCTCCCGACCCACCAGGTGAAACGGTTCGAACTCGACCTCTTCTGGGTGAAATCCATCGCGATCCCCCTCCTGACGGAGGTGTGGCGCTTCGACGATCGGTCGCCGGCCGCAGCGTACGCGATGCGCACCGTGAACGGTGGTCTGGGTATTCGCGCGTCAGCCCGGCTCGCCCGTCGCGGTGCTCTCAAGCCTGCGGCGTTCGCTCTCGGGGCCAGATACGCGCCCGCGGTTGTTCGCGCAATCTATCGGCGGTCGAGGAAGTCCGAGTGGGAGCACCCTGGCCTGTGAGGTTCCCGGAAACGAATTTCGATCGTCGAACAACTAGCGCGGCGTCGCCGCGACGACCGCTAACCCACGCAAGGAACATCTCATGCCTTCTGCTGGAGTAGTCACTACGAAGATCGGCCACATCCCATCACTGAATGGTCTCAGAGCAGCAGCGATCGCTGTCGTCGTCTGGACCCATGCAGGGCTGCCCGGCCCCGTTCAGGGCGGAATGGGCGTGGCGCTCTTTTTCTTCCTGAGTGGTTACCTCATTACGACGTTGTTGAGAGCCGAATGGGACCGTTTCGACCGGATATCACTGGGCGGGTTCTACCTCCGCCGCGTCCTTCGAATATTCCCACCGATGTACATCGTGATCGCCCTGGTAGTCGCCCTCACCCTCGTTGGCGTCTTGCCGAACGTGATGAGCGCTGGCGGCACTCTGTCAACGGCACTTTTCTTCACGAACTACTGGATCATCTTCAACGGGCACGAAGGCGTTCCGGCGGGTCTTGGCGTGTTCTGGTCGCTTGCCGTAGAGGAACACTTCTACTTGGTGTTCCCATTGCTGTATATCGCGATGCGGAAATGGCTCCCTAACCGGATGCATCAGGTGGCGCTTCTGGCGGGACTATGCGTGCTCATCCTCGGATGGCGCGTTTTCTTGCACGCCCACGGAGCGAGTGACCTCCGCCTGTACTACGCGACCGACACAAGAGTGGATACCCTCCTTTGGGGCGCCATCCTCGCGATCGGATTCAATCCGATGTACGGCGAGATTCGTCTACCGCGGCCGCCATGGGTCGGACCGGCGATCGTGATTTCCTCAGCACTCGTATTCTGGGCTGCGAGCCGCTTCCCGGGGGCCTTCGTCTATGGGTTCACGGTCCAGGGCATTGCTGCCTTCGGCATCTTCATTCCAGTCATCCTCGCTCCACGTTCGTGGATCGGAAGAATACTCAACTGGAGACCGATCGCTTGGGTTGGGCTCATCTCCTACTCCCTTTACCTCACGCATCGCTGGGCACTTGTCCTCGGGGAAGAGTGGATCGGAGGAGCGCTTGGCGCCGTCGTCGGCATCGCACTCGCAGTGTTGCTCTCGTGGGGCATGAGACATTGGGTCGAAAGACCGTGCGAGCGGTTGAGGAAGAAGTTCAGTCGCGCGGGCGAGAAACCTGAGGAACCTCCCCGCGAACACCGGGCCGATCCCAGAGAGGCGCGTACCCGATGAAAGCGTCAAGGCAACCACCTCGCATTTCGACGGGCGAGCCGACAGGTCGCGGACACGCCCTGCATGACGTCGTCGCGGGCGTGCGCCGTGGGGTAGATCGGCGCATTAACCCCTTCGTGCCTCCACTTGCCTGCCTAGCGCTTGCTGGCGTTCTCCTGCTCACTGAGAACATTGCAGACGTATGGGTTCTTGTCGTTGCAGCCGCGGGTGCGCTGCTTGCGCTCATCGGGGCAATACAGTCAGCAAGCCATGGTCTTCGCCCCGTTGCTGCGGCGTTCTACACGTTCTGGTTCGCATGGCTGGGGGTTGGACCGATCGTCCAGATCAGCATCAACAGGGTTGCTTGGGCAGACTCGTCCATTCTCTCGGACTCGGGCCGGGTTTCGTCCGCACTGCTTCTCTCCCTGGTAGCCGTGGCTTCGTTCTGGGTGGGTGACAGGTTTGGGCGCAACCGGGGTATCAGGAACTCCGGCGCTGTAGCGAGCACGCGTGGATGGGTGATCGGATTGTTGGTAGGGATACTGGCGGTCATTGCTCCGCTGGCGATCCGAGTGACTGGCATCTCGAACTATTTCGTGAGTCGGAGCGAGCGGGCCGGAGTACTAGGTGAAGGTGGGAACACGTACTCAGATCTAGGTGGCCCCCTGTATGCGGTTTACACGATCCTCCCTATGACGATCTCGATCAGCATCTTGCTGCTCGCTCTCCATGCCATCCGCATGAGTTGGCGAGGAATTCGCTTCGTCCGCGGGGGATATGTCTTTGCGTCGATGATTGGATTCGTCGGCATCTGCGTCTTCGCGAATCCGCTGTCCCAGTCCAGATTCATTGCGCTGACCGCGTTCGGATCGGTCCTCCTACTCCTACTTCAGCCCAGGAGTACGCGGGCAGGCTTCAGCTTCGTCGCCATCGCGCTCTTCGCCGGGGTGCTCATCTACCCTCTCGCCAACTCCTTCCGTTACGCAGGAACTGAACTTCGGGACATCACGGCATCAACCTTTGCCTCGGCTGACTTCGACGGCTTCCAGCAGGTTGTGACGACCATGTCCTACGTCGAGGAGCACGGCATCACCTGGGGCATCCAGGGGTTGTCAGCTGCGCTCTTCTTCGTACCGCGTTCGGTGTGGCCCGCGAAGGCGGAGCCGGCCGGAGGAACTATTGCAGAGTTTGCCGGATACTCATTCACCAACCTCTCACTCCCCATTCACGCTGAGATGTACCTGCAGTTCGGCCTCATCGGCGTAGTCGCGGGGATGGCGGCGCTCGGCTACATAAGTTCCCGATTAGACACAGCGTGGCTCCACGCCCCCATGTCGAAGCTCGCGGTCTTCGCGCCCTATATGGCGGTCGTCATGTTCGGTATCCTGCGCGGACCATTGGGCGGGCAGGTACCGGTGTACCTGCCCGTTCTCCTTCTGCTCGCGGCGGGCCTGCGTTCCACAGCAACGAGCTCCCCTCCCACGGAGACCTGGCGACCGGACGCTCTTGTCAAGGCCGCCACCTAGGCGACCCGCGAGGTGGGACGCACTCGACCCGAACCATATTGAGCACAACGTGGCAGATATCAGCCGCTGCCCGTTCCGCCGACGCGGCGACTCGCGGACCCTCCAGTTGCACGGACGCGACGGGTGGCGCTTCCCGTCTCTATCTTGCGAGCAATTGCCGGATCTGCTGCTGCAGCTCGTCGAGTTTTGCACGCGAGGACTGGACGGATGCACGTATCTCGTCTCCGCGCCGACTCGCTTCGAGTATTGCGTCGGAGTGAGTCGTCGCGGCAGAGGTGTCGAAGGTGTGCCCGGTGATACCACCGCCAGCCAATGTTCGCGTGAGCTTCTCGGGGTTCCGAGTGAGTCCGATCGGCACAGCCCCCTCGGTCGCCCCGATGATCAGAGCGTGCACGCGATCCGACACGACTGTCAGCGACCGCGCGAATAGGCTCCTGACCCAGATTTCCCGGTCGTGATGATTCACCTCGTCTGGCCAAATCTCGACAGTGGCTCTCGGAACCCTAGCCGCAATCCAGGAGGCCAATTCGTTGTCGCGTCTCACCTGCGCAAATATCACCGGAGTAAGTTGGGTCGACTCAGCGAGGTCGTTTACCAGCTCTACCCACCGCTCATTGGGAACAGAGCGGTCCCCTCGCATCGACACGGCAATGCAGGATCGATCGCCGAACCGCGGAGATGACGGGCCCGTCGCGAACGCCCAATCGGGAGCGACGTAACCGTGAACACCGCGAGCACGGGACGGTTCATCGCGCCATGTCGTCACTGACGAAAGCCGGGCGAGCACTCGCGTGCCCCTATCTCGGGGATGGCTAGCCGCTCGCAGACCGATACCCGAGTGGATGACCGCTCCCCCGCGCAACCGAACGGCCGCAGCGGCGGCGATTACCCGAGGGCCGGCAAAGTTCATCTCGGCGTCCGACCTGATCTCGCCCGGATCAATTGCAAGACTCGTCTTTTCGCGACCAACGCTCTGCAGGAGTGCGTTCCGCCAGGCACGTCGACTGCTGTACTGGACGTCCTCGTCTGGCAACTCCAGGCCACTCACGTAGCTCTCCGAGTTGTCTCCACTGTGGACGTGCAGCGTCGTCCCTGAAGCTCGAAGTGCGTCGAGTAGGCCCCTCCGGAGCACTGAGTCGCCCAGATTGTCATCCTGACCCGCTACGTCCACAAAAACCTGCACAACTAGATTGTATGAGCACCACCAGGCTGTTCTTGCGACCCCCATGGGCGAGAGAGAAGCCTCATAACTCGAGCGGAGTTCGCTGCCTTCACGAGCTGCTTGACCGTCCTCCTCCTAGCTGGGCGCACGGATAGATTGCGCGCGGAGCTCGTGAATGCTCCACGCTAAGGTAGACAACGACACCTGCCAGCGTTGCCGGAGGTCACCATCGCCCGCTCGGGCATCAGGCCAGGTGACGACGACCGCGGGGGTCAAATGCGGACTGTGCGGGTACTAGAGGCGGTTGAGGCGCCGGGAGACACGCTGAAGTTCATCAACCAGATCGTGGACTTCGCGCCCGACAGTGTGAGCTTCTCCTTCTTCTCCTGGAGACGCGTGCTGCTCAGCTCCTACGACGTGATTCATTTCCACTGGCCGGAGCACCTCATCCGTGATGTGCGGCCGATACGCCGGTTCGTCAAGCGCTCGCTGTTTCGGATACTTCTCGCACGTTTGCGCCTTCAACGACTGCCGGTGGTTCGGACGGTCCACAACGTGTCCCCGCACACGCCCGGCGACCAAGAAGAGGAACGACTCCTCGCGGCGCTGGACCGACAGGTGACGGAGCACGTCGTGTTGAACGAGTGCACTCCTCGCGGGAGCGATCAGCGAGCGACACTCATCAGACACGCGCACTACCGAGACCGGTTCGAAGCAGAACCCCGTGAGGAGAGCATCCCCGGCCGGCTGCTGTTCCTCGGCCGCATCGAGCCCTATAAAGGACTTCTCGAGCTCATCGACACCGTGACATATAGACCAGCAGGTGTGAACGAACTTCGGATCGTCGGCAAGCCGGTGCCTGATCTGGTTGCATCCCTGTCGGAAGCGATCGATCGCGGAGCGGAAGCGTTCCCCATATCCGCGAGACTGACGTACGTCACAGACACCGACATGGTCAAGGAGGTCACCGCGGCTGAGGCGCTCGTCCTCCCTTACCGCGAGATGCACAACTCGGGTGTCATGCTGGTGGCGCTCTCGCTCGCCCGCCCGGTCATCGTCCCACGCAGCTGCACAACGACGATGCTTGCCGAAGAAGTCGGCGCGGGTTGGGTCATCGAGTACGACGGCCCCCTGACCGATCAGGTTCTCGCGGATGCCATGGATGACCTTCGATCGCACGACAGAGCGATCGACCCTGTTCTCGACACCCGCGACTGGCTTCACGTCGCGAATGCCTACGCCGCGGTGTTCACCTCTGCGTTGCGATGAACACCGCGGAGCATGAGGTGGCGGTGAGGCATTCGTCCAGCGCGCATGACGTCGCCTCCCTGTCGCCGATGGAATGGGGACGCACGAGTCAGCGCAGACATGTCGAGGTCCGGCGCTGTCGGCTCGCCCGATACGATCGAGCCATGGTCGATGGGAGCGGGTTCTGAGTCTCGCCAACGCCGCCGCCCGAGGGGGAGCCGCCACACTGGCCGGTCAGCTCGCGCGCTTCCTCATCCAGCTGCTGTCCGTCGTCATCCTGACGAGACTGATCGCTCCTAGTGACTTCGGCGTCTACGCGATGGTGATCGCGATCATCGGTGTCGCATCAGTGCTGGGCGATTTCGGCCTGTCAATGGCAGCGATCCAATCGCAGACGATCACCCAACAGCAACGATCGAACCTGTTCTGGACGAATACGGGCGTCGGGCTCGTCCTCTTCCTCAGTTCGTTCTTCGCGGCTCCGCTCATCGCGGCGTTCTACGACAGGCCGGAACTCACAGACATCGCTCGTTGGCTCGCGCTCACCTTCCTTCTGAACTCTCTCATGGCGCAGTTCCGCGCCGAGGTGTCCACGAAGCTCAAGTTCACGTGGCTGGCAGCCGCAGACGTCGCGGCGTCAGCAGTGGCACTGATCGCCGCCGTCTCGGTCGCCGCCGGCGGGCTGGGCTATTGGGCACTTGTCGTGCAGCAGATCGTGATCGCTGCCGTCACGCTGATCATCTTGGTGATCGCTGCGCGGTGGCTGCCGAGCATGCCGCGCCGAGGCGCGGATATGCGAGCGCTGTACACCTACGGCATCAACACCCTGGGCGTGCAGCTGCTGACCTACGTGACATCGAACATCGACAGCATCCTGATCGGTCGGGTGTGGGGAGCCTCGTCACTGGGACTTTACGACCGCGCCTACCAGCTCTTCCGGCTTCCCCTTCTGCAGATCGCAGCGCCGATGACGAAGGTCGCGATGCCGATCCTCTCGAAGCTTCAGGCAGATGCCCGGTACGAAAGCTACGTGCAGCGAGCACAACTCGTGTTGAGCTATTGCTTCGGAGGAACGTTCCTGCTGCTTGCCGCGGTGTCGGTTCCAGCGATCGACATCATGCTCGGACCGGGATGGGATCCTGCGAAACCGATCTTTGCAATACTCGCGATCGGCGGCGTGTTCCAGGGCATCGGCTTCGTCTACTACTGGGTGTTCCTCTCCCGCGCGCTCACAGGTCTGCAACTCCGATGGACCGTGATCGCACGCTCGTTGATGATCGCAGGCGTGTGCGTGGGCGTCGTCTGGGGGCCCATCGGAGTCGCCATCGCGTTGACCGCCGGACAGGCGGTGAGCTGGTTGTTGATGACCGTCTTCCCGATGGCGAAGACGGGACTACAACGCCGTCCCCTCCTGGCGATCGCTGTTCGTCCCATCGTGGTCTTCATGCCTATGACGGTGCTCTCCCTCCTGCTGTCCTACACGCTGATCGCATCGTGGAACGAGTGGCTGCAACTCGCAGTTCTTCTCGTCGCAATTGGGGGCTATCTCGGCCTCTCGTTACTCGTCCCCGCCATCCGACGCGACTACCTCGAGCTCTGGGACGTCGCTCGGAGAATCCGGCGCTGAACGCCTGAGGAGGCCTGCCATTCCCGTTGACATCGTTCATTTCAACCCGACGCGCCGACGCCCCGGACCAGCCGGTCGAATACTCCCGAGGGTTCCGTTGAACAACTTCGGCGACCTCATCGGACCGCTCCTGGTCGCGCGGATCGTCTCGGAACTCGGGCTTACCGAACCCGCTGACGACCGACGTCTTGTCGCCGTGGGTTCGATCATGAAGCTGACGCTGCCTGGCGACACTGTGTGGGGCGCAGGCGTGAATGGGAAGTCGAAAGACACGGGGGGTGCGCCGCACCTGGACGTCCGTTCTGTGCGTGGGCCCCTCACGCGCGACCTGCTGGTCGGGGCCGGCACCGCGGTACCGGAAATCTACGGAGACCCTGCTCTCCTCTGGTCTCGCTTCTGGCCGCGCGAGCATTACACCGGAAGCGCGGGCGGTGCACCCCAGCGTGAGGTGGCCGTGGTGCCCAATTTCCACGATCGCCGAAGAGCCCGCGGGCCCCTGGTCGTCGACCCGCTCCGGCTCCCTCACGCCGTGATCAGCGACATCGCGAGCAGCGCATTCGTCTGCGGATCGTCCTTGCACGGCATCGTCATCGCTGAGTCGTTCGGGATCCCCGCCCGCCTCATCCGCTCGCACGCCGAACCGGCGTTCAAATACGACGACTACTACAGCGGGACGGGGCGCACGTCTTACACCACCGCCGAAACGGTCGAGGAGGCGATCTCCATGGGTGGCGAGAGCCCGCCGGACTTCGATGGCGATTCGCTGCTCGCCTCATTCCCTCGTGACCTGTGGCCCTGACAGTCCTGTAACGCGGGCCGTCGGCAACCCTGCGTCAGATGACCCTCCCGTCTTACGACAGAATGAGAGTGCCCGCGCGGCTCGTCATCCCGCGCCGACCCCGAGGAGCTTCATGCGTCTTTCTGTCATCGGCTGCGGATACCTCGGAGCGGTCCATGCCGCGGCGATGGCGTCCATCGGGCACGAGGTCGTCGGGATCGATGTCGACGAACGGAAGATCGCGTCGTTGTCCCGCGGCGAGGCGCCGTTCTTCGAGCCCGGGCTGACCGAGATCCTCACCGAAGGCATCGCATCGGGACGGCTGTCGTTCACGACCGATATGGCGGCAGCGGCCGGCGCAAAAGTGCATTTCGTCGGAGTGGGCACCCCGCAGCAGAAGGACGGCTACGCGGCCGACCTGACGTACGTCAACGCCGCTATCGACGGGCTGCTCCCCCACTTGAGTCCTGGCGATATCGTCGCGGGCAAATCGACGGTGCCGGTCGGAACTGCGGCCGGACTCGCGCCGCGCGTCCACGCCACCGGCGCGACGCTCGTCTGGAACCCGGAGTTCCTCCGCGAGGGCTGGGCTGTGCAGGACACGATCGACCCCGACCGACTCGTGGCCGGCGTCCCCGACGCCGATTCCGACGGCGAGGCCGCGAACATCCTGCGCGAGGTCTACCATCCGGCTGTCGCGAAGGGCACGCCCTTCATCGTCACGGACTATGCCACGGCCGAACTGGTGAAGGTCGCAGCGAATGCCTTCCTCGCGACCAAGATCTCGTTCATCAACGCGATGGCCGAGATCGCGGAAGTGTCGGGCGCAGACGTGACCCAGCTGGCCGACGCCATCGGGCATGACGCCCGCATCGGCCGACGATTCCTCGGTGCGGGAATCGGCTTCGGCGGGGGCTGCCTCCCGAAGGACATCCGGGCCTTCTCAGCACGCGCCGAGGAGCTCGGGCGTGGAGAGTCTGTCGGCTTCCTCCGCGAAGTGGACGCGATCAACCTGCGACGCCGCGAGCGCGCGGTCGAGATCACCGTCAGCGCACTCGGCGGAGCGGTCTTCGAGAAGAAGATCACGGTCCTGGGTGCAGCCTTCAAGCCCCACAGCGACGACATCCGGGACTCGCCCGCGCTCGATGTGGCCGTCCGGTTGCACGGGCTCGGGGCATCCGTCACCGTCACCGACCCCGCGGCCATCGAGAATGCGCGTCGCGCCCACCCCCAGCTCACCTACGTCGAAGACCGCGACGAGGCGCTCCGCGACGCGGACGCCGTGATCGTGGTCACGGAGTGGGACGAGTGGCGCCGCGACCTGTCGCCCGAGCACGCGTCGACGCTCACCTCTGGGCGGATCCTCGTCGACGGACGCAACTGCATGGATGCCGCCGCCTGGCGCGCCGCCGGGTGGACGTACGTCGGCATGGGTCGCCCCTGACACCATGACCGTGCCCACCGTCGACCTGCGCCTCGCGGAGGCGATCGAGTTGGGCTGCGCCCTGGTGCAGGAGCTGGCCGATGTACGAGGCATCCGGGTTCTCTTCATCAAGGGACCCACGCTGCACCTGCAGGGCCTGCGCGCGGAGCGACCCTCGGCCGACGTGGATGTGCTGGTCGATCCGGCCGGCGTCGACGAGCTCGTCGCGGCACTGACCGACAGGGGTTGGCACCGTCGCCCCTCGACGTTCCTCGATGCGCGCCGCCCCACGCATTCGATCACCCTGGTCCATGATGCGTGGCCGTGCGATCTCGACGTGCACACGCACTACCCGGGCTTCCTCGCAGACCCGAGCGCGGTGTTCGACACCCTCTGGCAGCGACGGGCGCCGGTCGCGTTCGCCCACCGAGCGTGCGCCGTGCCCGATCGGGTCGGCAACGCGCTCATCCTCGGCCTGCATTCCCTGCGCGGCAATCCCAGCCACGCGCGCCCCGCGGACGAGCTCGATCAGCTGGCGGCTGCGTCGTTCACCGACGACGAACGCCTCGAGGCCGCGGCGCTTGCCCGCGCGACCGGCAGCGTGGTGACACTCGCGCCGGTGCTGACGAGGATGGGCGTCACGGCGGTTCCGTCGCCGAGCGAAGCGGTCGCGCCCGGAGTGACCGAATGGCGTGGGCGTCTGGAAGCTGGATTGCAGCCCGCCTACTTCTGGTTGCTCGTCCTTCGCCGGTCGGGACGCAGAGAACGCGCTGTCATCATCGGGCGCGCCATCTGGCCCACGCGCAGCGACCTTCTGCTCTCGCACCCGGAAGGTCGCGACACCGTCGTCGGTCGAACGCGCCTCAGAGCGGCACGCTGGGGCCGAGGGCTGCGAGCACTCCCGTCGTTCGTCGGCGCGGCTGTGCGCAGCCGCAGGTCGCCTCGGACCGACCCCTGACCGTCGCGAGTCGGCTCAGATGTGGTGCGAACGTGGCTCCGCCTGGGGAGCGTGCACTTCTTTGTGCAGACGCTCCATGCGGGCATCCAGCTCGGCGGCGGTCTCTGCTGCGTCCTTGAGGCTGTCCAGGAGCGCGTCCGGAACCTGACGGTCGAACTTGTAGTAGATCTTGTGCTCGAGACTCGCCCAGAAGTCCATCGCGATCGTGCGGAACTGCACCTCCACCGGCACCTCCACCCGGCCCGTCGAGAGGAACACGGGAACCTCCACGATCGCGTGCAGGCTCTTGTAGCCGTTGGATTTCGGTTCTGCGATGTAGTCCTTCACCACGCGCACGGTGAGGTCGTCCTGCTGCGTGAGCAGATCGAACAGCCGATACGCATCGGCCACGAAGCTCACCGTCACACGGATGCCCGCGACGTCGGTGATGTTCTCCCTGATGGACGGGAAGTCCGCATCGATCCCCTTGCGCGCCACCTTCTCGGCGATGCTGTCCGGGGACTTCACCCGGCTGGACACATGCTCGATCGGGTTGTAGTCGTGCATGTGCAGGAACTCGTCCCGGAGGATGTCGATCTTCGTCTCGACTTCACGCAACCCGAACTGGTACTCCAGCAGGAACCGCTGGAACTCGTCTCGCATCGCCCGCATCTGCGCGACGGTGGCGGAGAAGGTCGTATCGCCCAGCGGAATGGTCATGGCGCCAGGCTAAGCGGCGGGCTTCGGAGCCCGCTGTGAGAGCTCGCCTCAGGCGCGGCGTCGACGGAGGGCGACGACGATGGCGGCGAGGATGAGACCGATGCACGCCCCGGTGGTGTTGGCCGCGACGTCGAGCAGACTCGGCGTGCGACGGTCCAGCAGCAGCGCCTGCGCGCACTCGATCGCCACCGTGACGACGATCGCGATCGGCAGCACGAGATACCTCGACTGCGCGAGCAGGACGGCCAGCAGCCAGCCGAGCGGGACGAAGAGCAGGATGTTCGCACCGAACTCGATCCGCGGATACGTCACCCACGGGAGGCGCCGGGTGATCGCTCGGAGGAGGTCGCCAGACCCGCTGTCGATCGGCACCGGCCACAGCGCGATCAGCGTGAGCGCAACGAGATAGAGGGTGAGCAGGGTGCCGGCGATGACCTTGCCGCGGAGGTGTCGGCCTTCCGTCGACGGAGGCGCCCAGAGAACAGGTCTCCCCGCCTCCACCCTCTCTGATCCCTCGGCCGTCTCTGATCGCTCGGTCACGCTGCCTCCGCTCGCAGCGCTGCGACGGTGCCGCGCATGTTCCTGTGTCGGGTCGGAGCGAGAACCCGCTCGACCCGACGTCTGCGTCGACCTTATCGCCAGCGCCGTCGCGACCGGTTCACCCGACCCTCTCGGACGACGCCAGCCCCGCCTCCGCGAGCGCCCCCAGGAACGCGCGCACATCGGCGTCGACGTCGATCGATTCCAACGCCGCCACTGTCGCCACACGGCGGACGACCTCCGCCGTGTATCGCGCCTCGTCGACCTCGAGACATCGCCACACGACCCCGGCAGGGCCCTCCATGGCGACCGGGGCGGCCGCGGAATCAGTCAGCGACAGCGCCACGACGCGATCGCCGTCATCCGTCCACGCGACACGCTCCGCGCGACGCCACCGGGCATCCTCGAAGATGCCGGCCTCGATCAGCTGTAACACGGATGCCTCGACTCGGCACACTGCCGACTCCTGGTGATCGGGCGCGCCGTAGGCCGCCTCGGCCGCGGAGAGGAAACGCGCCATCGACGCACCATCGGCCGCTGCCGCCCAGAGGGCGGGCGCGATCCCGGCGAGGACGGTCAGTTTCCCGGTGCCGTCCGGGCGAGGCTGCAGGACCGCCACGCTGCCCGTGTCTTCGAGGGTGATGGTGTCGATGTAGGGCGCGCGAGCGATCGTCGCTCGGCTCGCGGCCGGCGTCGCGGCGACCTCGTCCCGGTGTGCCTCACCCGGTTCGGCGCCACGACGGGGGCTGTCACCATTCGCGGCGGCCGAGAAGATCGTCGCCATCGCCCGTGGAAGCGAGGATGCCTCTCTATAGTGCGCGCGGTGGACCGTTCCCACTTCAACCACGTGTCGTGCGATCGTCCTCAGCGGCGCGGGAAGTGCGGTGAGGTGACTGGACTGCTCGACCAGGTCGGCGAGCGCGGCATCCAGCGGCAGAGCGTCCAGGACCGCGGCATCCGGCGCATCGATCCCTCGGTCGAGCAGGACGATTCCCGCCAATCGAAGAGGACCCGCCGGCAGGGGCCGCAGCCCCCGCTCCGAGGGAGCGCGCTGCGCCTTCGGGGCGTCCGGGCGCTCGATGATCGAGAGCGGTTTGCGGTAGGGCCACACCGTGCCGTCACGGTCGATCGCCACGGTCTCGTCGGAGAGATAGGCGTACGCCCGCCCGAGGGCGAGCGCCGCCGTCGTCTTCCCCCGCCCCGAGGGGCCGACGAGCACGATGACATTCCCCCGATCGTCGGCGATCCCCGCAGCGTGCAGCATCCACGACCTTCCTCGGCGCGCCCCGATCGCCGCCAGCGTCACGCGCTGCGAGAGGTCTGCGAGCATCGACGGCAGGTCGTCGGATGCCTCGACCACGACCGTCGCGGCCGGTGCGGTCTCTCCCCCGGGTGAGACCGCGTCGGCCCACGCGGCCACGACGGCGGCGCGCTGAGCGGGCGAGACCCCCGCGACGTCGATCCGGATGACCTCGCCGATCGCGAGAACGAACAGGCTCGAGTCGACGGACGCCGCCGACGCCACGTCGGTCGCGATCAGAGCCGTGTGATGCTCCCCGACCACATCACGACGCGCTGCAGAGGACGAGCGTGGAGTTGACGGTGCCGGCCGACTTCGCTCCTGTCGCGACATAACCTTCCGGCAGGGTGGCCACGGCACTCAGGGTGAACGCCACAGAGATGCTGAGAGTCGTGCGGAAGGCGATCGTGGCCCCCGCAGGCAACGCGGACGTCAGGGTGATCTGACGGCTGCGGTTGGTGAGCACGACGACGCTCGCCGTCCCGCCGCTGACCGAGAAGACGCCGATATTGGCGACGCCCGTACCGG
Organism: Microbacterium songi; assembly: GCF_042747925.1. Classification (NCBI taxonomy): domain Bacteria; kingdom Bacillati; phylum Actinomycetota; class Actinomycetes; order Micrococcales; family Microbacteriaceae; genus Microbacterium; species Microbacterium songi. The sequence goes on from NZ_JBHZIE010000006.1 coordinate 284,890, forward strand.
TGACGGTGACGACGGTGCCCACGGGGAGCGGCGCGGTCGGACCGGCCTGGAGCAGGAATCCAGGACCGATGAGGCCCAGCGTCCCGCACGTGCCGTTGAGCGTGAACGCCCCGACATCGACGTTGCTGGCCGCATGCGCGGGCACCGCCGCGGTCGCCAGGATGATCGGCACGGACCAGGCCGCGCCCTTCAGGATCGTGCGTCGTTCGATGAGGGAGCGCGGCTCTTCGCGCTCCAGGATGTTGTCGGACATGTTCCCCCACGCCGTAGTTTTCCGATGATCGTCGCGAGGCACGTCTGCGGACCCCACGGCCAGGCTGACACAGCGAAAAAGACGATCACAACCGCACGGCCACCCGATTGCGCGCGTCGACTACTGGGGTTCGAGGCGCACTACGCAGATGCGGTCATCAGTACTACTGAGGTTCGCGGCCGGCTACCGAGATCAGCCCCGAGCGGCCGCCTCCGCGCGGATAGAGTCGCCTCGAACTCAGAGGGGGCCCGATGGAACTGCGCGACTATCTGCGCATACTGCGAGCGCACTGGATGGGCATCGTCGTGTTCACGATCCTCGGGGTGGCCGTCGCCTTCGGGTGGACCGCGCTGCAGCCGAGGGTCTACTCGGCTTCGGCCAGCGGTTATGTCGTCGCGACCGGAACCGGAACGGAGACCGACTCCGGTGCTTCGCTGGTGGGTGACCAGCTCGCCCGCAACAAGGTCACCTCCTACCTCGACATCGGCACGTGGCGCGAAGTCGCCGAGTACGCCATCGCCGACCTCGGACTCGACGTCAGCCCCGAACAGCTGGTCGGTCAGGTCGACGTCACGAATCCCAACGACACGGTCGTGATCCACGTCGCGGCCGACGCCGCCTCCCCCGAGGCTGCGCGGGATCTCGCCGAGGCATGGATCGACGGCATGGTGACGGCGATCGACGACATCGAGGGGGACGGCACCGCCGGATCGGCCGCCGTCACCCTGATCCCCGGCGATTCCGCCCGACTCCCCACCGCTCCGTCCTCTCCCAATGTGCGCCTGTCATTGGCGCTGGGCGCCCTCGTCGGCCTGGCCATGGGCATGGGGTACGCGGTCGTCCGCAACGTGCTCGACCGCCGCATCCGCAACGCGCGCGACATCGAGCGTGAGACGGGCGTCTCGGTGGTCGGGACACTCCCCCTCGACAAGGAGTTCACGACGGGCCGGAAGGTGCTCAGCTTCTCGGAGGCCGACGTCAGCTCGCTGGCCGTCGCCGAAGCGATGCGCGAACTGCGCACGAACCTGCAGTTCATGGACGTCGACAACCCGCCGCGTGCGATCGTGGTGACCAGTCCCCTTCCCGGCGACGGTAAATCGACCGTCGCCGCGAACCTCGCGCGCAGCCTCGCCGCCGCCGGTCAGCAGGTCGTGCTGATCGACGCCGACCTTCGGCGACCCATGGTCTCGAAGATCTTCGACCTGCCCGATGGCGCCGGCCTGACGGACGTGCTCGCGGCCCGCGCGGAGATCTCCGATGTGGTGCACACTGCCGATTCGGCGCGCAATCTCGTCGTGCTTCCCGCCGGTCGCATCCCCCCGAACCCCAGCGAGCTGCTCGGCTCGCAGCGCATGCGGGAACTGGTGCACACGCTGTCGGCCGAAGCGCTCGTCATCATCGACTCCCCGCCTCTGCTGCCGGTCACCGATGCCGCCGTCCTGGCCACCGGCGCAGACGGCGCGCTGGTCGTGACCTCCGCAGGTCGCACGACGTTCGACATGCTCAACCACGCGCTCCTGAACCTCGAGAAGGCCCACGCGCGCCCGCTCGGCGTCGTCCTCAACAAGGTCACGCGGCGCGGTGGCGACGCGGGCTACTACGGCTACCAGTACCAGGGATACGCGTCGGCGACACCGGCCGAACCGGCGCCCGCGACCGTCCCCGTCGAGCTCGCCGGCATCCCGGGCGCGGCGCGTCCGGCGGTCGAACAGAACCTGCGCAGGTCGCGCTCAGCGCCCGCCCGGGGAAGGCGGGGAAACACCCCATAGGGTGGTCGGGTGTCCGAACCCGTCCTGCCTCGCCCGGCGCGCACCGCCGGCGTCGTCTTCGCGTGGGTGCTCGCCGCGTTGGTGCTGCTGTCGATCTTCGTGGTCGCGTGGGTGGGCATCCGCGGCTTCCTCGCCTACGGCCACCTCACCGACGCGCAGTCCCGCGCCGCCTCCGTGCGGGCCGACCTCACCGATCCGACCACGGTCGCAACGGCCCTGGCGGATCTCTCCGCCGACACGCAGCAGGCGCATGCGCTCACGAGCGACCCGATCTGGCGCGCCGCCGAGGGGCTGCCCTGGGTCGGACCCCAGCTCGCCGCCGTCTCGACCGTCGCGGGGGCCCTCGACGAGGTCGCGAGCACCGCCCTCGCTCCGCTCGCGCAGGTGGCTTCGACCTTCTCGGTCGACGCGCTCCGGCCGCAGAACGGCCGCATCGATCTCACGTCGTTCCAATCCGTGCAGGATGCCGCGACCACCGGCACCCGCAGTCTGGGTCAGGCCGCAGCATCCATCGATGCCATCGATCGTGCACCACTCGTCTCCCCTTTGCGCGATGCGGTGAATCAGGTGGACGACCTGCTGGCTCAGACGGAGAGCGCCACCGGTGCCCTCGCGCGTGCGACCGCGCTTCTTCCGGCCATGCTCGGAGCCGACGGTCCGCGCGACTACCTCGTGCTGTTCCAGAACAACGCCGAACTGCGCTCGCTGGGCGGCAACCCCGGCGCGATGGCGCTGATCCACACCGACGGCGGCACCATGACCCTGACGGCGCAGGACTCCACCTCGGGCTTCCCGAAATATCCCGAGTCGGTCATCCCGCTCTCGGAGGAGGTGCGCGCGCTGTACGGCGACCGTCCCGGCGAATGGATGCAGAACACCACCCTGGTGCCCGACTTCACCGTGGCGGCTGAGGCCGCACGCGCCATGTGGGCCCGCGAGCACGACGGCCTCGAGGTCGACGGCGTGCTCTCGATTGACCCCGTCGCCCTGTCCTACCTGCTTGCTGCCACCGGACCCGTCACTCTTCCGACGGGTGACGTGCTCACGCCTGACAACGCGGTGCAGCTTCTGCTCAACGAGGTGTACCTGCGCTACGAGCGTCCCGCCGATCAGGACGCGTTCTTCGCGGCGGCCGCCAGCGGCATCTTCACGGCCCTCTCGAGCGGAAACGTCGACCCCGTCACCCTGCTCACCGCCCTGGCCCGCGCCGGCGACGAGGACCGCCTGCTCATCTGGAGCGCCCGCGACGACGACCAGGCACTCCTTGCCGATACGACCCTCGCCGGCGGACTTCCCGTCACCGACCGCGACGCCTCGACCTTCGGGGTCTATCTCAACGACGGCACAGGCTCGAAGATGGACTACTACCTCGGCGTGGACACGCAGGTGCAGTGGACGACCTGCGTCCCCGCATCGGACCGCACCGCCACCGGGCAGGCGCAGCTCGCGCTGACACTCACCAACAACGCCCCGGCCGATAGCGCGAGCCTGCCGGATTACATCACCGGAGGGGGCACGTTCGGGGTCCCCCCGGGAACGATCCGCACGGTCGGATACATCTATCTGCCAGAGGGCTTCGATCTGGTGGACGCCGACGTGACCGGCACTCCCGGCTTCGGCGGAGGCTTCCACGACGGTCGCCAGGTCCTGAGCTTCTCGGTGGACCTCGTCCCCGGCGCATCCGCGACCGCCACCGCGACGGTGCAGACCACGGCGCCGAGCTCGACCACGATGATCGCGCGGACCACGCCGACTGTTAACACAACCGACACGCAGTCGCTTGTCGCCGTCTGCGAGACCCCGTAGAATCAGGCCACGGGCATCGCCGCTCAGTGCAGCGTCCCGCGCGTGCTCTGAGCCTTGATCGCATGACCGTTCCATCACGTCATCGCGCCGGGGGGCCCTCCACATGAACCGCACCATCCGCAACATCACGATGGGTGCCGCAATCGGCATGGCCGCCCTGAGCGCCCCCATGGCCGCACAGGCGGACTCGATCTACCCGCCGTCGGGGTCCTGCACCGTCAGCCCCGCCTCCGCCGCGCCGGGCGGCACGCTCTCGCTCTCCTGCCGGGCCGCCACGTTCTCGAGCAACGAGAGCGTCACCATCACGGTCACCGGCGAGAACGGTGCGGGCGCGTCCGTCGGATTCGTCAAGTTCGCCGTCACCACGGCGAGCGGCGTGGTCGAGTCGGCGACCGACGGCTCACTGCCGGCCACGGCGATCACACTGCCGAAGGACGCCTCCGGCACCTACAACATCGCCGCCATCTCCGCCACGTCCGCCGGCGGCACCGCGACCGCTTCGGTCGCGTCGACGGACGGCAGCGGCCTGCCGGCGACCGGCCTCGACAGCAACTCCCTGCTCGGCCTCTGGGCCGGCGGCGGCGCGCTCGTGCTCGCCGGTATCGCGCTCGCGGTGGGCGCGGTCGTGCGGCGCCACCGTCTCACCCAGGACTGATCCCGCTGTGAGGACGTGCACGACGCCCCGCGTCGGCGCGCATCCGGCCGGAGCGCCCTCGACATGACGTCGCCCACGCCGCCGCCGCGGCCCGGGGCGAGGGCGCCCCGCCGACCGACAGGCCGGCCGGCATCGCGCCGACCTTCTCCGCGCCGCCCGTCATCGCGACGCTGGCTGTGGATCGCGCTGGTGGCCGTCGTGATCGTTGCGGTGATCGTGACGCTCGCCCTGGTCGGAGGTCTGGTCATGAACGCTTTCCAGAGCCTGGGCACGCGTCCACCCGCCCCCGGCACGACGATCGTCGCGCCGAGCGACTCCAAAGCCACGCAGGCGGCAGCGGATGCAACGGCCGGCTCCGATGCCCAGGCCGCCGCCGAGTACCTCGCCTCGCAACCCACCGCCTACTGGCTCACCCCCGAAGCGGATCCCGTCGACGAAGTCTGGAACCGCATCGCCGCGCTCGCCGCCGACGCGCGGGAACAGGATGCTGCGCTCGCGGTCGTCGTCTACGGGCTGCCCGAACGCGACTGCGGCAACCTGTCGGCCGGTGGACTCGACGACGCGTCCTACGTGAACTGGACGCAGCAGATCGGCGACGCCCTGCGCAATGCGTCCGACCTGCAGCGCATCGTGATCCTCGAGCCCGACAGCCTCGCCCTCGCGCCCGAATGCGGCAACGTCGATGCCCGCACCACTCAGTTGCGTGGTGCCGCAGACCGCCTCGCGGGCCCCGGCATCTGGACCTACCTCGACGGAGGCCACTCCGACTGGCTCAGCGCCGACGAGATGGCCGGACTCATCCGCGGCATCGGCCTGCAGAACATCCGCGGCTTCGCCACCAACGTGTCGAACTACAACGCGACCGACGACGAGGTGGCATACGCGCACGAACTGGCCGGCCTGCTCGACGGCGCCCACGCCGTGATCGACACATCGCGCAACGGCCGGGGCTCCAACGGCGAGTGGTGCAATCCTCGTGGACGCGAGGTCGGCGAGCCGGGCGGGTCGATCGGAGACGACGTCGTCGACACCAACCTGTGGATCAAGCCCCCGGGCGAAAGCGACGGCACCTGCAACGGCGGTCCTGCGGCCGGCACTTGGTGGCCCGACGCCGCCATCGAGCTCACGCGCGCGGCCCGCTGACCAGGGCAACGGGCGGCGGGCAGCCCGAGAAGAGACTCGCGGATGCCTCGTCCCGCGTCACACGCTCGCAATCCGTGCACCTGTAGCATGAGCCTCACACCATGGTCCCCAGCCGTGGTCGGCTGACAGTGTCGCGCCTCGGTCCCCAGCCGCAGCATCCGATCCTGCCCCACCGATGCTCGGGGACCCGAAATGCCGGGGGGCCGCAGATGAACACCGACGAGAACGCGCTCAAGACCGCCGTGATCGTCGAGGACGATCCCGACATCAGGCACCTGCTCGCCGAGGTGCTCGAGAGCGCGGGCTTCTCGACGGTGAGCGTCGGCAACGGCATCGACGGCGTGCGCGCCGTCCTCACATACAAGCCGCTCATCACGACGCTCGACGTCAACATGCCGGGCATCGACGGCTTCGAAGCGGCCCGCCGCATCCGCGCCGAGAGCGACACGTACATCATCATGCTCACCGGGTCCGAATCCGAGGCCGACGTCGTCCTGGCTCTCGGCAATGGGGCCGACGAGTACCTCACGAAGCCGTTCCGGCCGCGCGAGCTCCGCGCGCGCATCGATGCGGCCCTTCGACGTCAACGCCGAAGCAACACCCCGCCGCCGCCCGCTCAGGAGCGGGTGGGACCGTCGTTCCCCTCGCCGCGCCCGGTCACAACGCAGATGCCCACCATGGCGCCGCGGTACGAAGAGGAGCCGGCACTCGCCGAGCCTCCGATCGAATACATCGCGCAGACCGTCCCGGCGCCGGCCGCCTCGCGACCGGCGGCGACGCCGTACATCGTGCACCCGGCGCCGAACGAGGACGCGGGAAGCGCCGTGGAGCAGGTCACCCACGCCGCGCCGCCGGTGCGTCAGGAGCACTGGCTCGGCCACCGCGATCTGCTGCTCGACCCCGACGCCCGTATCGTCACGATCGGCGCGTCCGAAGTCGATCTCACCCGCACCGAGTTCGATCTGCTCGCCACCCTGCTGGAGTCCAAGCGTCGGGTGCGCAGCAAGGCAGACCTCACGCTCGTGCTGCGCGGCGAATCGTACGTCACGAGCTACTTCGTGGGCGACGCCGACAAGCGCGCCATCGAGGCGCACATGACGAACCTCCGACGCAAGCTCGGCGACAACCCGAACAATCCGCGCTTCATCGAGACGGTGCGCGGGGTCGGCTACCGACTCACGTCCGACCTGATCGCGGCACCATAGGACGCCGATCCACGAACGACGGCGGGGGGGGGGGGGGGGGGGGGGGGGGGGGGGGGGGGGGGGGGGGGGGGGGGGGGGGGGGGGGGGGGGGGGGGGGGGGGGGGGGGGGGGGGGGGGGGGG
>NZ_JBHZIE010000007.1:0-141602 GCF_042747925.1 Microbacterium songi
CCCCCCCCCCCCCCCCCCCCCCCCCCCCCCCCCCCCCCCCCCCCCCCCCCCCCCCCCCCCCCCCCCCCCCCCCCCCCCCCCCCCCCCCCCCCCCCCCCCGCCGTCGTGTGCGAGGAGGTGTCAGACCTTGTAGCCGTGCTGACGGCGGATCAGCTTCGTGAACATCGACACGGTCTGCAGGATGGTGACGATCCCGACGATCGGCCATCCGACCCACAGGATCGAGGACTGGACCACCGGGCCGAGCATCGACCAGATCACGGCCATCGCGATCACGGCGACGATGAGGATCACGAGCGGGGTCCAGTGGCCGAGGCCGCCGCCGCGCTCCGCCTTGGCCTGCATGGCCCAGTTGTCCACCTTCTTGCGGGAGAGGAATCGCGTCCATGACCGCAGGAAGTGACTGAGCCTGATCCACATGAAGATCTCGGCGGGGAACAGCAGCACGGCGAACATCACGTCGCGACTGTTGTAGTTCTTGATGGTCATGGCCATGCGCAGGTTCAGCAGCATCGCCATCACGATCGGGATGATCCACCACGGCGAGAACACGAAGGCGTTGATCGAGAGCGACCCTGCCAGGAGCACGATGAACGCCACGCGCACGAACAGGTTCACGAGCATCCCGAAGTTCTCCAGCCACCGCACCCGCAGATTGGGGTGGAACGGCTGACCCTTCGTGTCGCCGCGCTGTCCGGGCCACAGAAGCTCGATGGCACCGTAGGTCCACTTGACCTGCTGCGCGTCGTAGCCGCGCAGGGTGGTCATACCGCCCACGTCGGCGCGTGCGTAGGGGCTGATCTTGGTGAGGTATCCGGCGCTCTTGATCTGCAGCGACAGCAGCGAGTCCTCGACCTCGCTGTCCTTCACCCACGGGGTGGACTGGTGGTTCTGCTGCATGGCGTCGCGCAGTGCCTGGGTCGCGAAGATGGAGAACTGCCCGCCCAGCACCGCCATGTTGCGTCCGCGCAGCATGTTCGTCAGGTTGAACGCGGCGAACTGCGTGCGCTGCCCGGTGATGAGGAACTTCGCGATCAGGCCCTTGATCGGCTTGTCATCGATCGAGTAGATCGCCGAGATTCCGCCGATGCGCGTGTCGGACACGGCCTCGGTCTCGAGGAACTCCACCGCGCGGCTGTCGGCGACCGTGTCGCCGTCGACGCCCAGCAGGTAGTCGTAGCCCTCGACTAGGGAGTACCCGTAGTTCAGGGCGCCGACCTTCTTGTCGGGGTTCTTTCCGATGTCGTGCACGAACACCTCGGTGAACTGCTCGCCGAGCTCGGTGGTGATCTCGTGCGCGCCGGCGAACTCGGAGGCGATCTTCACCGTGGCGTCGGAGCTGTTGTTCACGATCACGTGGATGACGTCGGGCACGCGCGTCTGGGCGAGAAGGCCCTCGATCACGTCGCGGATCGACTCCTCCTCGTTGTACGCGGGGATGATGCAGCCGATCGTCGAGCGGTGCACCGAGGTGTGCTCGAGGACCGACTCGAAATCGGTGGCGAGCTGGATGTCGGTGGACATCTCGTCCACGCTCGGCTCGGTCGCTTTGCGCGAGCTGTCGATACTGGTCACGGCGGTCTCGTCTCGTTCTCGTGGATGTCTTCGGAACGGTCCCCCCGCCCTATGGATCCAGAGTGGCGCACGCGCCAGAAGTAATCACCCGAAAACAGCGGACGTAAGCGCAAGGTTTGCGCAAGGAATCAGCGGGGGGCTGCCGACCCCGCCCGCGCCGGTGCGTGAGCGACTCGAGGGCCGACGGAGGCGACGATCGCGACGGGTCAGGAACCCGGGGCGATCGCGACGGTCACCGAGTCCGTCGCGGTCTGCTTCGCGTACTCGTTCGATGTCGGAGTGGTCTGCACAAGGAAGTCGTACGTGAACTGCAGCACGACGTACGTGGACTCCGCGGGGACCGGTCCGACGTTGAACGTCTGCGAGTAGCTGTACGGGCTGAGGACGAGATAGCCCGGGTTGACGCTGGCGGAGTCGATCTGCGGCGACAGCGACGACAGCGCACCATCCGCACTGAACGGGGAAGCCACCATGGTCGCCTTCTGCAGATACACCTTCTGGCCGTCGCTCGGGGTGATCGTGGTCTCGAGCGACATGCTCACCGGCTTCAGCGCACCGGAGGTCCAGTCCACCATCGCGAGGTCCGACCAGTAGTTGACGCTCGCGGCGACCGCGCCGGCCTGGAGTTCGCGCTGGGTGGAGCCCCCGGAGAGGTCGTTGGGGATCGGGGCGGGCACCTCCGACGTGCTCGGGCTGGCGCTCGGGCTCGGGCCGTTGCTCCCCCCGCTTCCCGGGGTCGCCCAGGGCGCCGCTCCACAGCCCGTCAAGACCATCGTCACTGCGACGGCGAGCGCACCCGCCGTCATCCGGCGTCGAGCAACATCGTTCACCTGGGGCCCCCGCTCCGATACGACGTTCCGCGTCGAGCGACCGACGCGAGAACTGAAGACCCGCTCAGTCTAGGGTTCGCGACGCGCGTGGCACGCCCGCGCCGCTCCCGGTGCGGGCAGGGTCCACGAGGACGGACGCGCGAGCGCCTACACTCGGAAACATGACGAGCGGGGGCGCGTCCTCAGTAGGTGAAGCTTTGACGGCGCGGATACGCGTGCCCGTCAGCTCTCGCACGCGATCGATCTGGTTGACGCAGCTCCTTCTCGGAGCCAGCATCCTGATCCTCGCCGTCCTGGTCTTCGCGATCTCCCCGCAGCTCCTCGCGACGTGGCACTTCACGGTGGGATCTCTGGTGATCGTCGTCATCACCCTCGCCTCGCTGGCGGTGCCGTGGGCGAAGCTGCCCCGGGGTGCCGTGCTCGTGCTCCCGTTCCTGGACGCTCTGGCGATCGGAGTGCTCGCCGGCACCACCGAACTGCGATTCGGCTTCCTCTGGGTGTTCCCCGTCGTCTGGGTCGCCATCCACTTCGATGTGATCGCGACGAGCGCGATGCTCGGCTTGATCACGATGATGATGGTGGTCGATCTGGCCAGCGCACCGACGAGCGCCAACGCCCTGCGGACGATCATCGTGACCCTCTCGTTCTCGTTCGTCGCCATCAGCGTGCACCAGGCCATGAGTCAGATCCGCGCCTATCGGCGACTGCAGCGGCGCCAGGCCCGCCGTCTGAAAGCGACGGCGATCCGCCAGGCCGAACTGGAGCGGCAGGCCAACGAGCTGCTGAACAGCGTCGACATGGGGGTGGCCCGGCTGTCGCTCGCGGGACGCATCCTCGCGGTGAACGACACGTACTCCCGCCTCTACGGGCTGGATGCGTTGGACCTCAACCAGCCCGGGAAGTCCGTCGAGTATGCGACTCAGCGAGGCATGCCCGTCCCGATACCCGATCGACCGTTCGCGCGCGCGGCGCGGGGCGAGACGTTCGAGGACGCACGCGTGTGGCTCTTCACGCCGGACGGCGAGTGGCGCGCCCTGTCGATCAGCGCGAGGCGGCTCGGCGGCGCCGATGAAGAGCAGTCCAGCACGCTTCTGCTCGTGCACGACGTCACCGCCATCACGCACGCCCAGCGTGAGCGCGAGCGTCTCGTGGCGATCGCCTCCCACGAACTGCGCAATCCGCTGACGATCATCATCAGCACCGCGGAGCTCGCCCTCGAGGACGACACCCTCGCACCTCGCATGCGGGCGCGGCTCGAGGCGATGCTGAACGCGGGAGACCGGATGCTGGAGATGACGACGACGATGCTCAGTTCGTCGCGCGCGGGCCAGGCAGCCCCGGCTCCGGTCGACGAGATCGACCTACGTGGCATCCTGATCGATTCCGTCGACTCCTTCCGTCCGTCCGCGCGCGCACACGACGTGTCGATCGACATCCGCGCCGACACCCCCCTGCGTGCGGCCGTCGACGCCTTCCGCCTGCGTCAGGTGATCGACAACGTGATCAGCAACGCCATCAAGTACACCCCGCGAGCGGGCGGCGTGAAGATCGTGGGGGCAGTGCTCGACGATGCGGTCGCCGTGACCGTCACCGACACGGGGATCGGGATCTCGCAGGACGATCTGCCGAAGATCATGACCCCCTACTTCCGCACCGCGAACGCCAAGGAGAAGTCCGGCGGGACCGGCCTGGGTCTCGGGATCAGTCGCGACATCGTGTCGGCGCATGGCGGCACCTTGACCATCGAGAGCGAAGCCGGTCAGGGCACGACGGTGACCGTCCGCATCCCCCAGCATGCCGGTGCCGACACGGATGCCGCGCGATGAGCGGCGTGATCATGCAATGGATGCCGTACCTGAGCATCGCCCTGGCCACCTTCGCGACGATCGGAGCCATGCTGTCGATCGGCGTTGCCTTCCTGTTGTCCCCCAGCCGGGCGACGCTGTACTGGTCGTACGCCTACACGCTGCTGATGGTGGGCACGTTCGCGGGCATCACGAGCGGCATCAGCGGCATCCCGCTCCTGCTCCCCCTGTCGTTCGGCGCGATTGCGGGCGTTCCCGCATTGATGTGGTCCGGCCTGCGTGCCGTGCGCGGCGTGCGCAGCCTCCCGTGGATCGCTGCCGTGGTCGCGGTGGGCGCCGGGACGTTGCTCGTCGTCACCTATGAGGCCGACGGCGCCGACGTGGCACGCCGTGCCGTCATCTTCGCCGCGGGAGCCTTCGCCGGACTCATCGTCGTGGAGTGGTGGCGGGTGCCGCGACCTCGACCGGGAATCCTCCTCCCGCTCGTGGTGGCTTCGGCCGCTTTCTTCCTCTTCGGACTCGCCAACGTGGCCGGCGGTTTCACGGTCCAGCTCGCGAACACCGACGCGAGCGTCGATGAAGTGCGCGTCACGTCGATGTTCGTCGTCCTCCTCTACATGGCCTGTTCACTCGTCACCGTGCTGGGGCTGGCGATCGGCCGCCGCTCGCGGCAGGGCCGGCCCGCCGCGGGGCAGTGGGAGGCCTTCGAGCGGGCGGCGTTCACCGATCTCGCGGAGGCTCAGCGTCTCGGCGAATCCTGGTCGGTCGTCGCGATCGTGCTCGATGACGTCGCCGACGTCCGTCAGACCGCAGGGGCCTCGGCCATCGGGGCGATCGTCCGGCAGTTCGAGGCCGAGATCGCGGCGGTGCTCCCGCTGGACAGCACCATCGGCACCCCCGAGCCCGGAGTCGTCATCGCGGTCGTCCCCCGCTCCGACGCCGTGGTGCGCGACCTTCTGCGGGACGTGCTGACGAAAGTGGCGGGGCTGGACGCCGGAGACCGGCCGCTGCAGCTTTCCGCGAGTATCGGCTGGGCGCAGACCTCGACTGTCGGCTACGAACTGAACGCCCTCGTCTACCTGGCACGTGCGGCGGCCGCCCTCGCCACGGACAACGGCGGTGACCGGTGGGAGCGCACGGGCGGTGCCGCCATCCAGACGCTGATCGGCAGTCTGCAGGCGCGCTGACCCGCTCTGTCGGCGGCTCAGGCGACGCCGACCGCCGTATCCGCAGGATGCCGCGCGGTCACCAGGATCGGGAGGTGATCGCTGAGTCCCTGCGGGAGGGTCCGCACTCCGTCGATGGTGAAGCCGACGGATGTCGCGAAGTCGTAGTGCCCGCGGAAGAACTTGTACCGCGTGTACGTGCGGGAATCGCTGAGGTTCAGCTCGTACCCGTGCTCGCGCACCTTCTGTCCGAGATTCTCTTTGAACACCGGGTAGTTGTAGTCGCCCACCATCAGCGCCGGCAGCCCCTCGCCGAGCGCGGACAGCTCGGTCAGAGCCGTCTTGATCTGATGGCGTCGGAGGGAATTGAGCGCCGTGAGCGGCGCCGCGTGGAACGAGGCCACGATCACATCGCGGCGGTCGTCGATGTCGTGGAGCCGGACCCCCAGCATCCGCTCCTCTGCGGGCTTGAGGACGCGGTCGTGCAGCGACTTCTTCAGTGCTAGGGCGCGTACCTCGACGAGCTGGAACGTGTTCTCGCGGTAATACACCGCGAGACCCAGCCTGTTGCGGTTCGTCGAGTCGGCGAGCCTCAGACCCGCGACGCGCTCGGGGATGTCGGTGGTGTCGGCCTCTTGCACGCACAGCACGTCGGCGTTGTAGCGTTCGACCAGAGCCGTCAGCTCTCCGGCGGCCCGATGCTTACGGAGGTTGTACGAGATGACCTTCATGAGGCCCCCAGTTTAGGCCCGCGCCGGTGACCGGAAGGTTACTTCGAAGGGGATGCATAGCGCCGCGACGGTTATCGCTCGCTGCCGCCGATGCGCCCGTCATCCGCGTCCCGCCGGGCCCGCGTCTGCTCCGCGCGCAGGGCCAGCAGGTCATCGGCGGGGTAGCCCACCTCCGTCAGGGTCAGACCGCGAGCAGCCAACACGGTGACGTCGGGCGTGCGCAGCCCGTCGTCCCGGATGCGCTGGACGTCGTCGACGGCGAGCCGCCCCTCCCCCACGGCGACGCAGGCGCCCACCAGCGCGCGGACCATGCTGTGACAGAACGCGTCGGCACGCACCTGTGCCTCGAGGATGCCTCGCTCGTCCCGTCGCCACGCGAAATCCAGGAGGGTACGGATGGTGGTCGCCCCCTCGCGGGGCTTGCAGTAGGCCGCGAAGTCGTGCAATCCGACGAGTGAACGGGCTGCGGCATCCATCGCCTGCTCGTCGAGCCGCGTGCGCACGTTCGTCGTCCGGTGTCGCTCGAGGGGGTCGTAGCCCGCCGACGCATCGGCGATGCGGTACTCGTAGCGGCGCCAGACGGCGCTGAAGCGCGCATCGAAGCCCTCGGGCGCCACGGCGCTGGAGCGTATGGTCACATCGGAATACACCCCGAGCGCGCCGTTTACGCGACGAGCGAGGAGAGCGTCGGAGGCCTCGGCCTGCGCCCTATGCTGCGAGAGCCGTGCCACCTGGGCCTCGTCGAGATCGAGGTGCGCGACCTGCCCGGTCGCGTGCACTCCGGAGTCGGTGCGTCCGGCGACGACCAGGCGCGGGTCGGACCCGAGCACCCGGGCGAGGGCATCCTCGAGGGTGCCCTGAACGGTGCGGAGGCCCGGCTGACGGGCCCATCCGCGGAACGCCGTGCCGTCGTAGGAAAGGTCGAGGCGGAGACGCACGCCCCCAGCCTACGTGCGCCGAGCGCGGCGGCTTCGATCGTTCCGACGTCGGCGACCGCGTGGGCGCTGGTCGGGTAGCCAGTTCATCGCCGCCGCTCGCTTTGCGTCCCCAAGTTCTGCCGCGTGACGCGGGAGTCGTGCTGTGGGGCTGATTCCCGCTGGTGCGCGGCGGTTCGACAGAAGTCGGGGACGGGCGGCCGTCGGGTCGGTCGACCGGTGAGCGGGATCCCTGCATGCACGACGAAGCCCCGCGTGCACGGGGCACGCGGGGCTTCGCGTCGAACGTCGCCGGGGCGAGCCGGCGGGATCGGATTACTCGGACTTCGCCTCGGCCGGGGCCTCGGTCGCGTCTTCGGCGGCAGCCTCGGCGGCCGCGCCCTCCTCGGGCGACTCGGCGCCGGCGTCTGCCGATGCGTCCTCGACCGGAGCGTCCTCGGCGGGAGCGTCCTCGACCGGGGCGGCCTGGACGGGCGCTGCGGCAGCGGCCGCGGCGGACTTCTTGGCCGACTTCGGCTTCGGGTTCACCGGCTCGAGCACGAGCTCGATGACCGCCATGGGGGCGTTGTCGCCCTTGCGGTTGCCGATCTTGGTGATGCGCGTGTAGCCACCCTCGCGGTCGGCGACGAGCGGAGCGATCTCGGTGAAGAGGACGTGCACGACCTCTTTGTCACCGATGACGCCCAGCACGCGACGACGCGCGTGCAGGTCGCCGCGCTTCGCGAACGTGACCAGACGCTCGGCCAGCGGGCGGACGCGCTTGGCCTTGGTCTCGGTGGTGGTGATGCTCTTGTGCGTGAACAGCGCGGCGGCGAGGTTCGCGAGGAGCAGACGCTCGTGTGCGGGTCCGCCTCCGAGGCGGGGTCCCTTTGTGGGCTTAGGCATTCTCAATTACTCCAGATCAGAATTCGGGTGGGGCTCAGACGGCTTCGTCGTCGTAGCCGCCGTAGAAGTGAGCGCCGTCGAACCCGGGGACCGAGTCCTTCAGCGACAGGCCGAGCGAGATGAGCTTGTCGCGCACCTCATCGACCGACTTCTGACCGAAGTTGCGGATGTTCATGAGCTGCGTCTCAGAGAGTGCGACGAGCTCGCTGACCGTGTTGATGCCCTCACGCTTGAGGCAGTTGTACGAACGCACCGAGAGATCGAGGTCTTCGATCGGCATCGACAGTTCGTTGGAGAGGACGGTCTCGACCGGCGCGGGGCCGATCTCGATGCCCTCGGCCTCGACGTTGAGCTCGCGCGCCAGACCGAACAGCTCGGTGAGCGTGCGACCGGCGGAGGCGACGGCATCGCGCGGGTTGATCGAGTTCTTGGTCTCGACGTCGAGCACGAGCTTGTCGAAGTCGGTGCGCTCGCCGGCGCGGGTCGCGTCGACGCGGTAGCTCACCTTGAGGACCGGCGAGTAGATCGAGTCGATCGGGACCTGTCCGGCCTCGGCGTACTCGTTGCGGTTCTGCGTCGCGGAGACGTAGCCGCGTCCACGCTCGATCGTGAGCTCGAGCTCGAACTTCGCGGTGTCGTTCAGGGTGGCGATGACGAGCTCGGGGTTGTGCACCTCGACACCGGCGGGGGCGGAGATGTCGGCTGCGGTGACCTCACCGGCGCCGGTCTTGCGCAGGTACGCCGTGATGGGCTCATCGCGCTCGCTCGAGACCACGAGCTGCTTGATGTTCAGGATGATCTCGGTGACGTCTTCCTTCACACCGGGGATCGTGCTGAACTCGTGGAGCACGCCGTCGATCCGGATGCTGGTCACGGCTGCACCGGGGATGGACGACAGGAGGCTGCGACGCAGCGCGTTGCCGATCGTGTAGCCGAAGCCAGGCTCCAGCGGTTCGATGACGAAACGGCTGCGGAACTCCCCGACCTTCTCCTCGGTCAGTGTGGGACGCTGTGCGATAAGCACTATGTGTTCCTTTCGGCGAAGTGCCCGCTATATGGCACTTGCATGTGGTGAGGTGTTGAGTTTTGTTCGGGATGCCGTGGGGTTCCCGCGATGGCACGGGGCCGAGGCATCCGCTGTCTGAATGCGTGTGGGCCGCCGAGCGACCGTGCCGACCGGCCGGGTGCGGATCCCGTAGGACCCGCACCCTGCGCGAGTCGGTCAGACGCGGCGGCGCTTCGGCGGACGGCAGCCGTTGTGCGCCTGCGGCGTCACGTCGTTGATCGAGCCGACCTCGAGGCCGGCGGCCTGCAGCGAGCGGATCGCGGTCTCGCGGCCCGAACCCGGGCCCTTCACGAAGACGTCGACCTTCTTGACGCCGTGCTCCTGCGCCTGGCGCGCAGCGGACTCGGCAGCCATACCGGCAGCGTACGGGGTCGACTTGCGCGAGCCCTTGAAGCCCACGCCACCCGACGAGGCCCAGCTGATGACGGCGCCGGCCGGGTCGGTGATCGAGACGATGGTGTTGTTGAACGTCGACTTGATGTGGGCCTGGCCCAACGCGATGTTCTTCTTCTCCTTGCGGCGCGGCTTGCGCGCGGCGGTCTTGGCCTGAGCCATAGTTCTGTTCTCCTGAATCCTGAGCGCAGGCGGCGGCCTAGCGCGCCTTCTTCTTGCCGGCGACGGTGCGCTTGGGTCCCTTGCGGGTGCGGGCGTTCGTCTTGGTGCGCTGTCCGCGCACGGGCAGGCCGCGGCGGTGGCGGATGCCCTCGTAGGATCCGATCTCGACCTTGCGGCGGATGTCGGCGGCGACCTCGCGACGGAGGTCACCCTCCACCTTGTAGGTGCCCTCGATGTGATCGCGCAGCTGGATCAGCTGGTCGTCGCTCAGGTCCTTGACGCGGACGTCGGGGCTGATCTCGGTGGCGGTGAGGATCTCGGTGGAACGGGTACGGCCGATGCCGTAGATGTAGGTCAGGGCGATGACCACGCGCTTATCGCGCGGGATGTCGACGCCGGCGAGACGTGCCATGCGGCTCTCCTAGGAGTGTCGTGGAGGTGTGGAGCAGAACCTGTGCCCGGGCCTCCAGCCCGGGGTGTCCCCTCTCGCGAGGTTCTGGTGCTGCCGATGTGTATTCAGTTGTGGGATCCGGATGCCGCGTCGCCGCGGCATCCGGAGAAATCTGTGTCTCAGCCCTGGCGCTGCTTGTGGCGCGGGTTGCTCTTGCAGATGACCATGACGACACCGTGGCGGCGAATCACCTTGCAGTGCTCGCAGATCGGCTTGACGCTGGGCTTGACCTTCATGTTGTGCTTCTTTCGCTGTCTTCGAGTCGATGATCGGATGCCGGAGCACCCGCTCTTCGCTCGTTACTTCTCGACCGGTCTAGCGGTAGCGGTAGACGATGCGCCCGCGAGTCAGGTCGTAGGGGCTGAGCTCCACGACCACGCGGTCCTCGGGGATGATGCGGATGTAGTTCTGCCGCATCTTGCCGGAGATCGTCGCGAGGACTTTGTGTCCGTTGCTCAGCTCAACACGGAACATCGCGTTGGGCAGGGCCTCTGAGATCACGCCTTCGATCTCGATGACACCGTCTTTCTTCGCCATACACTCGCTCACACTTGTGCAGACCGGTCGGTCTGCGTTGGATGGGATTGTGGTGCTCGGGTTCCGCGGATTTCTCCGTCGGACACGCCGAAACGGGCGCAAGCACCAAAGATCAAGTGTATGTGTTATCGGCACTCTCGGCAACTCGGGCGTGTCGCGGAGATCGCGGGTGCGCGACCGAACGATCGATGGGCGCTCGCCCTGCTCCGCACCGCAGCAACGCATCCCATGAACGGTCGTGACACGCCGCCCCCAGCCCGGCTGCTGCTACTGGAAGAGCGACGCCAGTTCGGCCGGCGCGGGCAGCGTCGAGTTCGCGATGACCTCGCCGTTGACCGCGATCGTCGGGGTGCCGATCCCCGACGACCCCGGCGCGACCGGGGTCTTCGGAGTCATCGACGCCACGTACTTCGTGTAGGTGCCGTTCGTGATGCAGTCCGAGGCATCCGTCACGCCCGCGCCCTCGGCGATCGAGACGATCTCCTCATCGGTGAGACCGGTCGAACCCT
The DNA here is from genome assembly GCF_042747925.1 of Microbacterium songi. Classification (NCBI taxonomy): domain Bacteria; kingdom Bacillati; phylum Actinomycetota; class Actinomycetes; order Micrococcales; family Microbacteriaceae; genus Microbacterium; species Microbacterium songi. The sequence continues at coordinate 11,046 of NZ_JBHZIE010000007.1, forward strand.
CGGCGGGGGCGTTCGCGAACATCGCCTGCATGAACGGCAGCGCGTTGTCGGGGTCGGCGGCCGCCACGCAGTACATCGCGCTGGCCGCGCGGGTGGAGAACTCGGTGCCCGACGAGGCGCGGTCGAGGATCGAGATCGGGTGGATGTTCAGCGTGATCGTGCCGTCGTCGACGAGCCCCTGGATCGACGATCCGTAGGACGTCTCGAACTGCTTGCAGACGGGGCACATGAAGTCGATGTAGGTGTCGAGCGTTCCGCTCCCCTCACCTACGGCGATGGCTCCGGTCTCGGCGTTGATGTTCGCGGCCTCGGGTGCGGTCCCGGGGCCCGAGGCGGCGTTGTTCAACACCACGACGAGAGCGGCGACAGCGACGAGAACTACTACCACCGCCACACTGATCCAGATCGCGAACCAATTCCTCTTGCGCACTGCCGTAGCCATAATCCCGTTCCTAGTCCTTTATCGCGACAGGTTCGATGCCGAACGGCGCCAGACCCGCTGCCCCACCATCGGGCGCGGTGAGCACCCAGATTCCGCCATCATGGACGGCGACGCTGTGCTCCCAGTGTGAGCCCGCCGAGCCGTCCACGGTGGAGACCGTCCAGTCGTCGTCCTCGACGAGGGTGGCCTGATCGCCGATCACGACCATGGGTTCGATCGCGACCGCCAGACCCGGGCGCACCTCGGGGCCCGGATCGGCGACGCGGTAGTTGAAGATCGACGGCGCCTCGTGCATCTTGCGACCGATGCCGTGCCCGACGTAGTCCCGGAGGATGCCGTACCCGTGCCCGGTGGCGTCGATGTGCGCCTGGATGGCCGCGCCCACCTCACCGAGATGGGCTGCCGTCGCCAGCGCGGCGATTCCGGCCCAGAGCGATCCCTCGGTCACGCGGGACAGCTCTTCGCGCTCGGCCACGACCTCGGGGCGGGTCTCGTCCGGGATCACGATCGTGAAGGCGGAGTCCCCGTTCCACCCTTTGTACTCGGCGCCCGCATCGATCGAGAGGATGTCGCCGGGCTCGAGTACCCGATCGCCGGGGATCCCGTGCACGACCTGCTCGTTCACCGACGAGCAGATGGTGTGCCGGTACCCGCGCACCATCTGAAAGTTCGACTTCGCCCCGCGGCCCGTGATCACCGCGGATGCCGCGGCGTCGAGTTCGAGCGTCGTCACCCCCGGTGCGACCAGCGCGCGGACGGCGGCCAGCGCGTCAGCCGTGATCAGCCCGGGTTCGACCATGGCCCGCAGCTGCGCGGGGGTCTTGTAGATCGAGCGGCGCAGTCCCACGTCAGGAGGCGGGGACGATGCCGCGCTCGGCCAGCGCGGCCACGATCCGGTGTGTCACGGCATCGAGGGAGCCGACACCGTCGATGTCGTCCACGATGCCGTGGTCGCGGTACACGTCGAGGATCGGCGCCGTCTCGCGTTCGTAGATCGCGAGACGGTTCGAGATGATCTCCTCGGTGTCATCCGATCGACCCTCGACACGGGCGCGCTCGGCGAGGCGGGAGACGCTGATCTCGCGCGGTACGTCGAGGGCGATGACGGCGGTGAGCGCCTCGGACCGCGGAGCCAGGAACTCGTCCAGGAGCCCGAGCTGCGCGAGGTTGCGCGGGAAGCCGTCGAGGAGGAAGCCGCCGCCGGTGTCGCCCTCGTTGAGACGATCGCGCAGCAGCGCGAACGTCAGTTCATCGGAGACCAGGTCGCCCGACTCGATGACCGCCTTGACCTTCGTGCCGAGCTCGGTCTCGTCCTTGATGTGCGTGCGGAAGACGTCGCCGGTCGAGATGGCGGGGATGCCGAACATCTCGGCGACCCGCGCGCCCTGCGTTCCCTTGCCCGAGCCCTGCGGCCCGACGATGAGCAGGCGGGGCTGCTGCGCCGCGGGCCGCCTGTCGTCGGCGTTCTGCGAGGCGTTCGTCATCGGAGGAGCCCTTCGTAGTGACGCTGCTGCAGCTGAGCATCGATCTGCTTCACCGTCTCGAGTCCGACGCCGACGATGATCAGGATGGACGCCCCGCCGAACGGGAAGTTCTGGTTCGCGCCGACCAGGGAGAGCGCGATCAACGGGAGCAGGGCAATCAGACCCAGGTAGATGGACCCCGGGAGGGTGATGCGGGTGAGCACGTAGTCGAGGTACTCGGCGGTGGGCCGACCGGCACGGATGCCGGGGATGAACCCGCCGTACTTCTTCATGTTATCGGCGACCTCGACCGGGTTGAACGTGATGGCGACGTAGAAGTACGTGAAGCCCACGATCAGGAGGAAGTACAGCGCCATGTAGAGCGGGTGATCGCCCTTCGTCAGGTACGTCGTGATCCACACGACCCAGCCGGGGGCGGTCTCGCCGGCCTGCGGCTGGTTGAACTGCGCGATCAGTGCGGGGATGTAGAGCAGCGACGACGCGAAGATGACCGGCACGACACCGGCCATGTTCACCTTGATCGGAATGTAGGTGTTCGTGCCGCCGTAGGTGCGGCGACCCACCATGCGCTTGGCGTACTGCACGGGGATACGTCGCTGCGACTGCTCGACGAACACCACCAGGGCGACCACGACGATGCTCACCGCCACCACCAGCAGGAAGACCTCGAAGCCCTTCGCCTGCCAGATGGACCAGAAGGCGACGGGCACCGATGCCGCGATCGACGTGAAGATCAGGATGGACATGCCGTTGCCGATGCCACGCTCGGTGACCAGCTCGGCGAACCACATGATGAGGCCGGTACCGGCCGTCATGGTGATGATCATCAGGAGCTGAGCCCACCACACGTCATTCGTCAGAAGCTGCTCGCACTCCGGAATGCCGGTGGTGCCGAACAGTGCCCCGCTGCGCGCGACGGTGACCAGCGTGGTCGACTGCAGCAGCGCGAGAGCGATCGTCAGGTACCGGGTGTACTGGGTCAGCTTCGACTGGCCCGCCTGGCCCTCCTTATAGAGAGCCTCGAAGTGCGGGATCACCACGCGGAGCAGCTGCACGATGATCGTCGCGGTGATGTACGGCATGACGCCCAGCGCGAAGATCGACAGCTGCAGGAGCGCGCCACCGGAGAAGAGGTTGACCAACGACAGCAGCCCCTCGGTGCCGGAGCTCTGCGCGAGGCAGGACTGCACGTTGGGGAAGTCGACGAATGGCGCGGGAACGTGGGCGCCGAGGCGGTAGATGGCGATGATCGCCAGAGTGAATGCGATCTTCCGACGTAGGTCGGGGGTCCGGAAGACCCGCGCGATGGCGCTGAACAAGAGGTTGCCTCCAGAGGGGATGCCGGAGCGCGCAGGCGCACCGGCATCCAGGGTAACTCAGAAGGGGCCGGAGCGAACTCCGGCCCCTCCTGTGATGCACTACTTGACGGTGCCGCCTGCGGCGACGATCTTCTCCTGTGCGGAACCGGAGACCTTGTCGACCGCGACGTTCAGCTTCACGCCGATGTCGCCGGCGCCGAGCACCTTGACCTTCTCGTTCTTGCGAACCGCACCCTTGGCCACCAGGTCGGTGACGGTGACGTCGCCGCCCGCCGGGTAGAGCTCCGCGAGCTTCTCCAGGTTCACAACCTGGTACTCGACGCGGAAGGGGTTCTTGAAGCCACGGAGCTTCGGGGTGCGCATGTGCAGCGGCATCTGCCCACCCTCGAATCCTGCCTTGACCTGGTAACGGGCTTTCTGACCCTTGGTACCGCGACCTGCCGTCTTGCCCTTCGAGCCCTCACCGCGACCCACGCGGGTCTTGGCCTTGTGGGATCCGGGCACCGGACGCAGGTGGTGCACCTTGAGCACGCCGGGACGCGATGCCGGAGCATCCGTCTTCGTCGATGCCTTCTTGGGAGCCTTGTCGGCGGCCTTCTTGGAGGCGGCCTTCTTCGGCTCGACGGCGGTGTTCGCCGTGTTGTCAGCCTTGTCGGCCATTAGTCGATCTCCTCAACCTTGACGAGGTGGGCGACGGTCTTGACGTAACCGCGCGTCTGCGCGTCGTCGGGGCGGACGACAGAGTCGTTGATCCGCTTGAGACCGAGGCTGCGCAGCGTGTCGCGCTGGTTCTGCTTCTCGCTCACCTTGGACTTGATCTGGGTCACCTTGAGCCGGGCGGCCATCAGGCACCTACCTTCTGGGCGGCCAAGGCGTCAGCCTCGGCGCGGACGAGACGGGCCGGAGCGACCTGGTCGAACTCGAGTCCGCGACGTGCGGCGACCGCACGCGGCTCTTCGAGCTGCTTCAGCGCCGCGACGGTCGCGTGCACGATGTTGATCGTGTTCGACGAACCGAGCGACTTCGACAGGACGTCGTGGATTCCGGCGCACTCGAGGACGGCGCGGACCGGGCCACCGGCGATCACACCGGTACCGGAGGACGCGGGACGCAGAAGCACGACACCGGCAGCGGCCTCACCCTGCACGGGGTGCGGGATGGTCGAGCCGACACGCGGAACGCGGAAGAAGTTGCGCTTGGCCTCTTCGACACCCTTGGAGATGGCCAGGGGCACTTCGCGCGCCTTGCCGTAGCCGACGCCCACGATGCCGTTGCCGTCGCCGACGACCACGAGTGCCGTGAAGCTGAAGCGACGGCCGCCCTTGACGACCTTCGACACGCGGTTGATGGTGACGACGCGCTCCAGGAACTGGCTCTTGTCATCCCGCGAGCTGTTGCGGTCCCGCTGGTTCTGGTTGCGCTCACGTCCGCCGCGGCGGGGCTCACGCTCACGCTCGACCGGCGCCTCGGTGGCAGCAGCTGCCGCCTCGGTGGTCGCCTGGGCCGGAGCTTCGGTCTCGGCGGTCACAGTGTTCTCCTTGTTGTCACTCACAGGTTCAGACCTCCTTCGCGGGCGCCGTCCGCAATAGCGGCGACGCGACCCGCGTAGCGGTTGCCACCACGGTCGAACACGGCGTCAGAGACGCCGGCGGCCTTCGCACGCTCGGCGACGAGCTCGCCGACCTTGCGCGCCTTGGCGGTCTTGTCGCCATCGAACCCACGGAGATCGGTCTCGAGCGTCGACGCCGAGGCCACGGTGTGACCCTGGCTGTCGTCGACGAGCTGCACGAAGACGTGACGCGCGGAGCGGGTCACGACCAGGCGCGGCCGCACGGACGTACCCACGACCTTCTTGCGAAGACGGGCGTGACGGCGTGAACGGGATACGGACTTAGATGTCACGGCCATGACTACTTACCACTCTTTCCGGCCTTGCGACGAACGACCTCGCCGGCGTACCGCACACCCTTGCCCTTGTAGGGCTCGGGCTTGCGGATCTTGCGGATGTTCGCGGCCGCCTCGCCGACGGCCTGCTTGTCGATGCCGCTCACGGTGACCTTGTTGTTGCCCTCGACGGTGAGCGTGATGCCGGCGGGCGGCTCCACGAGCACGGGGTGCGAGAAGCCGAGGGCGAACTCGATCGAGCCGCCCTTCTGCGCAACGCGGTAACCGGTTCCGACGACCTCGAGGCCCTTTGTGTAGCCCTCGGTCACACCGATGATGTTGTTGTTGATGAGCGTGCGCGTGAGGCCGTGCAACGAGCGCGACTCGCGCTCGTCGTCGGGACGGGTGACGAGCACCTGGCCCTCTTCGACCTTGACCTCGATGGGCCGCGACACGACGAGCGACAGGTCGCCCTTGGGGCCCTTGACCGACACGGCCTGACCGTCGACCGCAATGGTCACGCCGGCCGGGATGTCGATGGGAAGACGTCCGATACGAGACATTCGGGGGTCACCACACGTAGGCGAGAACTTCTCCGCCCACGCCCTTCTGCTCTGCCTGGCGGTCTGTGAGCAGACCGGAGGAGGTGGACAGGATCGCCACGCCGAGGCCACCGAGGACGGTGGGGATCTCGGTCGACTTCGCGTAGACGCGGAGTCCGGGCTTCGAGACGCGCTTGATGCCGGCGATCGACCGCTCGCGGTTCGGGCCGTACTTCAGCGTCAGGGTCAGCGTCTGGCCGACACGAGCTTCCTCGACGAGCCAGCTGCCGATGTAGCCCTCCTGCTTGAGGATCTCGGCGATGTGCGTCTTGAGCTTCGAGCTCGGCAGCGACACGGTGTCGTGGTGCGCCGAATTCGCGTTGCGCAGACGGGTCAGCATGTCTGCGACCGGGTCTGTCATTACCATGTGTGTTTTTCCTTCGTTCACCAGGTTTCGACGCGCGGTGCACGCCCGCCGACCTGTGGTGGTGTGGACCCGGAGAATTCCGGGTCCACGAGAGTCTTACGCCTTCGCGTCCTCGTTGCGAAACGGGAAGCCGAGGTGACGCAGCAGCGCACGGCCCTCGTCATCCGTCGCCGCGGTCGTGACGACCGTGATGTCGAAGCCGCGGACGCGGTCGATCTTGTCCTGGTCGATCTCGTGGAAGACCGACTGCTCCTGCAGACCGAACGTGTAGTTGCCGTGTCCGTCGAACTGCTTGCCCGACAGGCCGCGGAAGTCGCGGATACGGGGCAGAGCGAGGTTCACCAGGCGATCCAGGAACTCCCAGGCGCGGTCGCCACGAAGCGTGACGTGGGCGCCGATGGGCTGTCCCTCGCGCAGCTTGAACTGCGCGATCGACTTGCGTGCCTTGGTGACGATCGGCTTCTGGCCGGTGATCTTGGTGAGGTCGTCGACCGCACCATCGATCACCTTGCCGTCGCGAGCTGCCTCGCCGACGCCGGTGTTCACCACGACCTTCACAAGGCGGGGGATCTGGTTGACGTTCGTGTAGCCGAACTCCTCCTGCAGCTTCTGCAGGATTTCGCCACGGTACTTCTGCTTCAGGCGGGGCTGGGTCTTGCCAGCCTCCACGGCAGTGGTGCTGCTCATCAGAGGTCCTTGCCTGACTTCTTCGCGAAGCGCACACGGACGGTGCGCTTGACGCCGTCCTTGGTCTGCTCCTCGACACGGTGTCCGACGCGGGTCGGCTTCTTGGTCGAGGGGTCGACGAGTGCGACGTTCGAGATGTGGATGGGGGCTTCGAAGGTCTCGATGCCACCCGTCTTGGTGCCGCGCTGGGTCTGGCCCACACGGTTGTGCTTCGTGACGTAGTTCACGCCTTCGACGATGACGCGGTTCTGCTCGGTGAGGATCTCGAGGACCTTCCCCTGCTTGCCGCGGTCTCCGCCACGCTCGGGCTTGGCGCCCGCGATGACCTGAACCAGGTCACCCTTCTTGATTTTCGCCATGATCAAATGACCTCCGGGGCGAGCGAGACGATCTTCATGAACTTCTTGTCGCGAAGCTCACGACCGACCGGTCCGAAGATGCGGGTGCCGCGGGGCTCCCCGTCGCTCTTCAGGATGACGGCGGCGTTCTCGTCGAACTTGATGTACGAGCCGTCGGGACGGCGGGTCTGCTTGACGACGCGAACGACGACAGCCTTGACGACATCGCCCTTCTTGACGTTGCCGCCCGGGATCGCGTCCTTGACCGTGGCGACGATGGTGTCACCCAGGCCGGCGTACCGACGCTGCGAGCCACCGAGCACACGGATCGTGAGCAACTCCTTGGCGCCGGTGTTGTCGGCGACCTTGATGCGGGATTCCTGCTGAATCACTTCTTACTCCTTGGGTTCCAAGTGGGCCGGAGGCCTACTTGGCCTTCTCGAGGATCTCGACCAGACGCCAGCGCTTCGTAGCACTGAGCGGGCGGGTCTCGTTGATGAGCACGAGGTCGCCGATACCGGCGCTGTTGCTCTCGTCGTGGACCTTGACCTTCGACGTGCGGCGGATGACCTTGCCGTAAAGCGGGTGCTTCACGCGGTCTTCGACCTCGACGACGATCGTCTTGTCCATCTTGTCGCTCGTGACGAGGCCACGACGCGACTTGCGGTAGCCACGCGCGGCGGCGTCGCGGACGTCGTGCTCGGAGCTCTCGTGACCCTTGGCCTCCACGACCTCGGCCACGGGGGCCTCGGCAGCAGCCTTCGCGGGTGCACTCTTCTTGGGCGCAGCCTTCTTGGGCGCGGCCTTCTTCTCAGTGGTCTCAGCCATCACTCGGCCTCTTCCTTCACGGCCTCGTCGGCGGCGTCCGCCTTCTTGGCCTTCGTCTTCTTCGCCTTCGTCGCGACCTCAACGGGAGCGGGCGTGGCACGGATGCCGAGCTCGCGCTCACGGATCACGGTGTAGAGCCGCGCGATGTCGCGCTTGACCGCACGGATGCGGCCGTGGCTCTCGAGCTGGCCGGTGGCCGACTGGAAGCGCAGGTTGAACAGCTCTTCCTTGGCCTTGCGCAGCTCCTCGACGAGGCGCTGGTCTTCGAACGTATCGAGCTCGCTCACAGCGAGCTGCTTGGTGCCGATCGCCATTACGCGTCGCCCTCCTCGCGCTTGATGATGCGTGCCTTCAGGGGCAGCTTGTGGATTGCACGGGTCAGGGCCTCGCGAGCGAGCTCCTCGTTGACACCGGCGACCTCGAAGAGGACGCGACCCGGCTTGACGTTCGCGACCCACCACTCGGGCGAACCCTTACCGGAACCCATGCGGGTTTCGGCGGGCTTCTTGGTCAGCGGACGGTCGGGGTAGATGTTGATCCACACCTTGCCGCCACGCTTGATGTGACGGGTCATCGCGATACGAGCGGACTCGATCTGACGGTTCGTCACATAGGCGGGCGTCAGGGCCTGGATTCCGTACTCACCGAACGACACCTTCGTGCCACCGGTTGCCTGGCCCGAACGACCCGGGTGGTGCTGCTTGCGGTACTTGACCTTGCGGGGGATAAGCATCAGGCAGACGCTCCTTCTGCGACGGGGGCCTCGGTGCGGGGCGCACGACGACGGTCGCCACCACGGTCGTCACGACCGCGGGGAGCCTTCGGCGCGTTGGCCTGCTCGCGTGCGAGTTCCTTGTTGGTGAGATCGCCCTTGTAGATCCAGACCTTCACGCCGATGCGGCCGAAGGTGGTCTTGGCCTCGTAGAAGCCGTAGTCGATGTTCGCCCGCAGCGTGTGCAGCGGCACACGACCCTCGCGGTAGAACTCCGACCGGCTCATCTCGGCGCCGCCGAGACGGCCCGAGACCTGGATGCGGACACCCTTGGCGCCGGCGCGCTGGGCGCCCTGCAGACCCTTGCGCATCGCGCGGCGGAATGCCACACGAGCGGTGAGCTGCTCGGCGATACCCTGCGCCACCAGCTGAGCGTCGGCCTCGGGGTTCTTCACCTCGAGGATGTTCAGCTGGATCTGCTTGCTCGTGAGCTTCTCGAGGTCGGAGCGGATGCGCTCGGCCTCGGCGCCGCGACGACCGATCACGATGCCCGGGCGGGCGGTGTGGATGTCGACGCGAACGCGGTCACGGGTGCGCTCGATCTCGATGTTGCTGACGCCCGCGCGGTCCAGGTTCTTCTGGAGGAGCTGACGGATCTTGATGTCCTCGGCCACGTAGTCGGCGTAGCGCTGTCCGGGCTTCGTCGAATCCGAGAACCACCGCGACACGTGATCAGTGGTGATGCCGAGGCGGAAGCCGTACGGGTTTACCTTCTGGCCCATTACTTGCTCGCCTTCTGCTGGGCGGCCGGAGCCGCGTCAGCGACCTCGGGCGTGGAAAGCACGACCGTGATGTGGCTCGTGCGCTTCTTGATCTGGAACGCGCGACCTTGTGCGCGGGGCCGGAAGCGCTTGAGCGTCGAACCCTCGTCGACGAAGGCGTTCTTGACGTACAAGTCCTGGTCATCCAGGTGCTCGTTCGTCGAGTCTGCCTTCACTCGAGCGTTCGCGATCGCAGACGCAACCAGCTTGTAAATCGGCTCACTCGCGCTCTGCGGCGCGAACTTCAGGATGGCGAGGGCCTCTTCGGCCTGCTTCCCCTTGATGAGAGCGACGACACGACGAGCCTTCTGAGGGGTCACGCGGATGTGTCGCACGCGTGCGATGGAGTCCACCATTTCTCTCTCCTCTGCGCCACCGCGTTAGCGGCGACGGCCCTTCTTGTCGTCCTTCACGTGGCCGCGGAAGGTGCGGGTGGGCGCGAATTCGCCCAGTTTGTGTCCGACCATGGTCTCGGTCACGAACACGGGGATGTGCTTGCGACCGTCGTGGACGGCGATCGTGTGGCCGAGCATGGCCGGCACGATCATCGAGCGACGTGACCAGGTCTTGATGACGTTCTTGGAACCCGCCTCGTTCTGGACGACGACCTTGCGAAGCAAGTGATCGTCGACGAAGGGGCCCTTCTTAAGACTGCGTGGCATCTTCCTCTACTCCTACTTGCGCTTCTTGCCGGCGTTGCGACGACGGACGATGTACTTGTCGCTTTCCTTGTTGGCGTGACGCGTGCGGCCCTCTTTCTGGCCCCACGGCGACACCGGGTGACGTCCACCGGACGTCTTGCCCTCGCCACCACCATGCGGGTGGTCGACCGGGTTCATCGCGACACCGCGGACGGTCGGGCGGATGCCCTTCCAGCGGTTGCGACCGGCCTTGCCCCAGTTGATGTTCGACTGCTCGGCGTTGCCGACCTCGCCGATGGTCGCGCGGCAGCGCGAGTCGACGTTGCGGATCTCACCAGAGGGCAGACGCAGCTGGGCGTAGATGCCGTCCTTCGCCACGAGGCGAACGGATGCTCCGGCGGAACGCGCCATCTTGGCACCGCCACCGGGACGCAGCTCGATCGCGTGGATCACGGTACCGGTGGGGATGTTGCGCAGCGGCAGGTTGTTGCCGGGCTTGATGTCCGCGCCGGCACCCGACTCGACGACGTCGCCCTGCGAGAGCTTGTTCGGCGCGATGATGTAGCGCTTCTCACCGTCTGCGTAGTGCAGGAGGGCGATGCGCGCGGTGCGGTTCGGGTCGTACTCGATGTGAGCGACCTTCGCGTCGATGCCGTCCTTGTCGTTGCGACGGAAATCGATGACACGGTACTGGCGCTTGTGCCCACCACCGATGTGACGGGTGGTGATGCGACCCTGGTTGTTGCGGCCACCCGTCTTGCTGAGCGGGCGGAGGAGCGACTTCTCGGGCGTCGATCGGGTGATCTCAGCGAAGTCGGCCACCGACGAGCCGCGACGACCCGGGGTCGTGGGCTTGTACTTGCGAATTGCCATTGTTCTCTAGTCCTCTGTCCCGGCCGTCAGCCGACTGCCGTGAAGATGTCGATGGTGCCCGACTTCAGGGTCACGATGGCGCGCTTGGTGTCCTTGCGCTTCCCCGTGCCGAAGCGGGTCCGGCGGGCTTTGCCCACGCGATTGATCGTGTTGACCGCGGCCACCTTGACGCCGAAGATCTTCTCGATCGCGAGCTTGATCTCCGTCTTGGTCGCACGGGTGTCCACATAGAACGTGTACTTGCCCTCGTCGATGAGCCCGTAGCTCTTCTCCGATACGACCGGCTTCAGGATGATGTCGCGGGGGTCCTTGTTGACGGCGGTCATGCCGTCACCTCCTCGTTGGCGTCGGCCTTGGCCGCGAGCTTCGCCGAGACGAAGGCGTCGTATGCGGCCTTGGTGAAGACGATGTCGTCCGAGACGAGCACGTCGTAGGCGTTGAGCTGGTCGAACGTCAGCACGTGAACGTACGCGAGGTTGCGCACGCTCTTGACCGTGATCTCGTCGTTGCGGTCGATGACCACGAGGACGTTCTTGGTCGCGGAGAACCCGGCGAGCACCGAAGAAGCCGCCTTCGTCGAAGGCGCGCCCTCGATGGCGAAGGACTCCACGACGTGCAGCCGGTTACCCCGAGCACGATCGCTGAGCGAGCCCAGGAGGGCTGCCGCGATCATCTTCTTGGGCGTGCGCTGCGAGTAATCGCGCGGCTTGGGTCCGTGGACGATGCCACCACCGGTCATGTGCGGCGCGCGGATCGATCCCTGACGGGCGTTACCCGTGCCCTTCTGCTTGAAGGGCTTGCGGCCGGCGCCCGAGACCTCACCGCGACGCTTGGTCGAGTGGGTTCCCTGGCGAGCCGCCGCGCGCTGCGCGACGACGACCTGGTGGATGAGCGGGATGTTCGTCTTGACGTCGAACACCGTGGCGGGCAGCTCGACGGAGCCTGCCTTCTTGCCATCGGCGGTCAGGACGTCGAGCGCGAGAGTCGAGTCGGCCATGAGACTAGGCCCCCTTCACTGCGTTGCGGACGTAGACGATGCGGCCGCGAGCACCGGGGACGGCGCCCTTGACGAGCAGCAGACCCTTCTCGGCGTCGACGGAGTGCACCGTGAGGTTGAGGACGGTCACGCGCTCGCCACCCATACGGCCGGCCATGCGCATGCCCTTGAAGACACGGCTCGGAGTCGACGATGCGCCGATCGAGCCGGGCTTGCGGTGGTTGCGGTGCGAACCGTGCGATGCCGAGACGCCCTTGAAGTTGTGACGCTTCATGACACCGGCGAAGCCCTTGCCCTTGCTCGTGCCGACGACGTCGACGAGCTGGCCGGCCTCGAACGCGCCGTCCACGGTGAGCTCCTGGCCCAGCGTGTAGTCGGCGGCGTCCGCGGTGCGGACCTCGGTGAGGTGACGGCGCGGCGTGACGCCGGCGGCCTCGAAGTGCGCGGTCAGCGGCTGGTTCACCTTGCGGGGGTCGATCTGCCCGTAGGCGATCTGCACGGCCTTATAGCCGTCCTTCTCGGGGGTGCGAACCTGGGTGACCACGTTCGGCGCCACCTCGATGACGGTGACGGGGACGAGCTTGCCCTGGTCGTTCCAGACCTGGGTCATGCCGAGCTTCGTGCCCAGCAGTCCCTTCGAAATCTTTGAGTTGATGTCAGCCATGTCGAACCTCAGAGCTTGATCTCGATGTTGACATCGGCCGGCAGGTCGAGACGCATCAGCGAGTCGACGGCCTTGGGCGTCGGGTCGATGATGTCGATCAGACGCTTGTGGGTGCGCATCTCGAAGTGCTCGCGGCTGTCCTTGTACTTGTGGGGCGACCGGATGACGGCGACGACGTTCTTCTCGGTCGGAAGGGGCACGGGGCCCACGACGGTCGCGCCTGCACGGGTCACGGTGTCGACGATCTTGCGGGCCGACGAATCGAGGCCTGCGTGATCGTACGACTTCAGGCGAATGCGGATCTTCTGTCCCGCCATTGTCTGCTCTCTCTCTTCTCGCGTCTTACGTCCCCGGCCCTGTGTCAGGACCGTGAACCGCATTGGACGCACGGGGGTGTGGGATCCGTTATCCCGCACCCATAGGCACTTCGTTCACCGCGTTGCCGCGGCGCATGCTGCACCACTGTTCAGCTGTCAGACCGGCTGCCGAGGCATCCGGCTCCGCTTCCCCGGCACGCACGCGTGCGCCCGGCGCGAACCGGGTGGAGAAGTGGATTATCGTCCTGCTGCCCGCGGCCTAGACTGTGCGCCGGAGCGCCGCCTATGCACTGCCCTGGCAGTGATCCGGGGCACACGAGTGCAACCGCCGGAATGTGGAACCTCAGTAGTCTACGTGTCGCCCGGGCGTGTCGCAAACTCGGGCGTGTCGCGCAGCCCTGGACTCAGCCGCTTCGCAGGTGGGTCGCCCACACACGCGGAAGCGGCCGGCGGGATCATCCGCGCCGGCCGCCTCTGGTGCGAATGCCTACTCGGTGCCGATCTGCTTGTCGACGGAGGCACGGATGCCGTCGACCTTCTCGTCCACGCTGTCGGGAGCGATCTTCTTCACGAACTCGGCGGCCGCGTCGAGCGCCTTGTCGCTCACCTGCTCGGCCTGATCGCTCTTCAGTGCGTCGCCGATCTTGTCCTTGTTCTGATCGAGGAACTGCTTGCCCTGGTTCACGAGGTCATCGATGCCCATATCCCACTCCTTCTTCGCCCGACGTGGACGTCGAGATACATTGTGGCGGCTCGGCCCGCCGCCCGCCACACCCCGGTCACCCCGCGTCACGGCCGTCGATGAGGCCGACCGGAGAGCCAGACGTAGAGCACCAGCACCAGGATCACCCCGACCGCGATGAGGACCCACCATGGAAAGGTGGGGATGTCGGGGCGCTGGCCGGCGTCCGCGAGATCCTGCACCGGAGTGGGGATGATGCGCTCCCCCGTCACCAGGATGCGATGGCTGTTGACGCCCAGCGGCGTGCAGGTCACCAGGGTGATGAGGTCCTTGCCCGTCTCGGGGAGCAGAGCCTCCGTCTCGGACGGTTCTACGACCCGTGTGTCGATCACCCGGTAGGCCAGCACCTCGCCGAAGACCTCCACGGTGAAGACGTCGTCGAGTCGGACCCGGTCGAGGTGCGTGAACAGTTCCGACGTCGCCAGGCCACGGTGCGCCGTCAGGACGGAGTGAGTGGATGCTCCGCCCACTGGAACGGCCGTGCCTTCGAGGTGGCCGACACCGTGGTCCAGGACCTCGTTGCTCGTGCCGTGGTAGATCGGCAGGTCGACATCGATGGACGGGATCTTCAGGCGCGCCATGAGTCCGTCGGCATCGGCGCGGAGTACATCCGCGTAGTCGCCGTCCGGGGTGGGCTCGTCCGCCAGCGGCAGTCGCTCGTTCGCGGCGATGTTCGCGCCGCCGCCGGTCAGCGCTGCGTTGTACGCCCGAGCCTCCTGCACGCGCTCGTGCAGCGTCTCGGCGCCGAGGTCGGCGACGTCGTGGGTCAGTTGATCGATGCGCTGCGACTGCTCGTATTGGCTGAACCAGGAGACGATCGTCGGAAACAGAAGCAGTCCGGCGCCGGCGAGACAGACGAGCGCGATCGCGAGCGGGACGGCGGGAAGCCGCCACCCCGTCGATCGGCGCAGCATCCGGCGCGTCGGGGCCTGCGTGGCCGCTGCCGGGAACGACGAAGGCGGAGCGTCGTGCCGACGCCCCGCCTTCGCTGTCATCACGTCAGGCTACGCGGACGCGCGCTCGGCCAGCGCACGGCGACGCGACACGATGAGCGCGGCGCCGATCGCCAGCATGACGAGGGCGCCACCGCCGACACCGAACCACACACCGCCATCGCCACCCGTGAGCGGCAGGAGGAAGTTCGCTGCCGACACCTGGGTGTGGTTGAACTCGACGTAGTTCTGCACCGGCGGAACGGTCGAGCTCGGGCCGGCGACGACGACCGTCTGCACCGGGTTCGACGTCGGCAGGTTGAAGCCGGTGGGCGGGGTGATCTCACGCACGTAGTAGTTACCGGGGGTGATGATCGGGATCGCGACGAGGCCGTTCGCCGCGGTCGTCCAGTCCGTGATCCCGTTGATGAGGATCGCGTTCTGCTGCAGGTTCGCGTCGTTCTGGTTCAGGTACACCTGATAGACCGCGCCTGCGAGCTGTGCCCGCGGGCTGCCGTTGCCGGCCGAGTACGCGGAGACCGTCAACTGACCGATCGGCGTCGTACCCGTCACCGTCTCGACCGCGCCGTTGATGTTGCCCGTGGCGCTGTTGACGATGAGTCCGTTGCCGGGGATCGACACGGCCCGCGTCAGCACGTTGAAGGACACGACCCCACCCTGCAGAAGAGTCAGACGAGCGAGTCCCGCGGGGGTGAACGCCAGTGTCGAGGTCGCGGCCGTGTTCGTGACCGTGTAGTCCGTGCCGATGGCGAACGACTGCGCGATGCCGGCGGCACTGGTGACCGTCACGGTCGTGGGCGAGACGCCTGCCGGCGGCGTGGCGACGAACTCCAGGTCGGTCGGGACGTTGTCCACCAGCGTGAAGTTGGTGATCGTGTCGCCCGCCGCCAGCGTGGGGATGCTGGAGGCGATCGCCCAGCGGATCAGGTCGGGGTTGCGCGCCTCAGCGGAGTTCGCCGCGGGAACCACCCTCGTCTTGGTCAGCTCGGTCACCGCGTTCTTCGGGTAGACGTGCACGTCGTAGATCCACTGGTTCGCCGGCGCGCCGGACGGTCCGGTGGGCAGCGGCAGGGACACGAGGAACGGTGCCGTGGGGTTGGTCGCGTCTGCGGGCAGGACCGTCTCCTGCACGTAGAACAGGCCGATCGGCATGGTCGACGGGAAGGTCGCGGTGCCGTTCGCGGACGAGGGCGCTGAGGTGAACGACGTCGTGGAGAGGCGTGTCGACGCCGTCTGCGGGGTCAGGTTGGTCGCGATGGCCCAGCCCTCGGGCGTCGTGAGGTCCACGCCCGCGACCAGCGTCGCGGTGAAGACCGCCCCCGGCAGGGGGGTGCCCAGGTTGGTGCCGGCAGGGAGCTCCTGACCCGTGCCCGCCTGAGCCCCGTTTCCGGGGCCGAGCGCGAACTTGTGCACGGTGAGACTGCGTGGCTGCGTGGTGTCGATGTTTCCCGGCGAGGTGACGGCCTGCGCGGGTGTGACGGTCACGATCGCCGCGCCGGCGGCCAGAGCCAGCGCGCCGAGAGCGGCGGTGACCCGCCGGAGAGTGGACGAGGACATGGGATTTCTCCATTCGGTGATGAGGTGGTGTGGAACTGTGTGAGGTGAGGAACGGGTACCGGGCGCAAGAGTCATCGGTGTCAGAAGGCACTCCTTCGCGTACGGCGTCGCCCGTGCCAGACGGCGAGGGCAAGTGCGAGGACCAGCACGGCGGATCCGGTGTACAGGTACACGTCGGTTCCGGTGCCGCCGGTCAAGGGCAGCTGGGGAGGGAGCACGGGCGCGTTGACGAATCGGTAGATCGCCGCCTGGCCCGCTGCCGGGGCCGTGACGGTCGCGGACGACACGGGAGTCCATGTCGATCCGACGAGGCGCTCGAGACGCAGCTGTCGGTACGCCAGGGGACGCGCGGGGTCCGCCGCGGCCTCCGTCAGGGTGTAGGAATGCCCGGGCCGCACCTCGAAGGTGCTCGACGGATTTCCCGTCGCGGAGTAGTCGGCACCCAGCCGGCTCTCGGTCGGAACCACTCCGCCACTGATCGCGGCAGGTGTCGCCGTGACCCGGAAGTTCGCGGGCTGGAAGCCGGTCTGCGGACTCTGCACCTGTTTCAGCAGGGTGATGGATGCTGTGGCAT
The DNA here is from genome assembly GCF_042747925.1 of Microbacterium songi. Classification (NCBI taxonomy): domain Bacteria; kingdom Bacillati; phylum Actinomycetota; class Actinomycetes; order Micrococcales; family Microbacteriaceae; genus Microbacterium; species Microbacterium songi. Next base: position 27,848 of record NZ_JBHZIE010000007.1, read on the forward strand.
TGGTCACCGTGCAGGTCACCGTCGACGACGACGGCGCGACGACGTCTCCTGCCGACGAGACCGCGACCTGCTGACCGGTACCAGTGACGCACTGCCATGCTCCGGTCTGCACGTACACCAGCGAGCCGGCCGATTCGCCCAGCCGGTAGGGCAGGCCCGGCGTCACCGGGACGGCCGTCGCCTGAGCGCTCCCGGAACGTCCGCTCGGACCGGGGAGGGCGCCTGTGGGGCCGACGGCCGAGAGCACCCAATCGGTGGGGAGCGCGGACCCGGAGCTGACGATCTTCACCAGGGTCAGCGACGCCGTCGGCCGATTCGTCATGGTGCACGCGACGGTCGACGCCGACTGCACACCGGCGATCGTGCCGCTGACGATCCCGGAGCTCGAGGTCGAGAACGACACCGGGGTCGCGACGCCGTTGACCGTGCACGATCCGGAGACGAATGTGAAGCCCGTACGCTGCACCTCCGAGATGGTGAGCGTCGCGCGCGCCGTGACAGCGCTGAACAGCACCGACCAGACAGCCGTCCCCGCAGCATCCGACTGCTGCTGTGGAGCCTCACTGGGGAGAACCGTCGCGGCCCCGGCTGTGGCCGCGGCGGACACGCCGAGTGTCCAGCCGGCGCTGGGCTGCGTGACGCCGGACACCGGATCCTGGACGAGTTTGGTGACGGTGACGGACGATGCCGCCCGGGGCGAATTGAAGTAGGTGCAGACGACCTGAGCACTCAGCCGGGCGGGTATCGTCACGGAACCCGTCGTGGTCGTGCCGGTGGCGAGCCTGACACCGTCGGCCCAGCACTCGTAGATGGTCGTGTAGATCCCGATCACCGACGTCGAGCCTGTCGCCATCGCCTCGGAGATGGTGACGGAGGTGCCCGTGACGACGGGCACGGGTCCGATCTGCGCGGGTTGCCGACCGACCGCCGAGCCCGTGGTGGTGGCCGTGGCGATGGTGACGGCGCCGTTGCTCGCCGTCAGCTGGAACTGGTCGGCCGTCGCGGCCCGGCCGACGATGTTCTTCTGCACCGTCAGGGTGGACGGCGACGTGCACCCCGCGAGGTCGGTGGAGTCGATGGCCACCCGAGGGGTGTTCGGGACACGGGTCCACGTCGTGGGGTCGAACTCGTACGCCGATGTCGTCGAGGACAGGTAGGCGGTTCCCCGCGGAGTGAAGGCGATGCCGTTGACGCTTCCGAAGGTCGGGCTCGTATCGGTGCCGGCCAACACCTTCGACGTGGATGCTCCGACGGCGAGCGTTCCCCCCGTCCCGGCGGCCAGTGCCGCGGCGGTGACCGTGAAGATCGCGGCGCTGTTGGACGTGTCGCTGGTCGCGCCCAGCACGTACAGGTTTCCCCGGGCGTCGAAGGCGATGTCGCCGTTGCCGTTCGGCGCGGATCCGGTGGGGAACGACCCCAGGAACGCGAACCGGGTGGCGGTGGGGTTCGATTCGGTGAAGCTCCAGAGATAGAACTGCGAGTTGGCGAACTTGCCGAAGACATAGCGCTGGCCCGACAGGTCGACCGCTCCGGCCACGATCGAGCCGGTGATCTCTGTTCCGCCGGCGACCGTGGCGAAGCTCGAGCCGGGGAGGGTCTGGAATCCGCCGCCGGCGCTCCACTTGAGAACGGAGGTGACGTCCGTGCCATCCGAGGACCTGTCGATCGAGTAGGCGATCGTGCCCCCCGCACCGATGCCGAGCGCGTTGCTGGACGTCGCCGCGGACCACGAACCCACCGTCGTCGTCGTCCCCGAGACGATGTCGCCCTGCACCAGCGACCCGGCGGGGCTCACCGAGTAGAAGTGGTTGGTGTCGCAGGCGAGCCGCACCGTCTGCGTCGTGTTCGTGAAGGTGCAGACGATCTCGGCGCCCTGGTCGGCCGGTGTCGTGATCGTCCCCGCCGGATTCGCCCCGGCAGCCACGACGGTTCCCCCGCGGACGCACTCGTAGCTGCTTCCGTACGCGAGTCCCGCACCCGATACGGGGGCTTCATGGATCGTGTATGTGGTGTTGGGCTGGACGATGTACCGATTCACCTGAGCGGCCTGGAGACCCGTCGCGGTGCCGGTCGTCGTCGCGGATGCGAGTACCGTCGTGCCGTTGCGGAGCGACAGCGTGAACTGATCCGTCGACGACGCGCGAGACACGATGTTCTTCCGGACGGTGATGGTGGTGGCCGCCGTGACGGCGAGCGTCGCCGTGGTGTCGTCGAGGAGCGGCGTCGTCAGGTCGGCCTGCCCGACCGTGTAACTGCCGACAGAGGTCGACAGCACGTTCACGGTGACGGTGCACGACGTCGTGCCAGCTACCAGGTCGCCGCCGACGGCGGAGACGGTGGACGCGCCCGCCGCGGCCGTGACGGCGAAAGCCGTTCCGGTCGAGTTCGCGCACGTCCCACCCACGGCGGGTGTCGGTGCCACGACGAGACCCGCCGGGAGGCTGTTCGAGAACGACCAGTCGGGCTTGGCAGCTGCTTCGCTGGTGTTCGTGACGGTGTAGGTCAGGGTCGAGACCGTGCCCGCGGGCACCGAGGCCGGCGCGAAAGCGACATCCAGCGCCGGGGTCGCATCGAGCAGCCGAACGTTGTCGATCGCGAAGACGTTCCCGTTCACTGCGCCGGTGCGGTTCGTGACGCGCACACGTGCCGCGGTCGCCTCTGCGGCGGTGAGCAGCACGGCGGTGTCGGCGGTCAGCCGGGCCGCCTTGACGGATGCACCCCACGCGACGTCCACGGGGTTCGTGGTGCTGATCGTGGGCGACGTGTAAAGGTTGCCGGTGAGCGCGCAGGCGTTCAACGCGGACGCCGTCAACTGACGCGGCGTCGTGCCGATGAGCAAGAACATGTCGAGCTGGGCCTGTGTCGAGCCGCACTCGTCGCCGACCATGTCGAGACCCAGGGTGTAGTAGCGCGATGCGGTCGGAGCGATGCCCGTCGCCGCCGCGGACTCGATCACGATCTGATTCGCGGAGGACGAGATGGTCGCCGCGGTGGTCGCCGCGAGTGCGTGGTTGGCCCGCGTCGTCGCCGAGGATTGATTGACGGCCGTCGTCGCTCCACCCACCACGCCGGCCGACACCTGGCCGAGCACATCCGCCATGCGACGCGTCTGTCGTTGCGGGAGGGTACCCAGGCCCAGCAGCGTCGAGCAGTAGGTGTTGCCCGGGAACACCGCGTCGTAGTTCGTCAGCACACCCGTGCAGTTCGACGTGGACTGCCAGAATGCCGCGGCCGTGTAGCGCGCCGCGCCCGAGGTCGGGTATGTCGCGATGCCCGTCGGCACGTTCGCCTGATTCTGCTCGAATGTCTCGATCGCCAGTTGCGTCGGCGCGTCGGGGACACCGGCGGCGAGGATCCCGAATTCCGCCCTGGCCGAGAATGGTCCCGCGCGGGGCTGCTCCTCCCAGCTGTGCGGGTCGGGCGCCGGCGCGTCGGTCGTCGGACTGGACGCCTCCCCCGCGGGGGTCTCACCGGGCACCGGTGCGGTCGTGGGCACCGGAACGCCCGCGTCGGCCGTGTCCGGGTCATCCGTGGGCAGCGCGGGTGAGGAGCTGTCGCTGGGCTCCGGTGTCGCGGTCTCCGCGAGATCGACGCCTTCCGAGGGCTCTTCGGTCTCCGAGGGCGTCGGCGCCGGTGTTTCGACCGCGGACGTGGTCGTCGGCGTCGGTGAGGGCACCGCTGCCGCCGCCTGCCCGCTCGGGGATCCGAGAAGGCCGCCGATCAGCGCGGCCACCAACGCCGTCGACACGGCGAAACCGCCGCCTCGCACGTGTCTGCGGGCGCGACGAAGAGAGTCCATCGGCATCCTTGTTCAGTGGTCCCCCCGGACCACGGGACGAGACTGCCGGGCGAGGACCGGCCGCATCGAGATCGGGCAAAATCGTCGCCTATAGAGGCAACGCTTTCACGCTATGGCCGATCTGGAAGGCCGTCAACCCGGACAAATGGGGGACAAGGACACCGCTTTCCGACCAGGATCACGCACGATCGACGCCCAACCGGGCTGTCAGGACCGGGAGCGACAGGCCCGCCGCCCGATGCGGACGCGCCGGGTACGACGAAGGGGCCGTGCCCGAAGGCACGACCCCTTGCGAGTAGGAGAACCTACTTGATGATCTTCGTGACCGTGCCGGCGCCGACGGTGCGGCCACCCTCACGGATCGCGTAGCCGAGGCCCTCTTCCATGGCGATGGGCTGGATCAGCTCGACCGTCATGTCGGTGGTGTCGCCGGGCATGACCATCTCGGTGCCCTCGGGCAGCGTGATGACGCCGGTGACGTCCGTGGTGCGGAAGTAGAACTGCGGGCGGTAGTTCGTGAAGAACGGGTTGTGACGCCCACCCTCCTCCTTGGACAGGATGTACGCCGTGCCCTCGAAGTTGGTGTGCGGCGTGACCGAACCGGGCTTCACGACGACCTGGCCGCGCTCGACGTCGTCACGCTTGGTGCCACGCAGGAGCAGACCACAGTTCTCGCCGGCCCAGGCCTCGTCGAGCTGCTTGTGGAACATCTCGATACCGGTGACGATCGTCTTCTGCGTCGGGCGCAGACCAACGATCTCGACCTCGGAGTTGATCGACAGGGTGCCACGCTCGGCGCGGCCCGTGACGACCGTGCCACGACCGGTGATCGTGAAGACGTCCTCGACGGGCATGAGGAACGGCTTGTCCTTGTCGCGGATGGGGTCGGGAACCGACGAGTCCACGGCCTCCATGAGCTCGAGGATCTTGTCGACCCACTCGGCGTCGCCTTCGAGAGCCTTCAGGCCCGAGACGCGGACGACAGGGGCGTTGTCGCCGTCGAAGTCCTGGCTCGAGAGGAGCTCGCGGACCTCGAGCTCGACGAGCTCCAGGATCTCTTCGTCATCGACCATGTCGGACTTGTTCAGCGCGACGAGCAGGTAGGGCACGCCGACCTGCTTGGCGAGCAGCACGTGCTCACGCGTCTGAGCCATGGGACCGTCGGTCGCGGCGACCACGAGGATCGCGCCGTCCATCTGGGCGGCACCGGTGATCATGTTCTTGATGTAGTCAGCGTGACCCGGGGCGTCGACGTGCGCGTAGTGGCGCTTCGGCGTCTCGTACTCGACGTGCGAGATGTTGATCGTGATGCCGCGCTGGCGCTCCTCGGGAGCCGAGTCGATCGACGCGAAGTCGCGCTGGACGTTGGTCGCCGACGGGTACTTGTCTGCAAGCACCTTGGAGATCGCTGCGGTGAGCGTGGTCTTGCCGTGGTCGACGTGACCGATCGTTCCGATGTTCACGTGCGGCTTGGTGCGCTCGAACTTGGCCTTAGCCACTGGGTCCTCCTCAGGACGTTCTTGTAGGAGTTCCGGGCACTGGTTTGCGACCGGTTCTCTACGGGGATTGGTTCCTACTTTAGTAGGGAGGGATGGGGTGAAACTGTGAAGTTGTGAATGAGCGGATGCCGCGACCCTGGGGCCGCAGTATCCGGCGGACTACTCGCCCTTGGTCTTCTGGACGATCTCATCCGCGACGGCGCGCGGGACCTCGGCGTAGCTGTCGAACTCCATGGAGTAGACGGCGCGGCCGGAGGTCTTCGAGCGGAGGTCGCCGATGTAGCCGAACATCTCGGACAGCGGGACGTTCGCACGGACCACCTTGACGCCGGCGGCATCCTCCATCGACTGGATCTGGCCACGGCGGCTGTTGAGGTCGCCGATGACGTCGCCCATGTACTCCTCGGGAGTACGGACCTCGACCGACATGATCGGCTCGAGGATGACGGGGTTCGCCTTGCGGACGGCCTCCTTGAAGCCCATGGAACCGGCGATCTTGAACGCCATCTCGGACGAGTCGACGTCGTGCGACGCACCGTCCATGAGGATGGCCTTCACACCCACCATGGGGTAGCCGGCGAGCACGCCGACGTTCATGGCGTCCTGGAAGCCCTGGTCGACCGGCGCGATGTACTCGCGCGGGATACGACCACCGGAGACCTTGTTCTCGAACTCGTAGGTCTTGTCGGCCGTCACCTCGAGGGGCTCGAGCGCGAACTGGATCTTCGCGAACTGACCCGATCCACCGGTCTGCTTCTTGTGCGTGTAGTCGTGACGGTCGACCGACTTCTTGATGGTCTCGCGGTACGCGACCTGCGGCTTGCCGACGTTCGCCTCCACGCGGAACTCGCGCTTCATGCGATCGACGAGGATGTCGAGGTGAAGCTCGCCCATGCCCTTGATGACGGTCTGACCGGTGTCGGAGTTCTGCTCGACGCGGAACGTCGGGTCCTCCTCGGCGAGCTTCTGGATCGCAAGACCCAGCTTCTCCTGGTCGGCCTTCGTCTTCGGCTCGATCGCGACCTCGATGACCGGCTCGGGGAACGTCATCGACTCGAGCACGACCTGGTGCTGCGAATCGGAGAGCGTGTCGCCCGTGGTGGTGTCCTTGAGGCCGATGACGGCGTAGATGTGACCGGCGGTGACCGAATCGACCGGGTTCTCCTTGTTGGCGTACATCTGGAAGATCTTCCCGATGCGCTCCTTCTTGGACTTGGTCGAGTTGACGATCTGCGCACCCGAATCCAAGTGGCCGGAGTACACGCGGATGTAGGTCAGGCGACCGAAGAACGGGTGCGTGACGATCTTGAACGCCAGGGCCGTGAACGGCTCCTCGCGGTCGGAGTGGCGCAGGATGACCGTCTCTTCGTTCTTCGGGTCATGAGCCTCGATGGCCGGTACGTCCAGCGGCGACGGAAGGTAGTCCACGACCGCGTCGAGCATCGGCTGGACGCCGCGGTTCTTGAACGCCGAGCCGCAGAGCACGGGGTAGATCTCCGAGTTGACGGTGAGCTTGCGGATCGCAGCCTTGATCTCGGCGACCGTCAGGGGCTCGCCACCGAAGTGCTTCTCGAGCAGCTCCTCGTCGGTCTCGGCGACCGTCTCGAGCAGCATCTCGCGGTACTTCGCGACGACATCGGCCATGTCGGCCGGGATCTCCTGCACGTCGTACTTGGCGCCCATGGTGACATCACCCTTGGAGTCGCCCGCCCAGACCAGCGCTCGCATCTCGACCAGGTCGACGACGCCGACGAAGTCGTTCTCGACGCCGATGGGCAGCTGGATGACCAGCGGCTTGGCCTTCAGCTTGTTGATGATCGTGTCGACGGTGAAGTAGAAGTCCGCGCCGAGCTTGTCCATCTTGTTGACGAAGCAGATACGGGGGACGTTGTACTTGTCGGCCTGACGCCAGACGGTCTCGGACTGGGGCTCGACGCCCTCCTTGCCGTCGAAGACGGCGACGGCACCGTCGAGGACGCGGAGCGAGCGCTCCACCTCGACCGTGAAGTCCACGTGGCCGGGGGTGTCGATGATGTTGATCTGGTTCTTGTCCCAGAAGCAGGTCACTGCAGCAGAGGTGATCGTGATGCCACGTTCCTGCTCCTGCTCCATCCAGTCGGTCGTCGAGGCGCCGTCGTGGGTCTCGCCGATCTTGTGGTTGGTTCCCGTGTAGTACAGGATGCGCTCGGTCGTCGTCGTCTTGCCGGCATCGATGTGAGCCATGATGCCGATGTTGCGGACCTTGGTGAGGTCGGTGAGCACGTCTTGTGCCACGGGGATGTCCTTACTTGTGGTTTTGGTTCAGAGGCGTTCCGTCTCGCCCGCTCGCTCACCGACCGGGGTCGGTCGGTGAGCGAGCGAAGTCGGAGACGAAGCGGGTTACCAGCGGTAGTGCGCGAAGGCGCGGTTCGACTCGGCCATCTTGTGGGTGTCCTCGCGGCGCTTGACCGCGGCACCCAGGCCGTTCGAGGCATCCAGGATCTCGTTCTGGAGACGCTCGATCATCGTCTTCTCGCGACGGCCCTTGGCGTAGCTCACGAGCCAGCGCAGCGCCAGCGTGTTCGCGCGGTGCGGCTTGACTTCGATCGGCACCTGGTAGGTGGAGCCACCGACGCGGCGGCTCTTGACCTCGAGGGTGGGGCGGACGTTGTCGAGCGCCTTCTTGAGGGTGGCGACCGCGTCGCCGCCGTTCTTGGCCTCCACGCCGCGGAGGGCGGTGTAGACGATCGACTCGGCGATGGACTTCTTGCCGTCCACGAGGATCTTGTTCACGAGCTGGCTGACGATCGGAGCACCGTAGACCGGGTCGTTGACGACGGGGCGCTTGGTGACGGGACCTTTACGAGGCATCGGGGTCAGCCCTTCTTCGCGCCGTAGCGGCTGCGAGCCTGCTTACGGTTCTTGACGGCCTGGGTGTCCAGGGCGCCACGGACGATCTTGTAACGCACACCGGGGAGGTCCTTCACGCGACCGCCGCGGACGAGCACGAGCGAGTGCTCCTGCAGGTTGTGACCCTCGCCGGGAATGTAGGCGGTGACCTCGGCGCCGTTGCGGAGCTTCACACGGGCGACCTTGCGCATCGCCGAGTTCGGCTTCTTGGGCGTGGTCGTGTACACGCGGGTGCAGACACCCGCCTGCTGCGGGTTCGCCTTGAGCGCCGGCGCCTTGGTCTTCGTGACCTTGGGCGAGCGTCCCTTGCGAACCAACTGCTGAATAGTTGGCACGTTCTCTCCTTGTTGTTGCTGCACGGTGACAGCGTTCGTGTTCTCTCCACCGAGGCATCCCGAATCTTTCGATTCGTGACGAACGGGTTCACGTGGATCCACCTGCGCGACAGAATGACCGTCGGGTGTGTGGTGGACATGCCGTGGGGGTTGACCTGTTCGCAGGTCGGTTCCCTGAGATGGTGCGGCAGCTCCCCATGCTGTGCCGAGGCACAACGCAGGGCGCGCATGAGCGCACACCCTCCAATGATACGCGTGATCACCCGGGTGGGTCAAACGTGGCCGGTCTCGCGATGATCGCCTGCCGCGAACACCTCAGGTCAGGGGGACGTCCCTGATCAGATGGAGCTCCGCGTCGCCGAGGAGGAAGCTCGTGCCGACGGGCTCGGCCACCCCCGGTGCGGCGTCCTCCTCCGTGCCGTCGTCCCGCAGCAGGACGACGCCGTTCGTCGAATCCAGGTCGATGATGACCCACTCGTCGCCGCGCAACTCCAGCCGGGCGTGCGTCTTGGACATCGTCCGCGTCTCGTCCGAGATCGGGACGAGCTGAGCGTCGGGGAAGTCGGGATCGGTCGCCGGTCGCCGACCGAGGATCAGCACGTCGCTCGTCACCGCGATCGGTGCGCCCAGCGGCGGGCTCAGGTGCCACACCGCGCGACGGCGGACGGCCACGACGGTCTCGTCGAAGACGTCATCGTCGTCGTCGAGCGGCGACTCGTCGACGCGGAACACCGCGTCGTCCGGCAGAGCTGCACCGGTTTGGACGGCCGAGACGGAGGACATCGCGGACACCGGCGCACCCAGCGTGGGGGCCCCTGCAACCGCCGAGACCTCGAAGGACGTGTCGAACGGTTCGTCCGCGAATTCGTCCGGCGCCGGTGCGGCACGACGAGACCGGAGCGGCCCCGCCGAGTACGCCGGCGGAGGCGGCGCGATCTCGGGAGCAGCCCACGCATCCGCATCGGCAGGCACGGCCGCATCGTCACGACCGAGGCCGCCGACGTCGCGGGTGTCCTCATCGAGGGGATCGAGCCCCACCGCGTTCGAACGACGGGGCAGCGGGGGTTCGTCGGCCAGAGGCGGGACCGGGGGGACCGCCCACCAGTCCAGCGGCGCGGCATCCTCCTCTCGGGACGAGGACGTCGCCGAAGGCGCAGGGGCAGGCGACGCGGTCGGCGCCGCAGTCGGCACGGGCGTCGGCACGAAGGCAGGAGGCTGAGCGACGGTCGCGGTGGGGTGAGAAAGCTCGTCTGCGGAGACGGCGGACGAACGGCGGGGCGCGGGAGCCGAGTCGACGCTCGGCGCCCAGGCCGGAGCGACGGGACGGCGGGTGTCGTCGGTCCTGCCGGTCGACGACGGGCTCGTGTGAGGCAGCGGTGGGCGAGGCGGCAGTGGTGGAACGGACGACGCGTCGGCGGGACCGGACGTGGCAGACGCCCTGGTCGGCGCGTCTCCGCTCACCGCCGGGTGGTAGGCCGCCGGTGCTCTCTGCCCGTGGTCACCGCCCTCGCCTCTGCGCATCGGTCCTGCGGCGGCCGTGGGCGCTCCCACCCATCGCGCGGAACCCCATCCGAGGATGCTCGACCAGACCGGTAGCAGCAGGGCGGCGAGGACGGTCATGCCCACGCCGTAGCCGAAAGCGAGATTGATGCGGTGGTAGGCGATGATCAGGAGGACCAGCAGACCGATGTTCGCCAGCGGCACGAGGCCGAGCAGGACGAACCAGCCGGAGAACCCTCCCAGCTGCAGCAGCGTGGCGACGTTCAGGAACGGCACCCAGGCCTTCCAGCCTTCCTCGCCGGCCTTGCGGAACAGTGCGTGCAGGCTGGCGGCGGTCCAGACGTAGACGGCCAGCCAGAGGAAGACTCCGATGATCACGGGGGAAAGGTCACTCATGTACGCGGGCGTGTCCGATGCAGAACGCGCCCCCTCCTCTCGGCGATCTCGGGCCAGATCAGAATACTCGACACGGTGCCGTCGACGTCGAGGGCCGACGAAGGCCCCTCAGCGGGGTGGAGAACCGGCGTCCCCGGAGTCTCGCGGGTCGAAGGGAGCGTCCAGCGATCGGGTGAGTTCGTCGAGCATCGCCTCGATCTGCGGCTCGACGTATTGCGCGATGGCCGCCTGGATGCGCAGACGATGGTGGAGCAGGATCGCGCAGACTTCCCGCCCGATCATGTTCGCGTAATCGTCGGCGAGACCGACCTCTTGGCGCAATGCCGCCTTCGCCGCGGGGGTGAGCGGCGGCAGTGCCGGGACATCCGCGGCCGCCTCCTCGGCGAGCTCCGAGATCGTGAAGAGGAAGGGCGCGCCGGGGACCGGCTCGGGGTCGAGCGGGAGACCCTCGAACTCCGGCTCAAGGCCCTCCGCCGGGCGATAGCTGCGTGCGCGGTTGCGCTCCGACTGCTGATCGAGCTCGGTCTGCAGCATCGGAAGGTTCCGAGCCGTGTACTCGGCGACCGAGTGATCGACGATGGTCTTGATGCGCGTGGACAGTCCGTGCTGCACGCCGTGCGGCACGTCGGCGCCGAGTCCCGCTGCCGACAGCACGGGCGAACCGAAGCAGCGCCGACAGGGAGCGATCCGTCCACGGTGTGTCGCGGGCTCCCAGCGGGGTAGCCAGCGCAACCAGACATCCACCGCCTGGCTCACCTGAGTCTCGAGCGAACGCTCCACGTGCTCCACCGTACTGCGCTGCATCCGGGAATCGCCGGTTCACCGGCGATGATTCCGCGGGAAGGGGATGTCGTGACTACTCGTCGCCGTTCTCCCACGGCCAATGGGGGCGTGCGGTCCGCGGTCGGACGAGCGCGACACCGCCTGCGGCGCAGACCAGGCCGGTGACCGCGACGACCATTCCGAACCAAGACGTCGCCACGCCACCGACGGCTGCCACCGCCTGGACGAGGCCGGCGTCGCCGACCAGCGCGCCGAAGCCGAGACCCACCAGATAGAACAGGAACGACGCGATCGCCACCGGCAGTGCGACGACGTAGGACGGGTGGACGCTGCGGATGCCGAGCCACAGGGAACCCGCGAATCCCCCAGCCGCGCACACGAGCGCGAACACCCCCGGGATGGGTCCGAGCCCTTCGACCGCGATGACGTCGGAGTCGGTGATGAGACTCGTCATTCCGAACCCGAAGATCGCGAGCGCGAAGAAGCCGACGAGCGAGAAGACGAGCGCCATGCCCGGGCGGACGGGAACGCCCGACGGCTCGGGCATTCCCGACATCTCAGGCGCGGACGAGCTGCGGGCCGGCTTCGAGCGTGCGCTCGTATTCGCGCTGCGCCTCGATGTTCAGCTCGGTCACCTTCCGCCCACGGGCGGCGACCCATGCGCCGAACCAGATCGTGATCTCACGGCCCAGCACGAAGGCGACGATCGCGAGAGGAGCGAGCAGCTGGCTCTCGATGAGTTCCTGTCCTGCGGTGGCCGTCAGCATCCAGAACGGCGCCTGGAAGAGCTGGCCGAGGATGTGGCCGCCGTAGCTCGCTGCCCCGACGAGCAGGCCGAAGATCACCCAGATGCCCCAGCGACCGCGGTTGATGATCGCTCCGAGCAGCCAGAAGGAGATGTAGAAGACGACGACGGGAACCCAGAAGGCCCAGGTCCCGAAAGTGGACACCACGGTCTCGCCGACGTTCTGCGCCGTCACGGTGCCGTCGAGGGTGCCGAGCGCCAGCCACGCACCGAGGTAGAGGATCGCGAAGACGACGGCGGCGAGGAGACCGATCGCACCTGCCGCGGCGCGGTTCCCGCGCGGACGCGGCATCTCCGGCGCCTGCACGAAGATCGGCTGCGGGGCCGGGGAGGCGACCGCCGCCGGCGCCGCGACGGCGGCAGACGTGATGTAGGCGGATTCGTCGAAAGAGAGGTCGCCCGAGTCGGACGCGGGCGTCACCACCGTGTCCGCGTCGTCGCGCGCACGGTCGGTGGCGGGGACGGCCACGATCGGCTCCGCCGACTCGACGGGTTCGACCGGAGTGGCGAAGGCGGGCTGGGCGACGTCGCGCGACGAGTCGCGCGCGGAGTGGTCGTGGGGGGACGTGGAGTCGCCGTCCACGAGGGCATCGGCGACAGGCTCCGATGCGGATGCGTCGGAGAACCGCACCGTGTCGTCGCCGGGAGTCTCGTCGACCGCGCTGCGCGCGGCCTCTGCGTCTGCCAGGCCCGCGTGCGCACTCCCCACGACGTCGTCGACATGCGTGGTGTCGTCGACCGGTGTCGTGTCTTCGACCGGTTCGCCGTACGTCGACTTGTGGTCACTCATCGGAAGCACTCCTCACGCGAGGGACGTCCCCGCATACGGAGGCTAGCGCGCACCCTCTGCGGGGCCCCGCAGGCATGCCGTCGCGTGTCGCATCCGCGGGGAAGATGGTCGCCGCCGCTATCGTGGGCGCATGACACGACGGCGCCGTCACACCGTACTCCTCGCAGCATCCGTCGTCGCGCTGAGCGCCGTGCTGGCCGCCTGCGCTCCCACGGACGGCGAGGCGACACCCGCGACGTCCGCACCGTCCCGCACAGACGGCGCCACATCCGGAGCCTCGCCGGGCGTCTCCGGGTCGCCCACCGGCAGCCCCTCCCCCGCGCCGACCTCCACGAGCGCTCCGGTCGCCATTCCCGTGGACTGCGAAGCGATGCTCTCCGATGCGGTCCGCGCGCAGCTCGCCGGCACCCCGCTGAACGACCCCGCGCTCGGCGTGCCCACCGGCGTGCAGGCCGACGGCAGCCTCGAGTGCGCCTGGCGCGATCCCCGCGCCGACACGACCGGCCTGTTCACCACCATCTCGCGGATGAACCGCGGACCGGCGTTGGACATGCTGAACGACCTCGCCGACACCGAGGGCTTCAACTGCTACACGCCCGACATGGGCACGCGGTGCGAGAAGACCTGGCAGAACACGCAGTATCCCGTCACCGACGGTCGGACGCTCTATTGGCGCGACGGTGTCCTCATCGACACGATGTACTCCAACCTCGCACCGTCCGGGTACACCGACAGCATCATCGCATCGATCTGGGGCTGAGCTTCACCCCCAGATGAAATCGCGGACACGGGCCGTGTACCCCACCGGATGCCAGGCCGACTCGACGCTCGAGATCCACAGGTCGTCCCGCACGAGGTGCTCCTCGACGACATCGCCCGACGCGCGGATGCAGAGGAGTCCGGCATGGGTGTCGCAGGTGAATCCGGAGGCCGTGAGTGCGGCCTGTGCGACGTCGGCGGAGCCGCCCGCCACGGCCGCGACCGTCGTGGAGATCGACCTGCCGCCGGGCGCGTTCCAGACGCACGTGACCCGGACGTCGGGCGCCAGCGCCGCGGTCAGGGGTGCGTCCCCCGCGGGCGGCCCGGTCGTCTGCTCGAGCAGCACGTCCGGCGTCCACGTGAGCTCCGACCACAGGCTGTCGGGGTAGAGCGACCGGCACCCCGACGTCGTCGCCGACGCGAACGCCTGCGGCGACCCGGGGGTGGCGCTGGGCTCGGTGTACGTGGACGCGGTGCGCAGGGAATCACCGACCCACGTCGCAGCGACGGGGATCATGGGTGCCGAGAGCACCACCAGCGCACCCACGACAGCGGTGCACAGCACGCCGACCGGTATCGCGATCCACAGATTGCGCCCGCCTATGCGTGCCACGTTCCACCTCCCCCGCCCGCCTCCACGCTAATCGTCAGGCTGCCACGCCCCCGGCTCGGCACGCGGGGACGACGAAGGGCCCCGGCGTGAACCGGGGCCCTTCGAGGAGGAGCGGATGCCTCATCCGTGCGCAGTGCGCAGGGACGAGGCATCCGATCGATCAGTTGTACGTGCCGGGCGTGAAGTCGTCCGTCGAGAAGCTGTCGAAATCGACGTAGCTCAGGTCGGCGTCGCTGTACGCGCCGTCCGAAGCGAAGATGCGGTTGGGGTACCGCTCGCTCTTCGCCTCGTCCGTCGCCTCGACGATGACGTCGCGGTACTTCGCGAGTCCCGTTCCGGCGGGGATGAGCTTTCCGATGATGACGTTCTCCTTGAGGCCGACGAGCGGGTCGCTCTTGCCCTCCATCGCCGCCTGGGTGAGCACGCGGGTCGTCTCCTGGAAGGAGGCGGCCGACAGCCACGATTCGGTCGCGAGCGACGCCTTCGTGATACCCATCAGCTCGGGACGACCCGACGCGGGACGCTTGCCCTCGGCCACGGCCTCGCGGTTGATCTGCTGGTACTTCTTGAAGTCCACCAGCTCACCCGGAAGCAGGTCGGTGCCGGCGTGGTCGACGACCGTGACCTTGCGCAGCATCTGACGCACGATGACCTCGATGTGCTTGTCGTGGATCGGCACACCCTGCGACCGGTAGACGCCCTGAACGCCGTTCACGAGGTAACGCTGCACCTCGCGGGCGCCCATGACACGCATGACCTCCTTCGGGTCGAGCGTGCCGACCTGCAGGGGCTGACCGACCGTGACGTGCTGGCCGTCTTCGACCAGCAGCGTCGCGCGCTTGAGCACGGGGTAGACGTGCGGCTCCTCACCGTTGTCGGGCGTGAGGATGACCTTCTTGGCGCGGTCGGTCTCGTCGATCGTGATACGACCGTCGGAGTCGGCGATCGGGGACGCACCCTTGGGGGTGCGCGCCTCGAACAGCTCCTGCACGCGGGGAAGACCCTGCGTGATGTCGTCGGCCGACGCGGAACCACCGGTGTGGAAGGTACGCATCGTCAGCTGGGTGCCGGGCTCGCCGATCGACTGGGCGGCGATGATGCCTACCGCTTCGCCGATGTCGACGATCTTGCCGGTCGCGAGCGAACGGCCGTAGCACTGCGCGCAGACACCGACAGCCGACTCGCACGTGAGCACCGAGCGCACCTTGATGGTCTCGACACCCGCCTCGACCAGCTTGTTGATGAGGATGTCGCCCACGTCGTCGCCGGCCACCGCCAGGACCGTGCCGTCGGGACCGGTGACCTCGGACGCGAGCGTCCGGGCGAACACCGAGTTCTCGACGTTGGGGTCCTTGACCAGGGCGCCGTCGGCACCCGCGGTCGCGATCGGCAGCTCGAGGCCCTTGTTCGTGCCGCAGTCCTCTTCACGGATGATGACATCCTGCGAGACGTCGACCAGACGACGCGTGAGGTACCCCGAGTCTGCGGTACGCAGAGCCGTGTCGGCCAGACCCTTGCGGGCACCGTGCGTCGCGATGAAGTACTCCGCCACCGACAGACCCTCGCGGTACGAGGAGATGATCGGACGGGGGATGATCTCACCCTTGGGGTTGTTCACCAGGCCTCGCATACCCGCGATGTTGCGGATCTGCAGCCAGTTACCACGAGCACCGGAGGACACCATGCGGTTGATGGTGTTGTCTTCCGGGAAGTTGGCCCGCATCGCGACCTGCACCTCGTCGGTGGCCTCGGTCCAGATCTTGATGAGCTCCTGACGACGCTCGGCGTCGGTGGTGAGTCCCTTCTCGAACTGCGACTGGACTTTGGCTGCGCGCTTCTCGTGACGACCGACGATCTCGCCCTTGTTGGGGGGCGTGAGGATGTCGGACAGCGCCACGGTGACACCCGAACGGGTGGCCCAGTAGAAGCCGGCGTCCTTGATCCGGTCGAGGGAGGCCGCGACCTCCACCTTCGGGTACTCCTCCGCCAGCTTGTTCACGATCTGCGAGAGCTTGCCCTTGTCGGCCGGCTCGCGGACGAACGGGTAGCCCTTGGGCAGGGTGTCGTTGAAGATCGCCTGACCCAGCGACGTCTCGACGAGGCCGTTGCGCTCGTACGCCGCGATGGACTCGGGGGTGTCACCCTCGGCCTCGAGGAACGTCAGACCGGGGATGCGGATGCGCGCCTTGGCCTGCAGGTCGAGAGTTCCCTCGTCCTTGGCCAGGATCGCCTCGCCCACCGAACCGAACGCGCGGCCTTCGCCGATCGCCCCCTCCTTGAGGGTGGTCAGGTGGTGCAGGCCGATGATCATGTCCTGCGACGGCAGGGTGACCGGACGACCGTCCGACGGCTTCAGGATGTTGTTCGACGCGAGCATCAGGATGCGCGCCTCGGCCTGGGCCTCGACCGACAGCGGCAGGTGGACAGCCATCTGGTCGCCGTCGAAGTCCGCGTTGAACGCGGTGCAGACGAGCGGGTGCAGCTGGATGGCCTTGCCCTCGACGAGCTGGGGCTCGAAAGCCTGGATGCCGAGACGGTGCAGGGTCGGTGCGCGGTTCAGCAGCACGGGGCGCTCGCGGATGATCTCCTCGAGCACGTCCCACACCTCGGGGCGCGCGCGCTCGACGGAGCGCTTGGCCGCCTTGATGTTCTGCGAGTGACCGAGGTCGATCAGGCGCTTGATGACGAACGGCTTGAAGAGCTCGAGTGCCATCTGCTTGGGCAGACCGCACTGGTGCAGCTTGAGCTGGGGTCCGACGATGATGACCGAACGACCCGAGTAGTCCACGCGCTTGCCGAGCAGGTTCTGGCGGAACCGGCCCTGCTTGCCCTTCAGCATGTCGCTGAGGGACTTCAGCGCCCGGTTGCCGGTACCCGTGACGGGACGACCGCGGCGGCCGTTGTCGAACAGTGCGTCGACGGCCTCCTGCAGCATCCGCTTCTCGTTGTTGACGATGATCTCGGGGGCGCCGAGATCGATCAGACGACGGAGACGGTTGTTGCGGTTGATCACGCGACGGTACAGGTCGTTCAGGTCGGAGGTCGCGAAGCGGCCACCGTCGAGCTGGACCATCGGGCGCAGCTCCGGCGGGATCACCGGGACGACGTCGAGCACCATCGAAGCGGGGCTCATGCCGGTCTGCAGGAACGAGTTGACGACCTTGAGGCGCTTGATCGCTCGGATCTTGCGCTGGCCCTTGCCCTCGGAGATCTGCAGGTGCAGGTCTTCGGACTCCTGTGCGAGGTCGAACGCGAGCAGACGACGCTTGATCGACTCCGCGCCCATGTGGGCCTCGAAGTACTGACCGAAGCGGTCCTGCAGCTCGTGGAAGATCTCGTCTTCGCCCTTGAGGTCGCCGACGGAGAGGGTGCGGAAGTCTTCCCACACCTTCTCGAGGCGGGTGACCTGGTCATCCGCGGTCTTGCGGATCGAGGCCATCTCTTTCTCGGCGGCGTCCTTGACCTTCTTCTTCTGGTCGGCCTTGGCGCCCTCCTCCTCGAGCGCCGCGAGCTCCTCTTCCAGCTTCTGGAGTCGGGTCGCGATGCGCGAATCACGGCGGTCGGCGAGGGTCTTCAGCTCGAGCCGGATGTTGCTCTCCTGCGTGGGGAGGTCGCGGTGACGCGCCTCCTCATCGACGGAGATCACCATGTAGGCGGCGAAGTAGATGACCTTCTCGAGGTCCTTCGGCGCCATGTCCAGCAGGTAGCCGAGGCGCGAGGGCACGCCCTTGAAGTACCAGATGTGGGTGACGGGTGCGGCGAGCTCGATGTGGCCCATACGCTCACGGCGGACGGAGGACTTGGTGACCTCCACGCCGCAGCGCTCGCAGACGATGCCCTTGAAGCGGACGCGCTTGTACTTGCCGCACGCGCACTCCCAGTCACGGCTGGGTCCGAAGATCTGCTCTCCGAAGAGGCCGTCCTTCTCGGGCTTCAGCGTGCGGTAGTTGATGGTTTCGGGCTTCTTGACCTCACCGAACGACCAACGACGGATGTCGTCGGCAGTGGCGAGGCCAATGCGAAGCTGGTCGAAAGTGGTTGATTCGAGCACTGGTTCTCCTGTGTCGGAATTCTTGCGGGGAGGCCGGGATCAGATCTCGTCGATGGACGAGGACTCGAAGCGGCTGGAGATGTTGATGCCGAGTTCTTCGGCTGCACGGAACGCGTCGTCGTCGGTGTCGCGGAGATTCACCGGCGTGCCGTCGGCCGAGAGGACCTCGACGTTCAGGCAGAGCGACTGCATCTCCTTCATGAGCACCTTGAACGACTCGGGGATGCCGGGCTCCTGGATGTTCTCGCCCTTGACGATCGCCTCGTAGACCTTGACTCGGCCGAGGATGTCGTCGGACTTGATCGTGAGGAGCTCCTGGAGGGCGTATGCCGCACCGTAGGCCTCGAGGGCCCACACCTCCATCTCGCCGAAGCGCTGACCACCGAACTGTGCCTTACCACCCAGCGGCTGCTGCGTGATCATCGAGTACGGACCCGTCGAGCGCGCGTGGATCTTGTCGTCGACGAGGTGGTGCAGCTTCAGGATGTACATGTAGCCGACCGAGACGGGTGCCGGGAACGGCTCGCCGGAGCGACCGTCGAACAGCAGCGTCTTACCCGAGGAGTCGACCAGACGCTCACCATCACGCGTGAGGGTCGTGGAGTCCAGCAGACCCGCGATCTCGTCCTCGCGCGTTCCGTCGAACACCGGGGTCGCGACCTTCGTGCCGGCGGGTGCCGAGAAGGCAGCCTCCGGAAGGTGAGCCGCCCACTCGGGGTTGCCCTCGACCTTCCAGCCCTGCTTGGCGATCCATCCGAGGTGAAGCTCCAGCACCTGGCCGAAGTTCATGCGGCCGGGGATGCCGAGCGGGTTCAGGATGATGTCGACCGGCGTGCCGTCGGCCAGGAAGGGCATGTCCTCGATCGGAAGGATCTTGGCGATGACGCCCTTGTTGCCGTGACGACCCGCGAGCTTGTCGCCCTCGGTGATCTTGCGCTTCTGGGCGATGTAGACCACGACGCGGCGGTTGACGCCCGAGCCCAGCTCGTCGTCGCCGTCCTCGGCGTTGAACTCCTTGACCGCGATGATCGTGCCCTGCTCACCGTGGGGCACCTTCAGCGACGTGTCGCGGACTTCGCGGCTCTTCTCGTTGAAGATCGCGCGCAGCAGGCGCTCCTCGGCCGACAGTTCGGTCTCGCCCTTCGGCGTGACCTTGCCGACGAGGATGTCGCCCGGGCGGACCTCGGCGCCGATGCGGATGATGCCGCGCTCGTCGAGGTCCTTCAGCAGGTCGGGGCTCACGTTCGGAAGATCACGGGTGATCTCCTCCTTGCCGAGCTTCGTGTCGCGGGCGTCGACCTCGTACTCCTCGATGTGGATCGAGGAGAGGGTGTCGTCCTTCACAAGGTTCTGGCTGAGGATGATCGCGTCCTCGAAGTTGTGGCCTTCCCAGGTCATGAATGCGACGAGGAGGTTTTTGCCGAGCGCGAGCTCGCCGTTCTCCGTCGCAGGACCGTCTGCGATGACCTCGCCGGCCTCGACGCGCTCGCCGGCCGAGACCACGACGCGCTGGTTGTAGCTCGTGCCCTGGTTGGACCGGTCGAACTTGCGCAGGAAGTAGTCCTGCGTGCCGCCCTCGTCGAGCTGGATGGTCACGACATCGGCCGAGACCTCGAGCACCACACCGGCCTTGTCGGCCGTGACGACGTCACCGGCGTCGACGGCCGCATAGCCCTCCATACCCGTTCCGACGATCGGCGACTCGCTGCGCAGCAGCGGGACCGCCTGACGCTGCATGTTCGCACCCATGAGGGCGCGGTTCGCATCGTCGTGCTCGAGGAAGGGGATGAGCGAGGTCGCGACCGACACCATCTGGCGCGGCGAGACGTCCATGTAGCCGATCTCGCCCGCCGGGAAGAGGTCGACCTCGCCGCCGTCGCCGCGACGGGCCAGCACGCGCTCCTGCACGAAGTGGCCGTCGGCCTTCAGCTCGGCGCCGGCCTGGGCGACGATGTAGTCGTTTTCCTCGGAGGCGGTGAGGTAATCGATCTGCTCGGTGACCTTGCCGCTGACGACCTTGCGGTACGGCGTCTCGATGAAGCCGAACGCGTTGATCCGCGCGAACGAGGCGAGCGATCCGATCAGGCCGATGTTCGGGCCTTCGGGGGTCTCGATCGGGCACATGCGGCCGTAGTGCGAGGGGTGGACGTCACGGACCTCGACGCCTGCGCGCTCACGCGACAGACCACCGGGGCCGAGCGCCGAGAGGCGGCGCTTGTGTGTCAGACCCGCGAGCGGGTTGTTCTGGTCCATGAACTGGGACAGCTGCGACGTTCCGAAGAACTCCTTGATCGCGGCGACGACGGGGCGCACGTTGATCAGGGTCTGCGGCGTGATCGCCTCGATGTCCTGCGTGGTCATGCGCTCGCGGACGACGCGCTCCATGCGGGACAGACCGGTGCGGACCTGGTTCTGGATCAGCTCGCCGACCGCGCGGATGCGACGGTTGCCGAAGTTGTCGATGTCGTCGACCGTCATGCGGATGTCGGTCTTCTGACCGCCGCGGAGGCCCTCGAACGTCGCATCACCGCGGTGCAGGCGCACCAGGTACTTGATGGTCGCGACGATGTCCTCGACCGTCAGCACCGACTCGCTCAGCGGCGACTCGAGACCCAGCTTCTGGTTGATCTTGTAACGACCGACCTTCGCGAGGTCGTAGCGCTTGGAGTTGAAGTAGAAGTTGTCCAGCAGCGCGCGGGCTGCCTCGGCGGCGACCTGCTCGCCCGGACGGAGCTTGCGGTAGATGTCGCGGAGCGCGTCTTCCTTCGTGAGGATCGTGTCCTTCGACAGCGTCTCCTCGATCGAGTCGAAGCCGGCGAACTCGGCCATGATGTCTTCGCTGGAGAGGCCCAGGGCCTTCAGGAACACCGTGACGGACTGCTTGCGCTTGCGGTCGATGCGAACGCCGACCTGATCGCGCTTGTCGATCTCGAACTCGAGCCACGCACCGCGGCTCGGGATGACGCGCGCCGAGACGATGTCCTTGTCGGACGTCTTGTCGGGGGTCTTGTCGAAGTAGACACCGGGCGAACGCACGAGCTGCGACACGACGACACGCTCGGTGCCGTTGATGATGAACGTGCCCTTGGCGGTCTGGAGCGGGAAGTCGCCCATGAAGACCGTCTGGGTCTTGATCTCACCGGTCTGGTGGTTCATGAACTCGGCCTCGACGTACAGCGGCGCGGCGTAGGTCTTGCCGCGCTCCTTGCACTCCTCGATCGAGTACTTCTCCGGCTCGAGATACGGGTTCGTGAAGCTCAGCTGCATCGTCTCGCTGAGGTCCTCGATCGGAGAGATCTCCTCGAAGATCTCCTCGAGACCGCTGATCTCGGGAACATCGGTGCGTCCGATGGCTTTCGCCTCCGCAACGCGCGTCTTCCAGAGCTCATTGCCGACGAGCCAGTCGAAAGACTCTGTCTGCAGCGCGAGGAGGTCGGGGACCTCCAGCGTGTCGGAGATCTTGGCGAACGAGAGGCGAGAAGCGCCTCGGCCGTTCTTGTTGGTGGTGGGGTTGGTTGCGTTGGGCGCAGCAGCCAAGGGATAACCTCCATGGGCCCGAGTAGGGCCCTGTTTCCTTGTCGTCAGGTGGAGTGCTCAGATCATTCCCGTGCCCTCACAACACACGCCGTGACTTCCCAACGGGGGTGCGAGGGCGCAGCCGACCACCATATGAAGACAGGGGGAATGGGAGCGCAAAGAACAACTATACGGCGGATGACCCGCCGTGTCCAGTCGGGTCCTTGACGAGTGTGAATGACTGCGGTATAACCGCGCGGAACCGCGGAAATACGCGGCGTCCACCGGTCACCGGTCGACCCTGGCGTGGACGAAGCGCAGTCGTGTGCCCGGCCTGACCTGCCCGAGGGCGTCGAGCGAAGCATCCGCCACCACCGCGATGACGGGGTAGCCGCCGGTCACCGGACCATCCGCGAGGAGGATCGTCGGTCGGCCGCCCGGGGGCACCTGGAGTGCACCGGGCACCATCCCCTCGCTCGGAAGCTCGTCCGTCCGCGCCCGCTCCAGCGCGGGTCCGTCGAGGCGGACGCCGACGCGATCGGCTTTGTCCGAGGCGGTCCATACCGTGTCGTAGAGAACGTGCAGGGCGGATGCCGAGAACCAGTCGGAGCGCGGTCCGGGGGCGAGCCCGATGCGCACGTCGTCGTCGACGGGCGCTCCCCACGGGGCGAGGACGGAGGGTGGGATGGGGAGGACGACCTCCTCGGCGAGCGCGATGTGGTCGCCGGGCCGCAGCGCTCCGGGACCGATGCCCGCCAGCAGGTCGGTCGCACGCGAGCCCAGCACGCGTGGAGCGTCGAGACCGCCTCGGATCGCGAGGTACGCACGGCTGCCGTGCGCGAACCAGTCCACGTCGAGAAGCCCGCCCTGGGGCCAGGGGTGCGCCTCGTAGGGATCGAGGGGTCGGCCGTCCAGGCGGAGCGCGCCCCACGCGCCGGTGACCGCGAACCACAGGTCGCGGACGGCCGTCGCGCGGAACCCGCCCATCGTGACTTCGATCGCAGCCGCCCCCTCGTGGTTGCCGAGAAGGCGATTCGCGGTGCGGAGCGCGCCACGGTCGAGTGCCCCCGAGCGCGCGACGCCGAGCGATGCCGAGCCCGGCCGGCCGAGGTCCTGGATCGTCGCGAGAAGACCGGGCGCGTCGACACGGAGGGCAGGCGTGCCGCCGTCGACCCGGTTCACGGCTCGTCGACCCGGCGGAAGCGCACCGACATTCCCGGAGCGAGCAGCGTCGGGGACGAGGCATCCGGATCGAACAGGCGCGCGGTGGTCGACCCGATCAGGCGCCAGCCTCCCGGAGTCGCTCGCGGATACGCCCCGGTGAATTCACCGGCGAGACCCACCGCTCCCGGCGGAACGTGCGTGCGGGGTGTCGGAAGGCGGGGCACGTCGAAGGTCCAGTCCGCGCTGACGAGGTACCCGAATCCCGGTGCGAAGCCGGTGAAGGCGACGGTCCACCGGGCGGTCCGGTGCGCATCGATGAGCGCGGGAGGCGTGATGCCCAGCAGCAGGGCGGTGTCGGCGAGGTCGGCACCGTCGTAGCGGACGTCGATCGTGACGACGCGGGCGGGCTCCTCCGCCGTCATCACCCGCGACTCCGGAGCGGAGCCGATCCATGCGCGCACCGCCGTGGCGGAGATCCGCGCGGGGTCGAACGAGACGAGGACCGTGCGAGCGGCCGGCACCAGGTCTAAGACGCCCCCGGGACGGGAGGACATCAGGCGTGCGTGCAGCGCGAGCACCTCGCTCAGGGATGGGAGCTCCGCCAGCACGGCGCGCTCCCCCATAGGCAGCAGCACCGGGGTGGTCACGCCGGTACGGCCGTCCTTCACCACGGGGCCCTCACCTCGATCCCCGCCGCGTCGAGCGCGTGACGGACCGCGCGTGCCATCGCCACGGCGTCGGGGGTGTCTCCGTGCAGGCAGAGGGACGCGGCATCCGTCTCGATCCATGATCCGTCGACGGCCATCACCTCGCCGTCGGACGCCAGCCGCAGCGCGCGCTCCGCAACGATCTCGGGGTCGTGGAGCAGCGCTCCGGACGCGTTGCGCGGGATAAGCCCGCCGTCGGGGGCGTACCCGCGATCGAGGAAGGCTTCGCGGACGAACGGCACCCCTGCAGCGGCGGCAGCGGTGGCGACCCGACCGACGAGCCCGAGGATCGGCAGCGTCCGGCCGAGCCGGTCCGCGACATCGGCGACCGCCGCGACGACGGCATCGGCCTGCCCCGGATCGACGGTGACGGCATGGTAGAGCGCACCGTGCGGTTTGACGTAGCGGAGGTCGGCGCCCGCAGCGATCAGACCGTCGAGCTGACGCGTCACGGCTCTGCGCAGCACGAGCGGGTCGACCCGGTGGGCGATGCGCCCGAAGTTCGCCCTGTCCTCATAGGCCGGATGCGCACCGACGGCCACTCCGGCGCGCGCGGCGGCGGCCACCGCCGAGCGCATGGATGCGGCATCCCCCGCGTGGCCTCCGCACGCGATGCTCGCGCTCGAGATGACGGCGAACATCGCCTCGTCGTCGGCCGTCGGCACACCGTCGACGGTCTCGCCGAGGTCGGCGTTCAGGTCGATCGGGCGCATGGGTCCAGGCTAGCGACGTCGATTCCGGGACCTCTCGGTGGCGCGTGACGTCTACCGTGGAGCCATGGCCAGAGCCCGCGTCATCGAGAGCGAACACCCCCAGACGCGTCTGAGCGACGGGACGATCGCGCGCATCGTGCCGTCGGGATTCACCACGGGGTTCGAACTCGACGTCGACGGGACTCCGCAATCGCACGTCGACCTCGACGACCCCACGCATCTGCACTTCGAATACGTCGCCCGGATGGGCGCGGTCATCGACCAGCTGCGGCTTCCCGGCCAACCCCTGACCGCCGTGCACCTCGGCGCCGGCGCCCTGACGATCCCCCGCTACATCGAGGCGACCAGGCCGGGTTCGCGGCAGCAGGTCATCGAACTGGAACAGGCGCTCGTCGACCTCGTCAAGGCGCAGCTGCCCCTCCCCCGCGGGGCGGCCATCCGCACGCGTATCGGAGATGCCCGCGCCGGCGTCGGCCGCCTTCCCGACGCCCTCACCGGCGCCGTCGACCTGCTCGTGTCGGACGTGTACTCCGGCTCGCAGACCCCCGCCCATCTGACGTCGATCGAGTTCTACCGGGCGGCGGCCGACCTGCTCGTTCCCGAGGGAGTGCTGCTCGTGAACGTCGCGGACGGCGCCGGACTCGCGTTCGCTCGTCGTCAGGTCGCGACCGTCCAGGCGGTGCTTCCGCACGTCGTCGTGCTGGCCGAGGTCCAGGTGCTGAAGGGCCGTCGGTTCGGGAACCTCGTGGTCGCGGCATCCGCTGCTGCCCTCCCGACGCAGTGGCTGCCGCGGCTCATGGCGGCGGGGCCGCATCCGGCGAAAGTCGCGCAGGGCGCCGAGGTGCGCGAGTTCACGCGCGGCGCGCTGCCGGTGACGGACGCCGACGCGACGCCGTCACCGAAGCCCGCGGCATCCCTGTTCGAACGCTGATCGGGACGACACGCCGAAGAACGTGCAGAGCGGATGCCGCGCCCGGCGTGCCCTCGAGGATCGTCCGGTCTTCCGGGGCAGACTGGACCGGCGTTCATCCACGCGCGAAGGGAATCGACGGTGAGCTTTATCCACGGGTACGACCAGGACACCCTGCGGGAGATCGTCGACGAGCGGGAGTGCGCAGCACGCCTCGAGGAGATCGGCGAGCAGCGGAGTCTGCCTGCCCTGCTCGAGCGCGTCTGGCTGCTCAAGGTGCTCGGCCGTCTCGAAGACTCCCTGGTGATCTCCGAGCAGTCGGTGCGGGTGGCCCGCATGGCGGGCACGCGCAAGGATCTTCTCCGCGCCCGCATCCTGCACGCCTCCGTACAGCATTTCCGCGGCGCGTACGCGGCCGCCGAGCAGGAGCTGACGATGTGCGCCGACGAGGCGGAAGGCCAGAACTGGTCGGGCATCGCCGCGTTCGCGTATCAGCAGCGCGGGAAGATGTTCTTCGACGCCGGCGACTTCGAGGCTGCCCGTGCGGACTTCAAGCGCACACTGTTCCTGCGCCAGGAGTCGGGTGCCACGGATGCGCAGCTCGAGTCGACGCTGATGGCCGTCGACGCGGCGGACCGACGCCGCACCCGTACATCCGTCGCCAGCTGACCCGAGTGTCGTAGGTACGTTCTAGCCTTGTGACATGTCGGAACTGCATCGTGTGCGCCACTGGGCCGAGGCGCTGATCGCCCAGCACCTGGACTCGTCGTGGTCGTTCGCGTTCGACAACGCGAAGCGCCGCGCCGGGCAGTGCGACTACACCCGAAAGCGCATCAGTGTCTCTCGGTACCTCACGGCACGTTACGACGACGACACGAACCACCAGACGCTGCTGCACGAGGTCGCCCACGCCCTGGCCGGCGCCCCCGCGGCACACGGCCCGACGTGGAAGGCGATCGCCCGCGACCTCGGCTACGTCGGCGGTGTCACCCACCACGGTGAGACCGCCGTCGAGCTGGCTCCGTGGGTCGGCACGTGTCCGGCCGGCCACGTCGCCTACCGGCACCGCCGACCGAACCGACCGACGTCGTGCGTGAAGTGCGCGCCGAGATTCGACGACCGGTTCCTCTTCGCGTGGAGTCGCCGCGACATCTCGACGGCGACCCGACTGGCGGCGATGACGCCCCGCTGACGGGGCCGTCCGGCCGGGCGGGGCAGTTCGGCCGGGCGGGGCAGTTCGGCCGGGCGGGGCAGTTCGGCCGGGCGGGGCAGTTCGGCGGGGCAGGCCGGCGAGGATCGGGCCGGGTCGGCGGGGCCGGGCCGGCGGGGATCGGGCCGGGTCGCGGTCGGCCGCCTCGGCTCGCGGTCGCGCGCTCAGACCAGAGGCTCGAACACCCCGCCGCGAAGCACCGCCACCGCGGTGTCGGCGTCGACCTGTGCGGCGCGGGACACATCTTCACCGTGGCCGGCCGCTGCGAGTTCGCGGCCGGAGCCGCTCGCGCTCACGAGGTGCCGAGCCGCCCGACGGAGCGCACGAAAGGACTCCCCCGCGATCGCGGCCTCGGGCGAGCTGTGGTCGATGCCCCGCACGGCGAGCGCGTCGATGATCGCGCCGGCACCGAGCTGATCCTCGATCGCGAAGCGCACGGGGGCGGACGGTTCCCGCGAGACGAGCTCGCCCGCCGCGACGACGGCGACGCTCGTGCGCGCTCCGCGACGCACCTGCTCGTCGAGGATGGCGCGGGCGACCGCGGACGCGTTCCGCACGCACCCGGCGAGGACGAGGGCCGATGGTCCGCCCCGCTCGGCCGCCGCGGCGGCGACGGCCGCACCGTTGATCGACGTCGCGCGAGCGTCGGAGAGGGCGACCGAGGCGCCTCGGGCCGCGGCATCCGTCACCGACGTCGAGAATCGGAGCACATCGACGACCACGATGACATCGGATGCCGCCAGCCGGCGCAGCCCGTCGACGCCCCACTCGAAGCGCACCTGGTAGGCGTGCTGGTCGAAGGCGATGGCTGTCTGCGGGGGCCGTTCGGACATCCTTCGAGCCTAAGACGTCGCCGAATGCCCCGCCGTCGGGGCCGGGTGCGGGGCGGTGCCGGGCGGGTGCCGGGGTACCGGCGAGCGCACGAGGTCGCGCCGAACGCACGGGTTCACGGCGCACCGACGTCGTCCACTCGGCGGCGGGCCGTGCGTTCAACGGGTGGGCACGGGGCGGTGGATCCTGGCGGATCGGGTCTGCCGGGTCAGACGGGGAGCGCCTGCGCGGCCCGCCTGCGATGCCGATGCGAGACTGGAGTCATGCGCATCCTTTTGAAATTCGTGATCGACTGCGATGCGGATGCGGCGTGGCGCGCTCTGCATTCCCCGAGCGCCGTCGGCGAACTGTACGGTCCGTTCCTCGAGCTGGCGGCGCTCGACCCGAAGGGCCTGCCTTCGTCGTTCACTCCGGGAACCGACGTTCCCGTGGAGATGTCCTTCGCCGGAGTGCCGATGGGCCGCCAGCTCATCCACGCCAGCGACCGCTTCACCCGCGATTCCCGCGGTGACGTGCGCATCTTCCGCGACAGCGGGATGCCTCTGACCGGCGCGCTCGGGACCCTCGACGTCTGGGACCACCAGATGGCGATCTCGCCGGCGCCGGGCGATCCGAGCAAGACGCTGTGGCGCGACCGTCTCACGATCGGCGGGGCGACCGCGCCGGTCCTCTGGCCCGTGCTCTGGGCGGTCTGGCAGTGGCGCGAAGCGCGCGTGAAGGCGCTCGCCCCGACGTGGGCGTACGACCCCGAGTCCGACGTCTCGATCGCCGACGACTGAGGGCCCCCAGCTGCTGGCCCGGTGCTGCCCGGCCGGGTGCTGCCCGGCGCGGCGGCGCGGCCCAGTGTTTCCAGGGCGGCACGGCCGGACGCTTGGCGGTGCGGTGCGGCGCGAACGGTCGCGACACGCCGTTGCCGCCGATACCCCGACGTAGGACACGGCATGTCGCGACCGTTCGCGAGGCCTTGGCCGGGGCCCGGGTGGGGGGCAGGCGAGCGCGGGCGCCGGGGCGCCCGCGCCCCGGGCTACTCGGCCAGCGCCGCCACCGGGGTGACCCTGGTGGCCAGGCGGGTCGGGACGACGGCGGCGATCAGGGTCAGCACCGCGGCTGCCACGACGATGCCGAGGATCGTCCACCCCGGGATCGACGGAGCGACGAGCGTGCCGGCGGGCGAGGCATCCGGGCTCAGCTTCACCGAGCCGAGCAGGGACTGCGCCCCCGCCCACCCGTAGACCGTGCCGAGCACGAGGCCCGTCACCACGGCGGCCGCCGTCAAGTGGGCGGCCTCGCGCAGCACCATTCCGCGCACCTGACCCGACGCCAGGCCGAGCGCGCGCAGCAGACCGAGCTCGCGGCGGCGCTGCAGGATGCTCAGCGTGAGGAGGTTGACCAGCCCGACGGCGGCGATCACGGCACTCACGCCGATCAGAGCGGTCACGATGCCCGTGAACGTGTTCATCACGGTCTCCATCTCGGCGGGGAGCTCCCCGCCGGCCGAGGCCGCGATCACCGACTTCGTCGACTCGAGCGCCACGGCGAACATCGTGATCAGGGTGACTCCGATGACCAGTCCCATCGTCATGCGGGACGACCGCTCGGGGCTGCGGCGCGCATTTGCCGCGGCGAGGCGGGCGGGCGCCGAACGACCCAGCAGGCGGCCGACCGCACTCAGCACCGGCGGCATCAGCATCGTCGAGCCGAGGATGAGGCCGGTGAACGACAGGACACCGCCCGCGAAGGAGACCAGTACGCCGGTGGGCGACGTGAGGCCCACCACGATCCCGACGGCCAGCAGGCCCGCGCCCGCGACGAACAGCGCGATCGCGATCAGGTTGCGGCCCGTTCGACGCACCAGCTCCGCCGAGGACGACTCGACCGATTCGCCGAGCGCCTGCAGCGGAGTGACCGTGAGGACGCGACGGGATCCGACCCACGCGGCCCCCCACGTCGTGAGGGCGACCACGGCGGCCGGCACGAGCAGGTCTCCGCGCACGAGCTCGTACGCCACTGCGGGCGCCCCGAGCGCCGGCCCGCCCCAGCCGATGAACGCCGCCGCGACCGCCGTGCCCAGCACCAGACCGATCATCGCCCCGATGGTGCCGACGATGAGTCCCTGGCGTGCGACCTCCCTGCGCTGCGACGCGGCCGAGGCCCCGATCAGACGCAGCAGTGCGATGCGGCGCGTGCGCCCGGCCACGACGGTCGCGAAGGTGTTCGCCGTCACGATGGCGCCGACGTACACGGAGACCGCGACGAACAGGAACGACAGGATGCTCAGCACCAGGGCGAGGGTCCCGCTGTCGCCCACGTACGGATCGGCGCGCATCACGGCTCCGATCCATCCGGTCGTGCTGATCAGCACCACTCCGAACGCGCTCGAGATCCCCGAGACGATGACGCTCGCCCCCATCCCCCGCTCCCGCAACCACCCCATTCGTGCGGATGCCGCGGGGCGGGGCATCCGCGTCGATACGGTGCGCGCACCCGGGCCGGCGGATGTCGCCGCGCTCATGCCGCGACCTCGCTCTGCAGCATGTACGCGGAGATCTCGGCGGCGCTCTGTCGCGGCTTGTCGGCGACGATGCGCCCATCGCCGAGGAACAGCACGCGGTCGGCGTGGCTCGCCGCGATCGGGTCGTGCGTGACCATCGCGATCGACTGGCCGTCGCGACTGGCCGCCGCGAGGAGTGCGAGGACCTCGCGGCCGGACCGCGAATCGAGGTTGCCGGTCGGCTCGTCGGCGAACACGAGATCGGGCGCCGTCGCGAGCGCGCGGGCGATCGCCACGCGCTGCTGCTGGCCGCCGCTGAGCTCGTGCGGTCGATGACGCAGGCGGTCGGCGAGCCCGAGCGACTCGACGAGACCATCGATGCGCGCGCGTTCGATCGCGCTCGGTCGCCGCCCGTCGAGGTCGAACGGAAGGCTGATGTTCTCACGGACATCGAGTGTCGGAACCAGGTTGAACGCCTGGAAGACGAACCCGACCCGTCTGCGACGAAGGACCGTCAGCTCGAGGTCGCTGAGCCCGGTGATGTCGGTGTCGCCGATCCATGCGCGGCCCGAGCTCGGCGCATCGAGCCCCGCCATGATGTGCATGAGCGTGGACTTCCCCGACCCGGACGGTCCCATGATCGCGGTGAACTCGCCCCGGCGGATGCCGACCGAGACGTCGTCGAGGGCGCGCACGGCGCCCGCCGCCGTGCCGGCGCTGCCGTAGGTCTTCGTGAGGTGCTGGACGTGGGCGGCGAGCCCGAGGTCGCTGGATGTGATCTGCATGACTCGACGCTACGAAGACGGCCCACTGCCGCGCGTCCGCCGTCAGGGTCATCCGCCTACATCGCAGGGATGACGTTGCCGCTGCTCACCCGCAGGTCGCGAGACCGAGATCCACCTTGAGCTGCACCACGCGGGTCGCCGCGTCCGTCACCTTCGCCGCGAAGGCGGGATCTGCCATCGCCGCCACGAGCGAGTCGTGGAACGGCCCGACGGCCGCCGGATCGGCGGTGAGCGCGAGATCGCCCCCCGCTCCGACGAAAGCGGTGGCCCGGTCGGTGACGGGTGTCGAGGCGACGGATGCCGCGACGCCGATGTCGTCGCTGATCACCACGCCGTCGAAGCCGACCTGGCCGCGCAGGAGCGACGTGATCACGGCGGCCGAGAACACCGCTTCGGTGGTGGGATCGATCTGCGTGTAGATCGCACTGCTGATCATGACCGCCGGGACCCCGGCGGCGATGCCCGCCGCGAACGGCTGGAGGTACGCGTCGGTCGAGGTCGTGACGTCGTCGGCCGTCCCGCTCGCCGTGAAGTCGGTGTTCCCGGTCACGCGCCCGAGTCCGGGAAAATGCTTGATCGTGGTGCCGACCCCCGCAGCGGCCATCGCGTCGACGACGGCGACGACATGGGATGCCACGGCCGTGGGGTCACTCGAGAACTGCCGGTTCAGTCCGCCGATCGGAGGATTGCCGCGCCCCAGGTCGGCCGGAACGGTGTCGGCCACGGGGGCGAGGTTGAGGTTGATCCCGGCGGCGCGGAGCTCGGCGGCCCACACGGTCGCCTGCGCCGCCAACGTGGCGGGGTCGAGCGCGCCCTGCTGCACGGCGGAGGGGATGGCGGTGAAGCCCTCGCCGCGCAGCTGCTGCACGTCACCGCCCTCCTGGTCGGCGGCGATCAGGAGGCCGAGCCCGCCGGTCGCGGGACCCGCCAACGACTGCAGGTGCGTCGAGGCGGTCCGAGCGACGCTCATCCCGCCGTCCCACCCGCCCAGGAGGACGACTCCGGCGAGGTGGTACCGGGTGATCGCGTCGTCCAACAATGTGGGGTCTTCGTTATCGCCGAGTCCCACGATGATGAGCTGTCCCGCCTGCTCGTCCGGGGTGAGGCCGTCGACGATGCGCGCCGCGCAGGAGAGCGTCGGCGTCGGAGACGGAGTCGCGGTCGGGGACATCGTGCGGGAGTCGCTGGGCGACGCGCTCGCATCTCGCACGCTCTGCGGTGCGCACCCCGCCAGCACGAGAGCACCGATGGTCGCCGCGATCCCCAGAACGGTGCGGCGGAAAGTCACACGAGCGAGCCTAATCGCGGTCGTCTCGACGTCGGCCCGAGCCGGCGGGCGATCAGGCGAGCCCGTGCTCGAAGGCGAACACCACCAGCTGCACACGATCGCGCAGTGCGAGCTTTCCCAGGATGCGGCTGATGTGCGTCTTGACCGTCGCCTCGGAGAGGAACTCCCGCCCGGCGATCTCGGCGTTGGACAGCCCGCGTGCGGCCAGCGCGAAGATCTCGCGCTCACGCTCGGTGAGTGTGGCGAAAGCGGGCGGTACCGGGCGGGGCGCGGCATCCGAGAAGTGCGCGAACAGGTCGCGGGTGGCGGATGCCGCGATCACGGCCGAGCCCGCATGCACCGTGCGGATCGCCGCGAGAAGGAACTCGGGGTCGGCATCCTTGAGCAGGAATCCGCTCGCCCCCTGGCGGATCGCCCGTGCCGCCGCCTCATCGAGATCGAACGTCGTGAGCATGACCACGCGGGGCGGGTGGTCGTCCTTCAGCAGCTCGGCGGTCGCCGCGAGCCCGTCGAGGACAGGCATGCGGATGTCCATCAGCACGACGTCGGGCGCCGTCCTGCGCACGACCTCGATGGCCTGAGCGCCGTCGGCCGCCTCCCCGACGACGACGAGGTCGGACTGCGACTCGACCATCATCCTGATGCCGGCGCGGAACAGCGCCTGGTCGTCGACGAGGACGACGCGGATCACGTCGGCCCTCCGATCGGCAGGGTCGCGTGCACGAGGAAATCGTCACCGGTGCCCCTGGCCTGAAGCCGACCGCCCACGAGATTCGCGCGCTCGGTCATGCCGATCATGCCGTGCCCGCTGCGTCCGGGGGTCGTGCCGGCGGGAACACCGTTGCGCACGCGCAGATCGACACGATCGGCGTGCCAGGCCAGCGCGATGCGCACGGCGCGACCGTCCCCGTGGCGCAGCGCGTTCGTCAGCGCCTCCTGAAGGATCCGGTAGACCGCCAGCTGGACAGCGGCCGGCGGCTCGCCCGGCGGGGCCGGGTCGACGTCGACCTCGAGCGGCACCCCGGCGGACCGCACCCGCGCGTACAGCCCCTCGAGATCGGCCAGCATCGGCTGCGGCCCATCGCTCTGGATGTGCCGCAGTTGGGCGAGCAGCGTCCGAACATCGGCGAGCGCGGCTCGCGCCGTGGACGAGATGGTCGCCAGCGCCGCGGGGGCCGCATCGGGATCGGATGCCGCGGCGTAGCGCGCACCGTCCGCCTGGGCGATCACGACCGCGAGGGAGTGCGCCACGACGTCGTGCATGTCCCGCGCGATCGCGACCCGCTGCTGTTCGGCGATCGCCTCAGCCTCGGCGCGCTGCTGCGCCGCGCGCGTCACACGCGCCCCCCGCGTCGTGCGCACGAGCGCACCGACGGTCCAGGACAGGAGCAGGGCGAAGGTCGCGGCGATGTAGGTGACGGCCGCCAGGGTGATCGTGGACGGCGTGATGCCGACGCCGGTGAAGGTCGTCCCCAGGAAGATGTACAGCGAGATCACGAGCGCACCGACGAGGGCCGAGGCGAAACCGACCCAGAACACCAGTCGGCTGCCATATGCCGCCGTGACGTAGAGGACGGCGAAGATCGCGATGTTGCTCGGCTGGGGGTTCAATCCGAGGCTCATCTGCAGGATCGCACCGACCCACGCGATCGTCAGGGCGAGCGGCGGCGAGAGCCGGCGCACGGCCAGTGCTCCCGACATGAGGAGCGAGACCACGATCCCGCCGGCGTACCCGGCGGGCTGGTCCGCGGAGTGGAACACCAGGAATCCGAACGCGAGGAAGAAGACGATCGCCGCGACCGCGTCCAGGACGAGCTGGGTGCGGGTGAGGGGGCGGAACACGCTCTCACGCTACGCGAGCGCCCCCGCCGAGGCATCCGTCTGGAGATGTATCCGCGGCGGGCGCCCGGTCAGGCGGACGAGCGCGCCGGCACGATCGGACGGTTCTCGTAGAAGGTCTGCAGCACGATCGTGGTGCGCGTGTTCACGGCCGCGCTGGAACGGATGTCGCGGATCAGTGTTTCGAGTGCGCGCGGCGAACCCACCCGGGCGAACAGCATGTAGCTCGCGTCGCCGGCGATCGAGTGGCATGCCTCGATGGCGTCGAGGTGCGCGAGCCGGTCCGGTGCGTCGTCGGGCTGGCCGGGATCGAGAGGCGTGATCTCGATGAACGCCGACAGCGGCTTGCCGAGCGCTTCCGGGTCGAGCACCGGACGATAGCCGGTGATCACACCGCGGGTCTCGAGGCGACGGAGGCGTGCCTGCACGGCGGATACCGAGAGGCCGACGCCATCGGACAGGTGTGCGAGCGTCGCCCGGCCGTCGGCGGAGATCTGCTCGAGGATCGACAGGTCGGTCGCGTCGAGCGGGTGTGCGCCCCGAACGCGGGCCTGCTCACGGGAGAGGGTCATGACCAGATGCTATCGCCCGGAGGCCCCACGACAGGAATATTTCCGGTGATCCAGCAAAGTACGGGCATTCTTCCTAGAGTGTCCGTGAACGCGCGATGACTCGTCGCAGCGTCGGACCCCCGCACCGCCCGGCCCGATCGGCCCCGGTGCCCTCGATCGGAGGTTGCCGTGCCCTTCCCCCCGACCAGCGAGCAGACCACGCAGACCGTCGTCGACACCTCCGAGGCGACGGCGACCGTGATGGACGTCGAGCGCTCGGCGGCCTGGATCGCACTCAAGGAGGCGGCGATCGCCCTGCAGGGCCTGCAGGCGAAGGACGGATCGGTGCCCGACACGGCCGCTCATCCGACCGCGCAGGCGCACGTCGATGTCATCGTCCGCGCCATCGACGAGCTCGCGCCCCTGTTCCCGCACGACGCGATGTACCTGTCGGCCTCCGGTGAGGACTTCCGCCGGTGGGCGGGCGCCGGCTTCGGCATCCCCGACTTCTACGATTCGCTGATCGCCTTCCAGCCGCAGAAGCACCGGATCGACGGCATCCGTCACCTGGTGATCTTCCCGATGTACACGCAGAACGGCTCCGCGAACCGCTTCGTCGAGGCCCTCATCGTCGAAGCGATCTGGCCGAAGTTCATCGCTCAGCTCGAAGCGGGCGACTACGGCAACAAGCTGTTCCTGTCGCTCAAGCTCATCGACTTCACCCCCGGATACGACACCAATTCGGCGGTGCTGTTCCCCGAGACGGTCGCGATGCGCGAGATCCCGACGTTCACCTGGGGGGCGATCTTCCAGGACCGCGAAGCGGCCCGCTACCGCCGTGTCGTCCGCGCCGCGGCCGACATCACCAAACTCGAGCTGCCGGCGGAGGCCGCGCGCATGCTCGACGACCAGGAATTGACCGAGCAGACGTTCGTGATGTGGGACATCATCCACGACCGCACCCACATGCGCGGCGACCTGCCGTTCGACCCCTTCATGATCAAGCAGCGGATGCCGTACTTCCTGTATTCGCTCGAGGAACTGCGCTGCGACCTCACCGCCTTCCGCGAGTCGGTCGCGATCCAGCAGCGTCTCACCGCCTGGGCCGAAGAATGCGATGAGCTCTCGACCACCGAGACGCAGATGCTCGAGCACGCGCGGCTGGTTCAGTACGCGGTCATCTTCGACCGCATCTTCCGCTTCTCGATCACGGGCTCGCGCGTGCGCAACTACGACGGGCTCGGCGGTCAGCTGCTCTTCGCCTGGCTGCACCAGCGCGGCGTGCTGCACTGGACCGACACGGCACTGACCTTCGACTGGGACGGTGTCCCGGCGGCGGTCATCGCGCTCGGCGACGCGATCGACGAGCTCTACTGGCGCTCGATCGACCGCCCGAAGGCAGCGCACTGGCTGGCCGCCTACGACCTCGTGCGCACGACGCTCACGCCCCACCCCGCATCGCACTGGGCACGCGGGCTGCCCGACGACGTGCTCGCCGGACCCGTCTCGGGCTACACGAACGCCGTGCTCGACGACGAGTTCCCGCTGTCGATGTTCTTCGAGGCCCTGGAGAAGAAGATGCGGCCCGTCATCGCATCGACCGAGGGGATCCGGGCCGGCGATGTCTGAGGACGGTGCGGCTCGCTCCGTCGGGTCTGCGGCCGGTGGCGGAGCTGCGGGCCGTCTCGTGCTCATCGCCGGCGCGACGAGCGCGGCAGGGCTCGCCTCCGCGGCCTCCCTCGTCGCCGCGGACGCCCGCGTCATCGCCGCCGGCCGCGATGCAGGCAAGCTCGACCGTCTGCGTGCATCGGTCGGCGACGAACGGCTGACCACCGAGGTGTGCGACCTGGGCAGCGAGTCGGAGGTGTCGGCGCTGGCGCAGCGTATCCGCGCCGCCCACGGACGGGTCGACGGGGTGCTCCACCTCGTCGGCGGGTGGCGCGGGGGCGGGGGGCTCGCCGGGCAGAGCGACGACGACTTCCGCTTCCTCGAAGGCTCGCTCACAGCGCTCCGACACGTGTCGCGCGCGTTCGACGATGACCTGAAGGCATCGGATGCCGCACGCCAGGCGATCGTCTCCTCGACCGCCGTCGCGCGTCCCCTCGCGGGCGGAGCGAACTACGCGGCCGTCAAGGCGGCGAGTGAAGCATGGACGCACGCCGTCGCGCAGGGGTTCGCGAAGACCGCCCGTGACGGCGGACGGCCGCTGGCTGCAGCATCCGTCATCTTCCGGGTGAAGGCACTTGCAGGGCTCGAAGGAGTTCTCGGCGCCGCGTTCGTCGGTCTGTGGGACACACCTGCGGGGGACGTGAACGACTCCGTCGTCGAGCTGCACCCCGCCTGACGCGGCGGTCCCGCCCTACCCCAGGCGCCGGACGCCGCGACCCGCAACTAGATTGGACCCCCGTGACCACGCTTCATGACCAGACCGTCCGCGGCTTCGCCTCGGACAACTACTCCGGCATCCACCCCGACGTCCTCGCCGCCATCGGCGCCGCCACCGGCGGCCACCAGACCGCGTACGGCGACGACGTCTACACGGCGCGGCTGCAAGAGGTGTTCGCCGGCCACTTCGGCGACGGCGTCGAGGCATTCCCCGTGTTCAACGGCACGGGTGCGAACGTCATCGGTCTGCAGTCGATGCTGCCGCGATGGGGGGCGGTCGTGGCCGCCGCCACCGCCCACATCAACGTCGACGAGGGCGGCGCGCCGGAGCGGGTGGCGGGCATCAAGCTGCTGACCGTCCCCACGGACGACGGCAAGCTCACCCCCGACCTGATCGACCGCGAGGCGTGGGGATGGGGCGACGAGCATCGGGCGCAGCCGCTGGTGGTCTCGATCACCCAATCGACGGAGCTCGGCACCGTGTACACGGCGGAGGAGATCCGGGCGATCACCGATCATGCGCACTCGCTCGGCATGCGCGTGCACCTCGACGGCGCGCGCATCTCCAATGCCGCGGCCGCGCTCGGCCTCCCCCTGCGGGCCTTCACGCGCGACGTCGGCGTCGACGTGCTGAGCTTCGGCGGAACCAAGAACGGCGCGATGCTCGGCGAGGCCGTGGTCGTACTCGACCCCGAGGCCTCCACGGGGCTCACCTTCCTGCGCAAACTCAATATGCAGCTGGCCTCGAAGATGCGGTTCGTCTCGGCGCAGCTGATCGCACTGCTGGAGGGCGACCTGTGGCTGCAGAACGCGACCCACTCCAACGCCATGGCCCAGCGCCTGCGCGCCGGGGTCGAGGCGGGCATCGACGACGGTTCGATCACCGGCGTCGCGTTCACCCACCCGACACAGGCGAACGGCGTGTTCGCGACCCTGCCCGACGGGGTCGCCGATGCGCTGCGGCAGAGCTTCCGCTTCTACGACTGGGATGCCGCGAGGAACGAAGTGCGCTGGATGTGCTCGTTCGACACACAGGAGGACGACGTGGACGCGTTCGTCGCCGCGATCGCGCGGGAGACGTCCCGCGGCTGAGGTCGTGCGTCCGACGGAAAGCCGTGCGTTCGACGACGACCGGCGCAGAGGCCGTCAGCGCAGGGCGCCGACGCTCGCCAGAGCGAGGCGGATGAGCGACCCGCGGCCGCCCTCCATCTCGGCGGCGAGGGAGTCGGATGCCGCTTCCTGCGGCGGCATCCACGTCACCTCGAGAGCGTCCTGGCGGGGCTCGCACGTGCCGGTGACAGGGACGACGAAGGCCAGGGAGACCGCGTGCTGGCGATCGTCGTGGAAGGCGCTCACCCCGGGGATCGGGAAGTACTCGGCCACCGTGAACGGCACGGGCGAGGGCGGCAGGAGCGGGAACGCCATCGGTCCGAGATCGTTCTCGAGGTGGCGGAACAGGGCGTCGCGCACCGTCTCGCCGTATCGCACCCGACCACTCACGATCGTGCGCGTGATCTCGCCGAGCGGCGTCGCGCGCAGCAGGATCCCCACATCGGTGACGGCGCCCATCCCATCGGTGCGCACGGGAATGGCCTCGACGTAGAGCATCGGCATCCGGCGCCGGGCCTCGGCGAGCTCGACATCCGACAGCCAACCGGGGTTGGCCACGTTGTCGGCGGCCGCGGAGCCGAACCTCCCGTCGCCCAGGGGGTGCCCCCCGGTGAAGCCGGACGAGCCATCCCCGCGACGTTGGTCCCGGGACGAATTGTCGTCGTCGCGCTCGTTCGGGTCGGGGTCTGGGGTGCGCACGGCCATGCCTCTTGTATACCTCACGGTCGCTCCCCCGCCGATCGACAGACCGTCGCGATGAACCGCACCGGCCCTGACGGAGGTCGGCGGCCCCTGTCAGGATGGGGACATGGACGAACTCCCCGACCTCGACGACGCCGCCGTGCTCTGGTCGGTGCCCGACGCCGAGCGCGCCGGGCGGCCGTTGCTCGTCCTGCTGCACGGATACGGCGCCGACGAACACGACCTGTTCGGGCTGGCACCCCATCTTCCCCCCGAGTTCGTCCTGGCCGCCGTGCGCGCCCCGCTCGCGCCGCCATGGCCGTCGCCGGGGTACTCGTGGTACCCGATCGGCGGCGCGGCAGAGAACGGAGAGTCCGGGGCGGAGCCCCGGACGGCCCTCGACGGCCGGGATCCGGACGCCGTCACGGATGCCGCATCCGCCGTCCTCGCGTGGGTGGATCGTGCCGCGATCGGGGCGGAGAGTGTCGGCATGCTCGGCTTCTCGCAGGGCGCCGCCGTCGCGATCCAGGCGCTGCGGCTCGCGCCAGAACGCTTCGCGTTCGTCATCAACCTGAGTGGCTACGCCAGCCCCGGCCTGCTGGCGGGCGACGCTCAGCTCGCCACGCGCAAGCCGCCGGTGTTCTGGGGCCGCGGGACCCGCGACGAGGTGATTCCGGAATTCCTCGTCGAGCACACCGTCCAATGGCTGCCGGGGCACGCCGATCTCAGCGGCCGGGTCTATCCGGGGCTCACCCACAGCGTCTCGGAGCAGGAACTCGCCGACGTGCGCGTGTTCCTCGAGAAGGTGCAGGGAGACGTCACAGGGTGACGAGCGTGCCGTCCGCCGTCCGCAGCACCAGCTCGAACCGAGACGGCGCCCCCTGCACGACCTCTGCCGTCGCGCCATCGCCGAGACCCAGCGTCGCGTTCAGCCGGATCACCCGTTCGGGATCCTCCTCGATGCGGGTGAAGGAGACGAGCTCGATCGTCGGCAGATCGCCCAGCCCGGGCTGGGGTGTCGTCCCCCAGTCGATGAGGAAGGGCACCCCGGGAATCGGGTCGGCCGCCCGCACGAGCGTCCACTCCAGCAGCGAGCCGTCGGGGGTGCGGCGAGAGAGAGGCGTCACCGGGCCGGGGTCGTAGCCGGCGGCGCGGGCGCGCTCGGCCACAGCCCCGATGTCATCGGGATGCACCGCGTAGGTCACGATCCGGGGCCCGGGCAGATCGACGATGCCGAAGGTCGTCGGCACGATGTCGGAGTCGGCGTCCGGAGCGATCAGCTCGATGTAATGCGGCACGCGCGCACCGTCCACCGTGAGGGCGACGAGATGGTTCGCCGTACCCGTGGGATGCCGCCCACCGGCGGCGGCGGTCACCCCGGTCGCCGCGGCGAACCAGCCGACGAGCACCTCGAGGTCGGGACCGGCGATGACGACGTGGTCCAGCAGCGCGGGAACCGTCACTTCGTGCCCGCCCGCCGGGCGGGGACCTCGGGCTCGCCGAGCGACAGCATGAGACGATTCGCCCAGCTGAAGAACGCCGAGCTGTTGACGATGTCGACGATGTCCGCATCGTCGAGTCCGGCGGCACGCAGTCGATCGACTTGCGCGGTGCCGAAGCGCGGTGGCGTCGCTGACAGCGCCGCCGCGGCATCCACGACCGCGTTCCACACGTCGTCGCCGACATCCGCGCCGATGCCCTCGTCGAGAAGACGCTGGACGTCATCACGGCGACCGGATTCGCGGGTGGCCGCTGCGGCGTGCACCGAAGCGCAGAAGACGCACCCGTTCGCGCGCGACGTCGCGGCGGCGGCCAGCTCGCGCTCGGCTCGGCCGACGCCGTCGGCGGTGTTGAAGAAGATGTCGAGATCGGTCAGCGTGCGCGCCTGGAGCGCCTCCGGGTTGCGCACGAGCAGACGGAAGTAAGGGCTTTTGATGCGGAAGTCATCGATCAGAGCCGCACGCTGGCGCGGCGAAAGCTCTTCTTCGGGTACCGGCTCGATCCAGGGGACCCAGCCGAGGCCCTCCTGGGTGAACCGATCGGGACGGTGCAGCTCGGGGTAGTCGATGACGCTCATCGGCGCTCTCCGTTCGATTCGTCGCGCGCGGGATCGCTGCCCGCCAGTACGCGCAGGCCCCACGCGGTGCGGAGTTGGAACGACAGGAAGGCCACGAGCTGCGACAGGGTGACGATGTCGTCGTCGGACCATCCGGCGTCGGCGAGCGCCGCGAGCGCGGCACCGCTGGATTCGCGCGGACGGAAGACCAGCAGATGAGCATGGGCGAACGCTGCTCGCAGGCGGGTGTCGAAAACGCCGGCCCGGTCCTCCGAGGCGTCGAACGCCGTACCCGAGGTGTTCTCGCCCTGCAGTCCTTCTTCTCGATACGTGCCGAAGGGTCCGGAGGTGGCCGTGGCCCGGACCAGGGCCGCGACGGGGGCGCTGAGTTCCGCGTCCTCGTCGGCGAGCAGGTCCGAGTAGAACGCCGACGCGGCGGGGAAGCCGTGCAGCCCTGACACGTAGGCGGCGACGGCGTAACGGTCGGCCACGGGGAACGTGCCGGGGTCGGCGGGCTCGAACAGCGCGCTGAAGCTGCGCTGCGCCTGCTCGCGCGCCTGCGGCCGATGACCGCGGATGGAGGCGATGTCGCTCGACGCGGCTGCTCCGCTCAGCAGGTCGATGATGTCGACGGCCGTCGTGGTGGATGCGGGGGTGGTCATCGCGTTCCCTCCAGGACTGCGGGGCTGCGGTGGGCGTTCCGGAGCGCCTCGGCGGCTTCTGGTCCGACACTCCAGCCGAGGCGTGGCGCGACTTCGGTCGCGATCAACTCGATGGAGCGCAGCGTCCACTCGTGCGGGGCGTCGATCGAGTGCACCTGGAACGACACGTCGGTGACCTGATCGATCGTGCGGTCGGCACCGAGGGAGGCGACCACCTCATCGACGGTGCCGACGTGGGTGTCGGTGACCCGGAAGAGCTCGTCGATCGACAGCTCGCCGGGCTCGACTCCGACGAAGGTGGCGGCGAGCTTGTGCAGCGCCTCGCCGACGTGGTCGACGACCTTTCCGCGGTTCTCCTCGTCGACGACGAGAGCGGTGCGCGACGCCAGGATCCGCGGCTGCACGCCGTCTGCCAGGTGCGCGAGATATCCCTCGACGACCGGAACCTGCACGTCGTGGAGGGGGATGTCGCGGTTGCGGTCGGGGCGCGGCTGCGTTCGAGACAGCAGCAGCCCGTCGCCCCGCTCGGCCGCGCGGACGCCGCCTTCGACGGAGAAGGTCGCCTGCCAGATGCGGCGGTCGAGGTCGGTCGCGTAGGGGTAGATCGCGTGCTCGGTGCCGCGGATGCCGCGCCCGCCGAGTGCGTCCAGAAGCACCTCGAAGTGATCGGTGAACACCTGACGACGATCGTCGAACGAGCGCCCGAACGCGTCGAAGGAGGACGGGGTGCCCCCGGTCGCCAGCCCGAGCTGCACGCGTCCGCCGCTGAGGGCGTCGAGCACCGTGGCGTCCTCCGCCACCCGCAGCGGGTCGTCAAGGGGAAGAGTGACCACCGCGGTGCCGAGCGCGATGCGGGATGTGCGCTGGGCCGCTGCGGCCAGGAGCACGAACGGCGAGGGGAGACCGCCCTCCTGTTCGTGGAAGTGGTGCTGCGCGAGCCAGGCCGATGCGAAGCCGACACGCTCCGCCTGCTCGATCTGCTCGATGGCGAATCGGTAGCGATCGGCTGCCGACGCCTGATCGAGCACGCGGGTGAAGAACCCGACACGGGGCGATGTGGTCATGTCATCCCTCTTGTTTCGATGGAGAGTGTGGAGCGGGGAGTCCGGAGCGCAGGCTGGCTCCGGGGATGGCGGCGATCAGCTGCCGGGTGTACTCGCTCTGCGGGTCGGCGAACACGCGGTCCACCGGTCCGAGTTCGACCTGCTCGCCACGTCGCATCACCGATACGGTATCGGCCAGTTGACGCACCACGGCCAGATCGTGCGAGATGAAGATGTAAGTGAGTCCGAGCTCCTGCTGCAGGCGGTTGAGCAGCCGGAGGATCTGCGCCTGGACCGTCACGTCCAGGGCCGACACGGCCTCGTCGAGCACGACCAGGCGCGGCTCGAGGATCAGCGCACGGGCGATCGCCACCCGTTGGCGCTGACCACCGGAGAGTTCGGCAGGGCTCCGGGTGGCCATCTCCGGGGTGAGTGCGACGAGTTCCAGGTGGTGCGCGGCACGCGCGGCGCGCTCACGGGCATCGCCCAGGCCGAAGTTGCGCAGCGGCTCGGCGACGACCTCTCCGACGCTCTGTCGCGGATCGAGCGAGCCGTAGGGGTTCTGAGAGACGAGCTGAGTCGTGCGTCGGTACGCGCGCGCCGATCGCAAGGCGGTGACCTCGACCCCGTCCACGCGGATCGACCCTGCCGTCGGACGCCCGAACCCTGCGATCGCGCGCCCTGTGGTGGTCTTTCCCGACCCGGATTCACCGACGAGCGCATGGGTGGTTCCGGCAGGGACGGTGAAGCTCACGCCGTCGACGGCGAGGAAGGGTGTCCTGCGGCGCCCGCGCGAGTACTCCTGTCGCAGACCCTCCACCACGACGAGGGGGGATTCGGCTCCGGACACCCGCACCCGCTCGCGGATCACGACGGTGCTCAACGAGGGCGCGTCCGACAGCAGCGCCCTGGTGTACTCGGCGGTCGGCGCGGCGATCACCTCGCGCGTCGGCCCGTGCTCCTGCACCTCGCCTCCGCGCATCACGACGAGCTGCTCGGAGTGGTCGGCCGCGACGGCGAGATCGTGGGTGATGAACAGGACGCCGGTGCCGGTGTCCTGTCTCAACCGGTCGATGAGCTCGAGCACGCGCCGCTGAACGGTGACGTCCAGCGCGCTCGTGGGCTCGTCCGCGATCACGAGTTCCGGCTCCAGCGCGAGCGCCGCCGCGATCAGCACGCGCTGGCGCATCCCGCCGCTGAGCTCATGCGGATACTGGCGTGCCCGCGCCTCGGGGTCGTCGATGTCGACCTTCTCCAGCAGCTCGTGCACGCGCGCAGCGATCTTCCGCCCGTCCCGCCACCCGTGGATGCGCAGGCTCTCGCCCACGCTGGCGCCGATCGTCTTGACCGGGTTGAGCGAATTGCCGGGATCCTGCGGGATGAGGCCGATCCGGCGTCCGCGGATCTGCCGGAAGCGGCGATCCGACAGCCCGACCAGCTCGAGATCGCCCAGACGGATGCTGCCCGACGGCACTCTGCCGTTCGCCGCGATCAACCCCATGACGGTCTGCGCGACGGTCGTCTTGCCCGAGCCGGATTCACCCACGATCGCGGTGGTGGTGCCGGCCATGACGTCCAAGGACGCCCCGGCCACAGCATCCACCGGTCCTCGGTCCGTCTCGTACTGGACTCGCAGGTCGGTGATGCGCAGAAGCGGCTCGGCGCTCATCCTTCTCCTCCTCCGCGGAGGGCCTGGCTCACCCGGTTGGTCGCCAGCACGACGAAGACGACGACGATGCCCGGGAGCACCGTCAGCCACCACGCCGTCGCGACGTAGTTGCGTCCTTCGGAGATGAGCAGACCCCACTCCGGGGTGGGCGGCGGCGCCCCGTAGCCGAGGAAGCCGAGAGTCGCGATCTGCAGGATCGCCGATCCGAACTGCAGGGCGATGAGTGCGACCACCGGGGTGATCGAGTTCGGGAGGATGTGACGCCACATCACGGTCCAGAACGTGCCGCCGCTGCCGTACGCCGCCTCGACGTATTCGCTCACGCGCACGCTCACCACCTGCGAACGGGACAGTCGCGCGAAGACGGCGATGGAGGTCACGCCGACCGCCACCGCCGTCGTGGCGGTGCCGAAGCCGAGGAGGATCACGATGCTCAGCGAGAGCAGCAGGGACGGGATGGCGAGCATGACGTCGATCACGCGCATCAGGCTGTCGTCGACCCAGCCGCGCACCGACCCCGCGATGAGGCCGATCGCGGTGCCGACGACGAAGCCGACCGTGACGGCGATCAGCGCGCCCGTCACGGACTGCGCCGCTCCGTGCACGACCCGCGTGTACAGGTCACGGCCGAGCGAGTCCGTGCCGAACCAGTGCTCGGGCGACGGGGGTCTGAGCGCCTGACCGGCGGAACCCGCCGTCGGGTCGCCGGGTGCGAAGAGGGACGGCAGGACCGTCCACAGCAGAGCGACCGCGAGCACCAGCAGAGACAGCACGATGCCGGGGCGGACCCAGCGCCTCCGCCGTGCGCGCGCTGCGGGGCCGGCCGTGATGGCGGTCAGGGCGGTCATGCGGTGACCTCGGTGCGGAGTCGGGGGTTGAGCACGGGATAGAGCAGATCGACGATGAGGTTGATCACGACGAAGGTGACGGACGACAGGATGACGATGGCGAGCAGCACCGGCGAGTCCCGGTTCGCGACCGCCTGCGCCGTGAGCTGACCGATCCCGGCCCGTCCGAAGACCGTCTCGGTCACGACGGCCCCGCCGACCAGTTCTCCGAAGAGGAGTCCTGCGATCGTGAGGGTGGGCAGG
Source organism: Microbacterium songi (assembly GCF_042747925.1). NCBI lineage: Bacteria > Bacillati > Actinomycetota > Actinomycetes > Micrococcales > Microbacteriaceae > Microbacterium > Microbacterium songi. The sequence goes on from NZ_JBHZIE010000007.1 coordinate 72,769, forward strand.
AGCGCGTTGCGCGTGATGTTTCGCCAGAGCAGCCAGCTGGTGCTGGCGCCCCGGGCGCGCACGACCTGGACGAAGGGCTGCGCGCTCACGTCGTCGATGCTGCGGATGAGCACCTGGGCGAGGGGGGCGGCGATGGGGATCGCGATCGTGATCACCGGCAGGATGAGCGCCTGCACGGGGTCGGCGCCGATCAGCGGCACCCAGCCCAGGCGGAAGGAGAAGATCTGGATGAGGATGATTCCGATCCAGAACACCGGCACCGACACGAACAGCGGCGGCATGCTGCGGAAGAACCGCCGCAGGGGACCGCCCGCCCCGTGCGTCGCCGTGAAGGCGATGATGCCCGCGAGCACCACGGCGAGGATCGTGGAGAAGAACGCGAGGGTCAGGGTCGACGGCAGCGCCGCGGCGAGGAGGGTGGACACGGCCGCGCCGGACTGCACCGAGTACCCGAAGTCGCCGCGCAGATATCCCAGGGTCGAATCGACGAACCGAGTGATCAGCGGCTGGTCCGCCCCGTACGCCGCGCGGATCTCATCGAGCTGCTGCGGCGACAGGCCGAGCTCGGGCGACCCGTACCGCGCGAGCACCGCGTCGCCGGGGAGCAGCGCGAGCAGCACGTAGGCGGCGATGTAGGCCAGCACCAGCACGATGAGTGCCTGGCCCAGCCGCTGCAGAACGTATCTCATGGGATGCCTCGGGTGGCCGGCCGTCGCGGGGACGACCGGCCACCTCGACTCGTGTTCCTACTTCTGAAGCCAGGTCGAGTAGAAGGACGGGCGTCCGACGGACTCGGTGGAGAAGCCCTGAACGCCGCCGCTCAGACCGAACACCTGGGGTTCCTCGAAGATCGGGAGGATGTAGGCGTTCTCCGCCAGGTATTCCTGCGCCGCCTTCGACGCCGCTTCGCGCTCGTCCGTCGTCGGGACGGATGCGATGTCGGCCAGGAGGGTGTCGAGCTCCGGGTCCGCGACCGAGCTGTCGGCCGCGTCGCGGTTGAGCAGCGTGTTCCGGTTGCCGGAGGCGTACTGCGACTTCAAGACATCGAAGTCGGCACGACCGACCATCGAGTGGTACACCTGCACGGTGTTCACGTCGAGACTCGCCGCGGTCTGCGCCGCCTGGTCGCCCGGAAGGAGGTTGACCTCGACCCCGAGACCGGCGAGCTGCTCCTGAATGAGCGTCACGACCTCCTTCGACCGCGGCTGGGGCAGGGCGTCGTTGAAGGTGAGCGACAGCTTCTGGCCGTCCTTCTCGCGGATGCCGTCCGAACCCACGACCCACCCGGCGTCATCGAGCAGCTGGGCCGCCTTGTCGGGGTCGTAGTCGTAGTACGAGGACGTGTCGACGTAGCCGCGGGCGGTCTTTGCGAGTGCACCGGTGGCCAGGGGGTAGTTCGCGGTGAAGAGCGTGTCGATGATGGCCTGACGGTCGATGCCCGCGATGAGTGCCTGACGGACGCGGATGTCGCTCAGCAGCGGGTTGCGGAAGCGGAAGCTCAGTCCGTTGTTCACGCCGTTGGTGGCCGCCGCGTGCAGCGAGAGTCCGCCGCCGGCGAACTGCGCCTCGTCGGGGGCGGGGATCTGCCGCGCGATCTGGGCCTGACCGGCGACGACCGTGCCGACGCGCACACTGTCCTCGGCCGCCACGACATACGTCAGCGAGTCGAGGTATGGGCGACCCTGGTGCTCGAGCGACGGAGGAGCCCAGTCGTAGTCGTCCCGGGCCTCCAGGGTCACCTGGGTGCCCACCTGCTCGTCGCTGATCACGAACGGACCGGCGCCGATGACCTCCGCCGCGTTGCCCGGGCCGTATCCCTCGCTGCCCAGTGCCAGGGTGGAGTCCGAAACGAGACCGGAGTTGATCGTCGAGACGGCCTGTCCGAAGCCGGGGGCCGGGGCCGTGAAGAAGAACTTCACCGTGGACTCGTCGACGACCTCGCCGTGGTCGTAGTTGTTGATGGCCTCGGACACCGTGAGCTTCTTGTCGGGGTTGCCCTTGCCGAACAGATCGAAGTTGGCCACGACGTTCTCGGCGGTGAGCGGGGTGCCGTCGGAATAGGTCACATCCGTGCGGATGGTGAAGGTGTACTCGGTGGCGTCCGCGTTGACCTCGGGGAGAGCGGTGGCGATCCACGGCTCGAGCTCGAGGGTCTCGGGGTTCTGGTAGAGCAGACGCGACGTGATGTTGTTGACGATGCCGCCGTTGGGGTAGAACCCCGCTGCGGGCGGGTACAGGGTGGTCCAGGTCTGCGGCTCGAGGTACGTGAGGTCGCCTCCGGTGACCGGTTCGCCGGCACCGGACGCACTCGGGTCGGCGGATCCGCCGGCCGCGCAGCCGGCCAGCAGTGCGGCGGTGGTCGCGACTGCTGCCGCGGCGAGCGCCCATCTCGGGAAACGTGATGCCATGTCTGCATTCCTCTTCGGGGATAGGTATCTGGGTGCAGACCCAATTCTCCGGTCGCGTCGCTCAGGCCGGGCATCCGTGTCGCTATGTGACGGTTCCGCCCGCCGCGTCATCCCGGCCACCACCCGCCCCGATGTCGGTGGCAGCGACCAAGATGGAGGGGTGAGCGATGTGTTGGACCGTTTCGGTCCCGCGACCGCGGACTGGTTCCGCAGCGCGTTCACCGCGCCCACGTCCGCCCAGCAGGGCGCCTGGGAGGCGATCTCGGCCGGCAAGCACGCCCTCGTCGTCGCGCCCACCGGTTCGGGCAAGACGCTATCGGCCTTCCTCTGGGCGATCGACCGTGTCTTCCGAGACAAAAAGGCGCAGCCGGATGCCGCGGCATCCGCTCCTCCCCGTCGCAAGCGCGGCGCGACCGCGCCCGTCGTCGAGAAGCCCCCCGCCACGCGCATCCTCTACATCTCGCCGCTGAAGGCCCTGGGGGTGGACGTCGAGCGCAACCTCCGGTCCCCTCTCGTCGGGATCGCGCAATCCGCACGCCGACTCGGTGTCGAGGTGCCGCACGTCACGGTCGGTGTCCGCTCCGGAGACACCACCTCCAGCGACCGCCGCAAGCTGGTCACCGATCCGCCCGACATCCTCATCACGACACCCGAGTCGTTGTACCTCATGCTGACGAGCCAGGCCGGCGAGACGCTACGCGGCGTCGACACGGTGATCGTCGACGAGGTGCACGCCGTCGCGGCCACCAAGCGGGGGGCCCACCTCGCGGTGAGCCTCGAGCGGCTCGATGCCCTCCGTCGCTCGTACGACTCCGATGCGGACCCCGCCCAGCGCATCGGGCTTTCGGCCACGGTGCGGCCGATCGACGAGGTCGCCCGATTCCTCGGCGGATCCGCACCGGTCGAGATCGTGGCCCCCCGCGCCACGAAGGCCTTCGACCTGACCGTCGTGGTGCCGGTCGACGACATGCTCAATCCGCCGCCGCCGCCCGGGTCCGAACCGCCCCCGCGGACAGCACCCGAGACGGATGCCGCACCCGATGAGGACTGGTTCGCCGGTGATGCGCGCGTGCGACCCGAGAACACCGAGATGAGCGGGTCGGTATGGCCGCACGTCGAGGAGGCGATCGTCGACCGCATCCTGCAGCATCGCTCGACCATCGTCTTCTCGAACTCGCGGCGCCTCGCCGAGCGGCTGACAGGGCGTCTCAACGAGATCTACAGCGAACGCCTCGGACTCGATCTGCCCGAGGCGTCGGTGCCCGCGGCGACGATGGCGCAGGCGGGCTCCACCGGCGGCGCCGAACCCGTGCTCGCGAAAGCGCACCACGGGTCGGTCTCGAAGGAGCAGCGCGCGCAGGTCGAGGAGGAGCTGAAGGCCGGCGTCCTGCGCTGCGTCGTCGCGACCAGCAGTCTCGAGCTCGGCATCGACATGGGCGCGGTCGATCTCGTCATCCAGGTCGAGGCACCGCCCTCCGCGGCATCGGGCCTGCAGCGCGTCGGCCGCGCCGGTCACCAGGTCGGCGAGGTCAGTCGCGCGGCGCTGTTCCCGAAGCACCGGGGCGACGTGCTGCACACCGCGATCGTCACCGAGCGGATGCTGGCGGGGCAGATCGAGGCGATCTCCATCCCGCAGAACCCGCTGGACATCCTCGCTCAGCAGACCGTCGCCGCGTCCGCCCTCGGCTCGATCGACGTCGAGGAGTGGTTCGAGACCGTCAAACGCAGCGCGCCGTTCCGCATGCTGCCGCGGTCGGCGTACGAGGCCACCCTCGATCTGCTCGCGGGTCGCTATCCGTCGGACGAGTTCGCCGAACTGCGCCCACGCCTGGTGTGGGATCGCGATAAGGGCACGCTGACGGGGCGGCCGGGCTCCCAGCGCATCGCCGTCACCAGCGGCGGCACGATCCCCGACCGCGGCCTGTTCGGCGTCTTCATCGCCGGCGAGTCCCAGAACGCCCGCGTCGGCGAGCTCGACGAAGAGATGGTCTACGAGTCGCGCGTGAACGACGTCTTCACTCTGGGCACCACCAGCTGGCGGATCGTCGAGATCACCCACGACCGCGTGAACGTCCTGCCCGCCTACGGTCAGCCGGGCAAGCTTCCGTTCTGGCACGGCGACGGCATCGGCCGCCCCGCCGAACTCGGCGAAGCGCTCGGGAAGTTCTCGCGCGACCTCCTGTCCGTCTCGCGCGAGAAGGCGCAGGACCGACTGTCCGAGGCCGGGCTGGATGACCGCGCCTCCGCGAACCTTCTCGCCTACCTCGACGAGCAGAAGGAGGCGACCGGCAGCCTGCCGACCGACAAGAGCCTGACGGTGGAGCTCGGCCGCGACGAAGTGGGCGACTGGCGCGTCATCCTGCATTCCCCGTACGGCATGAAGGTGCACGCCCCGTGGGCCTTGGCCGTGAATGCGCGGATCCGCGAGCGTCTCGGGGTCGAGGGCGCCGCCGTCGCGAGCGACGACGGCATCATCGCGCGTGTGCCGGACGCCACCGCCGAGCCACCGGGCGCCGAGCTGTTCGTCTTCGATCCCGACGAGCTCGAGCAGATCGTCACGAACGAGGTGGGCGGTTCCGCGCTGTTCGCCTCGCGGTTCCGCGAGTGCGCGGCCCGCGCTCTGCTCATGCCCCGCATGAACCCGAACAAGCGCAGTCCGCTCTGGCAGCAGCGCCAGCGGTCGGCGCAGCTGCTCGAGGTCGCCAAGCGCCACCCGACGTTCCCGATCATCCTCGAGACCCTTCGCGAGGTGCTGCAGGACGTCTATGACGTGCCTGCTCTCCTGCGGATCGCCCGCAGCATCGGCGACCGCCGCATCCGGCTCGTCGAGATCACCACCACCCAGCCGTCGCCGTTCGCGCGCGATCTGCTGTTCGGCTACGTCGGCGCGTTCATGTACGAGGGCGACTCGCCGCTCGCGGAGCGCCGCGCAGCCGCCCTTTCGGTCGATCCCGCGCTCCTGAGCGAACTGCTCGGCAAAGTCGAGATGCGCGAGCTGCTCGACCCCGACATCATCGCGCAGTTCGAGCGCGAGGCGCAGCGCCTCGATCCGGATCGGCGGGCGCGCGGCGTCGAGGGCGTGGCGGATCTGCTGCGCGTGCTCGGTCCGCTCGATGCCGCCGAGGTGGCGCTCCGGCTCGATCCCGTCGAGCAGGCATCCGACAGCACGGCCGATGCATCCGAGACGGACGAGGGCTCGGCGCCGCAGACCGCACAGACCGAATCGATGCGGGCTCTGCTCCGGGACGAGGCATCCGCCCACCTGACGGCCCTCGCCGACGCGCGCCGCGCGATCGCGGTGACGATCGCGGGCGTCCCCCGGATCGCAGCGATCGAAGACGCCGGGCGACTGCGGGACGCCCTCGGGGTGGCGCTGCCCGTCGGCATCCCGCTCGCCTTCCTCGAGCCGCACAGCGACCCGATGTCCGACCTCGTTGCGCGCTACGCGCGGACGCACGGTCCTTTCACCGCGGATGCCGTCGCCGAACGCTTCGGCGTGGGCGTCGCGGTCGCCCGGCAGACCCTGCAGCGGCTCGAGAGCCGAGGCCGCATCACGAGCGGCTACTTCCTCCCCGACACGTCCGACGCCGGCACGCGCGCCGGGGGCGCCCAGGACCAGGAGTGGTGCGACACCGAGGTGCTGCGCCGCCTGCGCATGCGGTCGCTCGCCGCCATCCGGGGCAGTGTCGAGCCCGTGCCGCCGGAGGCGTTCGCGCGCTTCCTGCCCACATGGCAGCACGTCACGCGGCCGCTCGAGGGCATCGACGGGGTCGCGGCCGTGATCGAACAGCTCGCCGGTGTGCCGATCCCGGCGAGCGCCTGGGAGTCGCTCATCCTGCCCGCGCGGGTCGCGGATTACCGTCCGACGATGCTCGACGAACTCACGGCGAGCGGCGAAGTGCTGTGGTCGGGTGGTGGTTCACTCCCCGGCCGCGACGGCTGGATCGCCCTGCATCCCGCCGACGCCGCCGCGCTCACGCTCGCCGCGCCCGAAGACGAGGTGGCCCCGGAGTCGCTCGAGGAGCGGGTGCTCACGGCGCTGGCCGGGGGCGGGGCCTACTTCGCGGCTCAGCTGAAGCAGCTCACCGAGGCCGAGAACGAGCAGTCCGTGATCGAAGCGCTGTGGAGCCTGACCTGGTCGGGGCGGATCACGAACGACACCTTCGCCCCCATCCGCACGCTGCTCGGCGGCGGGGCCCAGACGCACCGCGTGGCGAGGAAGACGCCGCGCTCCCGTCTCTACCGCGGCACGACGATTCCGCGTCAGGGCACACCGCCGCGCCCGCCGGCGCTCGGTGGACGGTGGTCGCTGCTGCCCGCACCCGAGTCCGACCCGACCCTGCGCGCGACGGCGTCGGCCAGTCTTCTGCTCGACCGGTACGGGGTCGTCACGCGCGGGTCCGTGCAGTCTGAGGGCCTCCCCGGCGGCTTCGCCCAGGCGTACCGCGTGCTGGCCGGCTTCGAGCAGGCCGGGCATTGTCGACGCGGCTACGTGATCGAGAAGCTCGGCGCCGCGCAGTTCGCGGCCTCCGCCACGGTCGACCGGCTCCGCGAGTTCGCCGGTCTGCCCGACCCGGCTCCGCTGCGCACCATCACGCTCGCCGCCACCGATCCCGCCAACCCCTACGGAGCCGCGCTCGCCTGGCCCGCGATCGAGGGTGTCGGCCACCGCCCGGGCCGCAAGGCCGGGGGGCTCGTGGTGATCGTCGACGGCGCGTTGACGATCTACCTCGAACGCGGCGGCAAGTCGGCGCTGGCCTTCACCGACGATGAGGCACGACTCGCCGCCGCGACGAAGAGCCTCGCCACGACGGCGCGCGCGCGTCACCTCGACACCCTGACGATCGAGCAGGTGAACGGCGAATTCGTCTACGGCACCGCCGTCGGACGGGCGCTCCGCGACGCCGGCTTCGCCGAGTCGCCACGCGGTCTCACCCTGCGCCGGGGGTCGACGACCACCGCGGCCGTGCCGGTCACCTCTCCGGCGGCGGAGTCCGGTCGTGCCTGAGGGCGATACCGTCTTCCGCGCCGCCCGAAAACTCTCCGACGCTCTGACCGGGGAGACGGTGACCCGGTTCGACATCCGGGTTCCGGGAAGCGCCACCGCGGATCTCCGCGGCGAGACGGTGCATGCCGTCCTCCCCCGCGGCAAGCACCTGCTCGAGCGCATCGGCGACTTCACCCTGCACTCGCATCTGCGGATGGAGGGTGTCTGGCACGTCTATCGACCCGGCGAGAGATGGCGACGACCCGCCTACGCCGCGCGCGCCATCGTCGGCACGGCGCAGCTCGACACCGTCGGCTTCGAGCTCGCCATGGTCGAGGTGCTGCCCACCGCCGACGAGGATCGGATCGTCGGACACCTCGGGCCCGACCCGCTGGCAGCCGACTGGGATCCGGCCGAGGCCGCGCGCCGGCTCGCCGCGGACGACCGGCCCGTGCACGTGGCGCTCCTCGATCAGCGCAACGTCGCCGGGTTCGGCAACGAGTACGCGAACGAGATCCTGTTCGTGCGCGGCACCCTGCCCTCGAAGCCCGCGAGCGAGACGGATACTGCGGGCATCGTCGACCTCGGCGCACGCATGATCACGGCGAACGTGGTGCGCAACGAGCGCACCTTCACGGGCGATGCCCGCGCCGGGCGCCGCACCTGGGTGTACCGGCGCGACGGACGCGCGTGCCGCCGATGCGGGGCCCTGATCCGAACGGGCGCCCTCGGTGCGGATCCGACCAAGGAGCGCAATGTGTTCTGGTGCCCGGTCTGCCAGACCTGAGGCTGTCCGAGCGGATGCTTCGCCTCCGGTAGCCGCGGCGGACCCCGACAATCCGTCCGACCCCGCCTCGACCCTGCGCGGAACGTCCGCGAGATCATCGGGCGCTTGCCTCCGTCGACGCCGACGTATTGACTGTGAGGACATTTCGCCCCCGACGCGTTCGACAGGAAGTGATAGCCGTGGGAACCACTGTGTTCGAACGGCAACAGCCGGCAGCATCCACCATCCGACAGAGTCTCATGGACACTCGGCACGGCGTGTTCTGGCTCGATGACCTCGCCGACGTTCCGACTCGCGAGCCCCTCACGGGTGCGCACACGGCCGACCTCGCGATCGTCGGCGGCGGCTACAGCGGACTGTGGACGGCCGTCCTCGCCAAGCGCCGCAATCCGGCTGCTCGGGTCGTGCTGCTCGAGGCCCGCACCGTCGGGTGGGCGGCATCCGGCCGCAACGGCGGGTTCTGCGAGGCGAGCATCACCCACGGACGGGAGAACGCCGTCTCGCGCTGGCCCGAGGAGGCAGCTGTCCTCGAGCGGCTGGGACTGCAGAACCTCGATGCGTTCGAATCCGACGTCGCCGAATGGGATATCCGAGCCGACTTCGAGCGCACCGGTGCCCTCGCCGTCGCGATCGAGCCGCACGAGCTCGCGTGGCTGCAGGAGCAGAAGGCCGAGGCCGTCGCGGAGGGCGACGACACCATCATCCTGCTCGACGAGGCGCAGACCCGCGCCGCCGTCGGCTCGCCCACGTACCTCGGAGCCACCTGGGACACCCGGGGATGCGCGATGCTGCACCCCGGCAAGATGGCGGCCGAGCTCGCGCGCGTCGCCGAAGACCTCGGCGTCGAGATCTTCGAGCACTCGCTGGTCAAGAACGTCGAGACGCCGGATGGCGCAGGGGCGGTCGTCCGTACGGCGGCCGGTTCGGTGACGGCTGCGCAGGTCGCTCTCGGCACGAACGTCTACCCGTCGCTGCTCGGTCGCAACAGACTCATGACCGTGCCGGTGTACGACTACGTGCTCATGACCGAACCGCTCAGCGACGATCAGCTCGCCTCGATCGGCTGGCAGGATCGCCAGGGCATCGCCGACATGGCGAATCAGTTCCACTACTACCGACTGACCGCCGACAATCGCATCCTCTGGGGCGGGTACGACGCCGTCTACCACTACGGCCGCAAGGTGCGCGCGCAGTACGAGGAGCGTCCGTCGACGTACGAACTGCTCGCCTCCCACTTCTTCACGACGTTCCCACAGCTCGCGGGGCTGCGCTTCTCGCACCGCTGGGCGGGGGCGATCGACACCTCGACGCAATTCTGCGCGTTCTACGGGCTGGCTCGAGGCGGACGCGTCGCGTACTCCGCCGGATACACCGGCCTCGGCGTGGGTGCGACGCGCTTCGGCGCCGAGGTCATGCTCGACCTGCTCGAAGGACGCGAGACCGAGCGGACGGCCCTTGAGATGGTGCGCAGGCGCCCGCTGCCGTTCCCCCCGGAACCCGCCGCGGCGATCGGCATCAACGCCACGCGCTGGTCGTTGAACCGCGCCGACCACAACGCGGGCAAGCGCAACGTGCTGCTGCGCACCCTGGATGCCCTCGGGCTCGGGTTCGACTCATGAGCGAGCGGCTCGTCCCGGGCGAGGTGACGGATGCCGCGCAGCTGACCGTGCCGTTCGAGACGGTCGCCCCCGCTCAGGTGGTGGCCGGTACACCCGGCACCCGGTATGCGCCGCTGGACGAGGCATCCGGCGTCTCGATCGGAGTGTGGGAGATGTCTGCGGGGGCGATGAGCGATGTCGAGGCCGACGAGGTCTTCGTCGTCCTGGCGGGCGACGCCACGGTGGAGTTCATCGAGCCCGCACTGCCGCCGATCGAGCTGCGCCCCGGGTCGATCGTGCGACTGGAGCAGGGCATGCGCACCGTCTGGACCGTGCGCGACACCCTCCGCAAGGTCTTCGTCGCCGGCTGATCCGGGCTCAGCGGCCCGACCCCCGCCGCACCAGCAGCGCGAGGTGCAGCCCGGTCTGGGTTTCGCCGTCGTCGAGGTCGAGGCCGAGCAACTGCTCGATGAGCGCGATGCGCTGATAGAACACCGACCGGGACAGATGCGAGGCGGATGCCGCGGCCGTGCGATTGCCCGGATGCTGCAGCATGGCCTCGAGCACGTCCAGCAGGTCACCCCCGCGCTCGAGGTCATGGACGATGAGCGGCGCCAGCATCCGCTCGCCGTGCTCGAGCAGCCGGTGGTCGTCCCGCAGTTCGGTGATGAGCTGCTCCAGCGGGCGATCCGCCATCCGCCGCAGCTGCGCCCCGGCGCCGACCCTTCGCCGCCGCCCCCGCGCCAGTGCCACGGCCTCCTGCAGCGATGCGAGAGCGCCCTCCAGGCCGTCTGCAGCGGAGCCGACCGACACGACCACCCGCTCGGCCGCGCCGTCGACGGCGGTGCGCGCGAACGCGAGCGCGGCCGCGTCGTCGAAGGGGACCTCCGGGGGCACGGAGAGCAGTACGGCCGCCGCGGCCGTGCCGACGCCGACGCCGACGGGGGCCGACCCGGACAGGGCGCGTCCCCGGAGGGCACGCGCAGCGCGGTCCACAGATTCGGCGGTTGCGGGGGCTCCGGCGATCACGACGCCGTACAGCCTCGCGCCGACGATCGGCAGGCCCGCAGCCTCGATGCGCGCGGCCGCCCCGGCGACGCCCGCGAAACGTCCGGCGAGAAGTCCGTCGACGAGCCGGCGTCGACCGATGCGGCTCCACTCGTCGCTGTCCCCGTCGGCGAGGCGGCCGAGGGCCAGTGCGATCGCGCCCTGTTCCAGCACGGCTGCGCGGCCCGCGGGGTGCGCCGGGCCGGGCAGGGCGATCAGATGACCCCATCGGATGCCACGCGCCTCGACGGGCACGACGAGCCATTCGTCGAGCGCATGCCCGTGGCCGACAGCCGACGGGTGGCGAGAACCGCGGTGCACGGCGCGCGACTGCACCTCCCACGTCGAGAACAGCTCCTCCTCCTGAGCGAGCGGCACCTCGCCCGCCACCACCTCGTGGGCGAGGTTCTCGAGCACGACAGGCGCGCCCAGCGTATGGGCGAGCTGGTGCACGACGAAGTCGGCGGGCGCGCCGCGGAGGGCAAGGGCGGTGAAGCGCTCGCGCACCTCGTCGCGGGCTTCCAGCGCATGGATCTGGTGCTGGATGATGCGGCGGTGCACCGCTTCGGTCACCGTGACGAACCGCACCTCGCGGTGAAGGACCACCAGCGCCAGCGCGTGCCCGCGGGCCGCATCGACGAGCGCGTCGGGCACGGACCGGTAGTGCACGCCCAGTTCGAGCACGAGGCCCGAGAGACCGGCCGCGGCCAAGCCGGCCACGAACGTCTGCAGCTCGTCCGGCTGATCGGGCCACGCCGATCCGGTCGACAGCAGCAGTTCTCCCCCCACGAGCAGTCGGGCGACGCCGGGGCTGTCGCTGACGTGCACCCACCGCACCGACGCATCGAGGAGTGCACCGCCGACGAGCACCTCGGGAACGCCGTCGACGACCGCGCCCAGTGCGAGGACATCGTGCACCGTGGGAAGTGAGGACTGCGGGTCGTCGGCGACCGGACGGATCGTCCGGATCACCGCGTGTTCGCGACGTTCAGCCATCAGGACTCTTCCTCGTGCTCTGCGATGCTGGGATGGATCGAGCCTAAGCGATGGCCGGTCGATCTGTCCGACAGCCCCGAGGGGAACACCCATGAGTCTTATCCTCCACCGCGTCGACGGCGCGGACACCGGAACCGCCGAGCGCACCGGCCCGGTGTACGACCCCGCCACGGGCGTCGTGCAGCATCGAGTCGCCTTCGCCACCGCAGCCGTCGTCGAGGAGGCCGTCGCGGCGGCCGGAAAAGCTCTGCCCGGCTGGCGTTCCACCGGGTTGATCAAACGCGCCGACGTGTTCTTCCGTCTGCGTCAGCTCCTCGTGGAGCGGCAGGACGAGCTCGCTGCGATCATCACGAGCGAGCACGGCAAGGTGCTCTCGGACGCGAAGGGCGAGATCAGCCGGGGCATCGAGAACGTCGAGTTCGCCGCGGGCCTCGTCCACCTGCTGAAGGGCGAACACAGCGAGCAGGTGTCACGGGGCGTGGACGTGCATTCGACGAAGCAGCCCGTCGGTGTCGTCGCGTGCATCACCCCGTTCAACTTCCCGGTGATGGTGCCGCTCTGGATGACGGCGTCCGCCATCGCGTGCGGCAACACGGTGGTCCTCAAGCCCAGCGAGAAGGACCCCAGCGCCTCATTGTTCCTGGCCGACCTGTTCGCCGAGGCCGGCCTTCCCGCCGGCGTCCTCAACGTCGTGCACGGGGACCGGGTCGCCGTCGAGGCGCTCCTGGACTCGCCCGACGTCCGCGCCGTCAGCTTCGTCGGCTCGACTCCGATCGCGCGCACGATCTACGAACGTGCCAGCGCGGCCGGAAAACGCGTGCAGGCCCTCGGCGGCGCCAAGAACCACATGGTTGTCATGCCCGACGCCGATCTCGATTCCGCGGCCGACGCCGCTGTCTCGGCCGCCTATGGTTCGGCCGGGGAGCGCTGCATGGCGGTGTCGGTGCTGGTGGCCGTGGGCGATGCCGTCGCCGATGAACTCATCGCGAAGGTGAGCGAGCGGATCGCATCGCTCGCGATCGGCCCGGGCACCGACGCCGCCAGCGAGATAGGACCGCTCATCACCCGCGAGCATCGCGACAAGGTGGCAGCTTACGTCGCGGGTGCCGCCGCCGAGGGCGCCCGCGTCGTGGTGGACGGGACGGTCCAGATGTTCGACGGGGACGGCTTCTTCATCGGTGTGAGCCTGATCGACGACGTCGCGCCGGGGATGAAGGTCTACGACGAGGAGATCTTCGGGCCCGTGCTCGCGGTCGTGCGGGCGGCAACCTATGCCGACGCGGTCGACCTGATCAATGCCAACCCCTACGCCAACGGCGTCGCCCTCTTCACCCGCGACGGCGGGACGGCACGAGAGTTCGAGTTCGACATCGAGGTGGGCATGGTCGGCATCAACGTCCCGATCCCGGTCCCCGTCGGCGCCTATTCGTTCGGCGGATGGCGCAGTTCGCTCTTCGGCGACTCGCACATCTACGGCCCGGAGTCCATCCACTTCTACACGCGCTCCAAGGTCGTGACGACGCGCTGGCCGGGTCACACCCCCTCGCAGGTCGACCTCGGATTCCCGAGCAACCACTGACAACGCCGCAACCACCCGAATCCGAACGGAGAACCCATGAGCGACACCCTGCTCTCGCCGGCGATCGTCGATCCCGGCGAGGACGCCCGTGTCCGCGCCGACGATCGCGCCCACGTCTTCCACTCCTGGAGTGCGCAGGCACTGATCGATCCGCTGCCGGTCGCGGGAGGTGCCGGCGCCACCTTCTGGGACTACCAGGGCAACTCCTACCTCGACTTCAGCTCGCAGCTGGTGAACCTGAACCTCGGGCACCAGCATCCGGATCTGGTGGCGGCCATCCAGGCGCAGGCGGGCCGGCTCGCGACGATCCAGCCGTCGATGGCGAACGGCGTCCGCTCAGATCTCGCACGCCGCATCGCCGAAGTGGCACCCGACGGCATGTCGAAGGTGTTCTTCACGAACGGCGGCGCCGACGCCAATGAGAACGCGGTGCGCATGGCACGCGCGGTCACCGGTCGGCGCAAGGTGCTCGCGGCATATCGCAGCTACCACGGCAACACGACCACGGCGATCTCGCTCACGGGCGACCCGCGGCGCTGGCCGAACGAGCCCGGCGACGGGTCGGTGGCCCGCTTCTTCGGCCCCTACGCCTACCGCTCCGCGTTCCATTCCACGACCCCCGAACAGGAGGCGCAGCGCGCCCTGGAGCACCTCGAGCAGACCATCGTCCTCGAGGGTGCCTCGACGATCGCGGCCGTCATCCTCGAGACGATCGTCGGGACGAACGGCGTGCTCGTGCCTCCTCCGGGTTACCTCGAGGGAGTCCGAGAGCTCTGCGACCGGTACGGCATCGTGTGGATCGCCGACGAGGTGATGGTCGGTTTCGGTCGCGTCGGCGAGTGGTTCGCCTTCCAGGCGTGGAATGCATCGCCCGACCTCATCACCTTCGCGAAGGGCGTGAACTCGGGGTACGTCCCTCTCGGCGGCGTCGTCATATCGGACCGGATCGCCGCTCACTTCGACACCGTCGCGTTCCCCGGCGGCCTGACCTACTCCGGTCACCCGCTCGCCTGCGCGGCCGGCGTGGCGACCTTCCAGGTCTTCGCGCGTGACGGCATCCTCGAGCGTGTCCGCGACCTGGGCGCGCGCGTGGTCGAGCCGCGCCTGCGGGCGATGGCCGAGCGGCACCCCTCGGTCGGGGACGTCCGCGGCCGCGGGCTGTTCTGGGCGATCGAACTCGTCCGCGACCGCGGAACGCGCGAACCCCTCGTGCCCTTCAACGCCGCCGGAGCGGATGCTGCGCCCATGGCCGCGGTCGCCGCGGCGTGCAAGCGAGAGGGCGTCTGGCCGTTCGTCCACTTCAATCGCGTGCACGTCGCACCTCCGCTGGTGATCGGCGAGGAGGACCTGCTCCGCGGTCTGGACGTCATCGACAGGGCACTGGAGGAAGCGGACTCGTCCCTCATCTGACACGCCGGCCGGTCCGACCCGGCGGCTCATCCGACCCCGCGGGCGGCGCTCTTTCCGCGGACGGGCGGCTTCTCTCCATCTGAAGGCAGTGAGGCAGCCCGCGTCAAGCCCCCTGCATCACGATTTTCAGGCGCGTACCGTCGAGTTGTGGGCAATCCAATGGTGTATCGGCCACGAATGCACTGTGCAGGAATGATCTGGCACCGTCGAAGGTTATTTCTTTACTCGGCACCGTTGGTGCCGTTGGAGGGGATCGTGGGCAAGAACTACATCGACATCGAGAACGACCGTGGCGAGACGTTGCGGTACCGCAAGCACGTCAACGGGCGCGGGTTGATCGCGCACGGGGCGAAAGTGCACCCGAGCGCCATCGTCGAGAGCGGCGCCTACATCGAGCCGGGTGTACAGATCGCCGCCGGCGTCCACGTCGGACGCGGCGTGTGGGTCGAGTCCGATGCGCACATCGGCGCTGATGCAGACATCGCTCCGCACGCGCACATCGGCTCGGGAGCGGCCATCGGCGCGGGGGCAAAGATCGGCGTCCGCACGCAGATCGGCACGGGGGCGCGCGTCGCCACCGGTTCGCTGATCGGCGACGACGAGACCGTCGGCGACGGCGAACTCGTCGCGACCGATCGTCGGGGCCTGCGGCTCGCGGCGTAAGCGCCGCGGCCGCACCACCCCTCGTCAGGCGAAGACGAACAGCACGAAGCCGATCAACGGCAGCGTGCCCTGGACGAGCGCCGGACGCAGGTATCTCGCCCCCGACGTCAGCAGCACCAGGGATGCAGCGAGCATCGAGCCCAGGCTGAACAGGACGAGCGTGCGTCCGGCCACATCGGCGACGGTGTCGGGGCCACCGGCGAAGAACAGCACTATTCCGAGGATCGCGCCGATGGCCAGGAAGAGGTTGTAGAAGCCCTGGTTGTACGCCATCGGCTTCGTGGTGTCGGCCGCCTGCTGATCGGCGACACCGAATCTCTTCCACACCCGCGGCTGCGTCCACTGCACGCTCTCCATCACGAAGATGTAGACGTGCAGCAGCGCGGCGAGGGCCGCGAAGAGGGTCGCGAGTATCGTCACCATGCTCGAACATCCATGCTCGAACCATATCGTCCCGACTACGCTGGCGACGTGGCACAGAGCGGCAGTTCACGGGGGCGAGGGCGGGATTCCGCAGGTCGGCGTCCCGCGAAGGCGTCGGGTCCCACCGGCCGCCCCCGCAAGGGCGGTGCGGCCCAGCCCGGGGCGAAGCCGGCGCGATCCGCGTCGGCGTCGATCACCGGGCCGGACGTGAAGCCGGCGGCTGCGGCATCCGGACCCTTCGTCCTCGGCGTCATCCCCGGCGCGACGCCCGGGAAGTGGATCGGCACCTGGCGCGAACGTCTGCCCGCCGTGCCGCTCGAACTGGTGCAGCTCTCGGTCCGCGACCAGCGCGCGTCGCTCATCGAGGGGACCGTTGCCGCCGCGCTCGTCCGACTCCCGATCGACACCTCCGGCCTGCACGTGATCGCGCTCTACGACGAGGTTCCCGTCGTGATGATGTCGGCCGATTCGCACCTCACCGCGGCCGACGAACTGACGCTGGCCGACCTGCACGGCGAGATCGTGATCGTGCCGGGCGACGACATCTACGCGCTGACGGTGTCCGGCGCGGTTTCGCCGTCGTTCGACGCACCGACCGAGACCGCCGACGCCGTCGCCACGGTCGCTGCCGGGGTGGGGGTGGTGATCGTTCCGATGTCGCTCGCGCGCGCGCACCAGCGCAAGGACGTCGCACACCGCCCCCTGCGCGACGGACCCGTCTCGACCGTCGCCCTCGCCTGGCATCAGGACCGCGCGACGCCCCTCGTCGATGCGTTCGTGGGGATCGTCCGCGGACGCACCGCCCAGTCCTCGCGGGAGTGAGGCGGCAGTGCACCCCGACAGCCCCGACCCTGCCACCGACGACGAGCGATGGCTGATCGTCGGCGGACGCCGTTGGCGACGCACCGACCCGTCGCTTCCGGAGCCCGTCGTCGCCGCCCTGAAATCCCACCTCGGTCGAGGACGATCCGGCGTGGGTGCGGCGAAGCGGCAGGGCGACGATGACGCCGTCGCCGCCTCCCGCCGCCGCGTCGGTCTGGCCAAGCACGGTCTCGGCGAGCGAGGTCCGTACTGGTGGGATGAGCCGGAGCCGGCGCGACTCGAACGCGCACGGGAGGCGCTGCGCGAACTCGACGGACTCGAACGCACTGCGGGAGCCTGACAGAGGGGATGTCGCCGACCTGGGTCTCTGCGACATCCCCCCTCGGAACGGCGTTCGGTGATCACGCTCTCGCGCCCCAGGATCACCGTCGCCCCCAGCGGCTGACACCCCCAGACATCATTCGCACGATCCGTCGTTCCGCATATCCAGAGCGGACGACACCCGCCCTGATACACCGCGCCCCGAAAAACTCAGAAGCCCGCCCCGTGGGTCTGGAACGGCGCCACGATGCCGGTGCGGGCGGATGCCGCGGCCAGCGCTTCTGCAGGCGGCAACCCTTCGGCGAGACCGGCGTGCATCGCCCCGAGCAGCTCGCATGCGACGTCATCGGCGACGATCACGGGGGTCGCGACCACGGCGCGGGTGCCGGCGTGCAGCCAGGTGCGCGTCATCCCGATCGCCTCCTCCCCCCAGCGCACGGCCGAACGCCCGACCTCGCACGCCGACAGCACCACGGTGCTCGGTACGCGCGGCATGCGGTCGATGTCGTACCCGAACAGCGTTCCGTCGGCCAGCGACAGGCCCGAGAAGAGCGGGTTGTCCAGAGCGTGTCGACCGTGGGCGGCGACGTGCAGCAGATCGACACCCGCGGCGAGCTCGGTGACCGCGTCGACCGTGGCGTCCTCGCCGTGCAGCAGGGATGAGGACGGCCACGCGGATGCCGCGGCCCGCACCTCCTCGAGACCGCGCGCGACGCGCGGGCCCACCGCGAACCCGATCGACCCGTGCTCTACCGCGGGCGACCGGTGCAGCCGCGCCCACCGGGTGGCCGACACCGCCAGGGTGAAGACCCGCCCCTGCAGCGCCGGCAGCACCCCCCAGGGGATGCTGTTGAGCACGCCCGGGACGGTGATGACGATGCGCCGTGCCGACGTGAGTCCGAGAGGTCCGTCCAGCAGCGCCGCCGACAGCGACTCCAGGCGTTCCCGCAGCGAGCGGGCGATGACCTCCGCCATCGGGCCGGTGCGGATGCTCGCCGCCATATCGAGGTCGGCTCGGAGGCCGGGCAGAGCGCGCTGCACGTCGCCCCACCGGTCGACGTCGACGAGCGAGGCGCGCTCCGACGTCACGACGAGCGCATGCATGCCCACGCCGGAGTAGACGAATGCCAGCAGGGCGGTGTCGGAGTCCAGGGCCGACCGCAGCTCCGGCAGGTCGATCCGCTTCTGGAACTCCACCGACCCCGTGGCCGACCACTGTCGCTCGCGTGCGCGGTCGTACAGGGTGGCCGCCCGCGGATCGGAGAGCCACGCGCCGCTCGGATCATCGGCGCGCAGCATCCGCAGCTCTGCGAGTTCCGCGGCGAATTCGGGATCGGGGGGAGGGCGCAGGGGGACGACCTGCTGGCTCAGGTGGCGCGCACGCTCAGACCATTCGAAGACGACCTCGGGGCGGCGGGAGCGGACAGCCGCGTCCAGTCCCGTCCAGATCAGGCTGGCGCCGTGCATGCTGATGGAGGTCTGCAGGTCGAGGCTGCCGTACGTGCGCTGCCACTCGGCGAGCACGTCGAGGCCGCGCGCGGCGTGGCGACGCGACTCGCCGTCCCGCCCGATCGTCGCCGCACGGGCTGCGCGCACCTCATGCGCCATCAGCCGCACGTCCATCGAAGCATCCGCGGGGATGCGGATCGCTCTGCTCGAACCGTCCATCGCCGCCGCGTGGCGGGCCCGCCAGAGCTCGTGCGCCATGCGCAGCGCCGCCGCCTCACCGCGGAAGCCGCGGTGATCCAGGATCGCGGCGGTGTCGTCGATGTCGTCGCGTCGGAGCTTGCGACGCGGTTCGGGTACGCGTTCGCCTCCCCGGTCGAGGGAGCCGCCCGCGAGCAGCGCGCGCAATCTGACGGCGCGGGCGCGCGCGGCCCAGGTGTCGTTGCCCAGCGCGCGGAAGCGCCGCTCGGCTGCGCCCGCCGGACGCACGGCACGCTGGGCGTCATGGGTCAGGAGGGATCGCGCGAGATTGAACTCCGCCTCGGCGCGGGATTGCGGCATCCGGAGTGTCCCGAAAAGGCTCGCCGTGCGCTCGAGGATGCGCTCGGCCTCCGTCGACAGGCCCGCGTCGCGGAGCACTTCCGCGCGGTCGACGTCGCCGATCGCGGCGCCGACAGGCGTGGCGGCGGTCACCGGGCGCGCGGCCTGCATGTCCTGCAGGGCGGCGACGATGTCTCCCGCGAGGAGGGCGAAGTACCCGAGGTTGTGACGGGCGTGGGCGGCCTCGACCGGGTGTCCCGCCGCGTCGAACGTCTCGATCGCCACCTCGAGGTCGGCCGCCGCGTCGTCGAGGCGACCGCGCTGCGAGCTGGCGAGGCTCCTGTTGATCCGCACCCGGGCGGCCGAGACGGGGTCGTCGCTGAGCCTGCTGATCGCGCGGGAGAGCCATTTGTGAGCCTCCTCCAGGCGGCCGCCGTACATCGCGAGCGCTCCGAGCTGGCCGTTGAGGATGGCGATCGTGTGATCGCTGAGTCCCGGCCCGGCGAGCGCTTCTCGACAGAGCCTCTCGGCCTCGTCCGGTGCGCCGGTGCGCTGCAGGACGAAGGCCCGCGTGCCGACGATGCGCGCGCGCAGGTCGGCGTCCGCCGTGCGCTCAGCGGCGTCCAGCGCGCGCTGCGCCGGGGCGTATCTGCCGTTGTTGCTCAGTTCGACGGCACGCCGATGGAAGTCTTCCGCGGTCCGGGCCACGCCCTCATCATCGTGCACGTGCTCTACGACCGCCACTGCCGTCACTCCGTCGTGAGCCGTGTCGGATGCACGGTAAACCCCCTCGGGAACCTGCATCCGACGCGGCTCGCGGACCGGGGCCCAGGTCGCGCTCAGCGGCTGGGTGCCAGCGACACCCCGTTCATGGTGTCGTCGAAACCATCGGCGGCCCGACGCGCAGCCTGGATGAGGCCGGCCGTGTCGGTGATCGACCCGTCCATGAGGCCGGGTTCAAGCGCGGCGGCGAGCACCCCCGCGACGAAGGGCGCCGCGAAGGACGTTCCGCTCCAGAGCGCGAAACCACCGGTGAAGTCGTCAGGTTTGATGCTCTCGCGGCGCATGCCGTACCGGTCGTTGCGCGACCCCGCCTGCACACCGCCGAGGAACGGTGGTGACGTGCTCAGCACCGCCGCCCCGGGCGCGTAGACCTTCACCCACGCCCCGAGGTTGCTGAACAGCGCGACCGACGCGCGGTGGGGGTTGAGCGCCCCCACGCTCACGTGCGGCGCGGCATCGTCGGGGTCGTCGACCGCAAACTGCGCGCCGGGCCAGTCCCACAGCGCCGCGGGGAAGGCGGGCCGGTCCGTCGCGTCGTTGCCGGCCGAGCAGACGACCGCGCACCCGTGCCGGCGCGCGACGACGAGCAGCTGCGACAGCGTGTGGTCGAACAGCTCGTCCTCGGGGGTCTCGTGATAATAGCCGAGAGACAGGTTGAGCACGTCGACCCTGCGGCCCCCGTCCTCGACGGGCGTCGTCATCATCTTCACGATCGTCCGAATCGCCAGCATGAACTGGCCCTCCAGCAGAGTGCCGACGCTGTCGGCGACCCGGACCGCGATGATGTCGGCCTCGGGGCAGACCTGACGGATGATGCCGGCGATGAACGTCCCGTGACCGGCCGAGGGATCGAGCGCCCCGTCGTATGCACCCACGATGTCGCCGTGTGTCTCGGGATCGGTCGCGGGGTCGTCCATGCCGATCACCTCGCCGTCGAACGTCGGGGAGCGCGTGACGATCTTCTCCGGCAGCCAGGAGTGCCGGCCGCATCCGGTGTCGAGCACCGCGACGACGGGACGACGACCCCCCGCGGCCAGCTCGCGACGCCGCTCGGGGGCGGGCCCGATGTAGTCGACGACCTGCCTGCCGCCGCTGCCGACCATCGCGTATCCGCCCGTTCCGGGGACGTTGGTGCTCCCGAACGGGTTCGTGCTGCCATAGGGATTCGTGCTGCCGAACGGATTCGTGCTGCCGAACGGGTTGGTGCTGCCGAAGGGGTTGGTGCTGCCGAACGGGTCGACGCTGAGCACGTGATCGAGCGAGACCCCGGCGAGGTCCCGACCGAACCGCGCCCGCGCACGCTGGAGCAGGCGCCAGGCGTCGATGGGCGGCACGGGCTGGTCGTCCTTGTCGGGGCTCGGCTGAGGGAAGATCTCGACGCGGTGGATCGTCGGCAGATCGAGCTCCCGCCGGGCGCGCTCCGCCCGCTCCACGGCTCGGTCGCGCTCCAGAGGCGTCCCGTCGAGGTTCTGCAGCTCGATCCCCCAGCCGAAATCGGATGCCGCCTCCCGAAGCCGGGTGAGCAGCTCGTCGAGCTCGGCGCCGGTGCTGAGCAGCAGGTGGTCCGCGGCGTACACCGTGGGGTAGGCGTCCACGCCACGCACCGGCTCGCTGCGCGGATCGAGAGGCACCCCCTGTGCGCGCGCCGCGTCGTATCGCCTGCGCCAATCGACCGGACGCTGATCACGCGCATCATCGGAGGCGGAGGGGGGCAGGTCTGTCATGGTCTCTCCTTCGGGTCCGCGTCAGGTGCGCGGGGGCATTGCGGTGTCCGGCCGGTCGGTGCCGGGACGATCGGATGCCGCGGCGGGGGCCGCGGCATCCGATCAGATCTCGAACTGGGGTGTCTGGAACTCGCGCAGCTCGCCGTCGTCGGCCCGCACGACCAGGCGGATGCGCGAGATCCCGGACGCCACCTCGTCGAAGGCGAACCGGCCGTGTTCGGCGGCCTCGGCCGACCGCTCGCTCTCGCCCTGTGCGAGGCGTATGGCAAGGGTGGGCGCGTCGATCCACCCGTCGATGCGGTGCTGACCCGACTCGAGGGTGCTGATGTGCAGCAGCACGTTGGTGCTCCCGTCGCTGAACTGCAGGGTCGCGGTCTCGGCCTCGCCGCGCGTCGCCGAGACCGCCGCTCCCTCCACGAGGGTCAGCAGGGCGTACTCACGACTCAGGTCCTCGACGGCGACGGCCGCCACCATCCGATCGACGAGTCCGGCCGGGACGGGATCCACCTGCATCCACGCCGTTCGCAGCCGCGCGAAGAGCGCCGCATCGGCCGCGTACCCGTCCGCAGGGTGATCGTCAACGTCCATGGTTCTCTCCTCCCGGTGCCGCGTTCTCCCACAGGGTGCGCAGCTTCGCCAAGCAGCGCTGGCGCGTCGGCCCGATGGAGCCGACGGGCATGGCGAGGTCCGCCGCGATCCGCGCATAATCCGGGCGCTCATCGAACGCCACGACGCGCAGCAGACGCTGGCAGCGGTCGTTCAACTCCCCCACCAGTCGCCACAGGCGGTGCGATTCGTCGCTGACCGTCACCTCGTCCTCGGCCGAGGCCGCGGTCGGCAGATGCGGCTCCAGCGACTCCGTCTCGGTGGCGTCGGACCGACGATGGAGTTTGCCGACGCGCCAGGCCTCGCGACGCGCGCACGTCGTCAGCCAACCCGAGATCGCGAGCGGCTCGGTGATGGATCCGTGCCGTCGGACGAGCGTCATCCACGTCGTCTGGACGACGTCCTCCGCGAGCGCAGTGTCGAGGCCGTAGGCGCGGACGACATGCCAGAGCACAGGGGTCATGATGCGCACGAGCTCGTCCATCGCGCGGGTGTCCCCCTCGCGCCAGCGCAGGAACAGGGCGGCCGCACGTTCCCACCGCGGGAGGCCGCTCGCGTCGCCGGCGCCGGCGGACGCGTCGGTCGGGTCGGTCGGGTCGGCCGCACCCGCACGATCGATCGCCGTCATAGCGCCCATTGTCTCCACACAGACAGGGAGTGCGATAGGGCAATCGGTGATACATCCGTCATCGCGTTCGTCCGCGGGCGCCGCCGCCATAGACTCCCTGCATGACGACCGCGCCCCTGCTCTACGTCTGCGTGCGTCCCCAGAAGGGGGCCGCGGCCGCCGAGTACGAGTCCTTCCGGCGCGCGACGCGGCTCGACGAAACGCGCCTGCATCAGCACGACCTCGTGGCGGAGGCGCTGCCCGCGGACGCGTTCGAGAAGTACAGCGGGTTCCTGGTCGGGGGCAGCCCTTTCAACGTGACCGATCCCGAGACGAGCAAGCACGACGTGCAGCGGCGGCTCGAGGGCGATCTCGCCCGTATCGCCGATCGCGTGCTGGACGGGTCGGCTCCGCCGGTCGCCGCGATCTTCACCTGCTACGGGATCGGCGTCGTGACGAGGATGCTGGGGGGCACGGTCTCTCGCGGATACCCGGAGGACACCGGGCCCACGACCGTGACCCTCACGCCGGCCGGCCAGGGAGACGACCTCCTCGGCGGGCTCGCGTCGCAGTTCGCCGCCCTGACCGCGCACAAAGAGGGTTCGGCCGAGGTCCCCCCCGGTGCCGAGCTGCTGGCCGTCAACGACGCGTGCCCCGTGCAGGCCTACCGGGTCGGCGAGCGCCTCTACGCCACGCAGTTCCACCCCGAGCCGACGACGAAGGCCTTCACCGAGCGGATGGCCGTCTACCGAGACGACGGCTACTTCGCGGCGAACGACTACAAGGCCGTCGCCGGTCGTGTGCTCGCGTCATCCGTCACCGAGCCGGCGCGGATGCTGCGTGCCTTCGCGCGGTCGTTCGGCCCCGCCGACGCCGCCTGACGACGGCGCGATCCTCGCACCGATCCGTGCGGGGTGGTGTCAGTCCCCTTGCGGGCGGAGCATCCGCAGCCCGGCGACCAGGAGCGCCGGCACGAGGACGGCCACGGCGACGATGACGGCGGTCACGCCGATCCCCGTGCTGTGCGGCTCCCCCGTCAGCCGACCGACCGCCAGCCACGTCAGTCCCCACGCGAGGGCGAGGCCGGGCGCGATGCGCCAGCCGCTGATCCACGCGATCGCGATCCCGATGACGGCGACGACGACGAGCACGGCGATGCCGATGGGGGTCGCGGCATCCGCCCACTCGGCGGGCACGCTCACCGTCAGCCACGCGGCCGTGTTGGCCACCGTCGCGAGAGTGACCCACCCGAGGTGCAGTCCGGTCACGCCGTCGATGAGGATCGCGTCGACCAGGCCGTCGTCGGGAACCCGCGTGACGACCGCACGGTGGAACGTGAACCCCAGGGCGATCAGCAGGGCGACGATCGCGAGGACCGTCAGCGGCAGGGTCGCGAACTGCGCGACGACGAGCCAGAGCCCGTTGAGCACCGCGGTCAGGGCGATCAGCCAGCCGAGCTCGCGCTGACGCGGGTTCGCGCGCTGCTGGGGCAGCGCCTGCCAGATCGTGTAGATGATCAGCCCGACGTAGATGACGGACCAGATCGAGAACGCCTGGCGGGCGGGCGCCAGATAGGAGGCATCCGCGTCGAGGGCACCGTTCTGCAGGTCCTGCACGGCCGAGCCACCGAACAGGCCGATGCCGACCATCGCGCCGATCAGCATGAACGACACCGCCGAGATCACGACGATCTGGCGGACGAGATCGAGGCCGACCGGAGTCTGGGAAGCGCGCGACGAGTGTGCCATGTGATCGAGACTAAGCGGATCGGAGGCGTGCGCATCGGGGCTTGACATGCCCGGCTGCGGAAACGGCGCTCACTCGAGCGGACCCACGACCACGGCCGACTCGGACGGCACCACCACTTCCCCGTCGTCGACCTCGGCCGCGGCATCCGTCGTCAGCAGGATGCCGCGGTCCGCCGAGACATCCCACGCGACCGGCTCCGTGGTCAGGTTCACCAGCACCGACAGCTCGCCGTGTGCGAAAGCGAACGCGCGGTCGGCGGGGTCGCTCGACTCCTGGGAGCCGCTCGCCGCGGCCAGAGTGGCGAAAGCCGGGTCGGTCAGCGACGGCCAGCGCCGTCGCAGCGCTCCGAGGTCGCGGTAGAGCTGCAGGAGGCGCGCGTGATCATCCTGCTCGACCTCGCTCCAGTCCAGCTTGGAGCGCTCGAAGGTCTGCGGATCCTGCGGGTTGGGAACGAGCGACTCATCCCACCCCATCTTCGTGAACTCCTCGAGACGCCCGTGGGAGACCGCGTCGCCGAGCTCGGGTTCGGGGTGCGACGTGAAGAACTGCCAGGGCGTCGACGCGCCCCACTCCTCACCCATGAACAGCATCGGGGTGTACGGAGAAAGCAGCGTGAGCACCGCGGTCACGGCGAGGCGCCGGTACGACAGATGCTGACTGAGCCGGTCGCCGGCGGCGCGGTTGCCGATCTGGTCGTGGTCCTGCGCAAAGGTGACCAGCCGGGAGGTCGGCACCGTCGCGGGGATGGGGAATCCATGATCGCTGCCGCGGAACGACGAGTACGTGCCGTTGTGGAAGAACCCGTCGGTCCACACCTTGGGAAGCGCCTCGAGGGCCGCGAAGTCCTCGTAGTAGCCGGCCGTCTCGCCGGTCACCGCGACGTGCACCGCGTGGTGGTAGTCGTCGCTCCACTGACCTGCGAGACCGTAGCCTCCGGCCTCGCGCGGCATGATGAGCTTCGGGTCGTTGAGGTCGGACTCGGCGATCAGAGTCAGCGGCCGCCCCAGGTGTGCGGCGAGCGCGTCGGATGCCTCGGCCAGCTCCTGCAGGATGTGCACGTCGCTCGTGTCGTGCAGAGCGTGGACGGCGTCCAGTCTCAGGCCGTCGACGTGGTAGTCCCGCATCCACATCAGCGCGTTCTGCACGATGTAGTCGCGTACGACCGGCTCATCGAGGTTCACGGAGTCGCCCCACGAGTTGCGGGTGCCCTCGCGCAGGTAGGGGCCGAACTCCGGCAGGTAGTTGCCGCTCGGTCCGAGGTGGTTGTAGACGACGTCCTGGATCACCGCGAGACCCCGCGCGTGGGCGGCGTCGACGAACCGCTGGTACGCCGCGGGTCCGCCGTAAGCCTCGTGGACGGTGTACCAGAGCACGCCGTCGTAGCCCCAGTTCCAGACGCCGTTGAAGCCGTTCACCGGCAGCAGCTCGACATGGGTCACACCCAGATCGGCGACGTGGTCGAGGCGCTCGATCGCCGAGTCGAGCGTGCCGCCCGGCGTGAACGTGCCGAGGTGCAGCTCGTAGATGAGGGCGCCCGCGAGGTGGCGCCCCGTCCACTCGCGGTCGGTCCACGCGAAGACCGACGGATCGAACACCGCGGATGCCCCGTGCACTCCCCACGGCTGGCGGCGCGAGCGCGGGTCGGGCCGAAGCTCGTCGCCGTCGCCCAGCACGAACCCGTACTCATCGCCGTCGGCGAGCGCGACCTCGGCGCTCCACCAACCGCCGTCGACGGCCGTCAGCTCGAGGTCGTCCTGGTCGGGCCGGCGCAGCCGGACCCGTTCGGCCCGGGGTGCCCACACATCCACGCTCATCGTCTTCCCTCTCCATCACTCATGCGTACGACCGCTCGGCGAAATGCGGGTCGAGACCGGGGCGCCGCTCACTCCGCCACCAGCAGCGCCACGGGGTACACCGACAGCACCTCCGACAGCCGCAGCGTCGAACCGTCGAAGCGGCGCCCGGTGAAAGCATCCGTCACCGCACCTGCGTGCCGCAGGAGGGCGGTGTCACCCCATCCTCCGCGGGCCTCCAGCCCGACCGGCAGCCGGGTCGCGACGACGAGGGCCCCGCCCCGGTCATAGGCGATCGCGTGATCCGCAGCCGGACCCACCACCGTCATCGGGGTGTATCGCGCGAAGAGCTCGGGGCGGTCGCGACGCAGCCGCAGGGCGCGGGAGACGACCAGGAGCTTCGCCGCACCGGTCTCGTCCACGGGCGGCACGAGGCCCCCGTCGAGCTCGGCGAGCAGCCGACGTCGCTCCTCGTAGTCGACGGCGCGGCGGTTGTCGGGGTCGACGAGCGACGTCTCCCAGAGCTCGCTGCCCTGGTAGACGTCGGGGACGCCGGGGCCCGCGAGCTGCAGCAGCTTGAGGGAGAGCGAATTCGACCAGCCGGGCGCCGAGATCTCGGCGACGAAGCCGCGCAGGAGTGCCGCGAGATCGGCGTCGTCGAACACCGCGTCGACCAGCGCGTGCATACCGTCTTCGAATGCGGCGTCGGGGTCGAACCAGTTCGTCCGCTCGGCTGCTTCGCGGGCGGCCTTCTCGGCATAGTCGTGCAGCCGCTCGCGCGATGCGGGCCACGAGCCGACGATCGCCTGATAGAGCAGGTTGTCGAACGGACCGTGACCCGTCGACGCGATCGCGCGGGAGGCGTCGAGCACATCGGCCCAGCGCTGCGGGACCTCCGCGAGCACGTCGAGGCGCGCGCGGACGTCTTCGCCCCGCTTCGTGTCGTGCGTCGACAGTGTCGTCATCGCGCGCGGCCACCCCGACTGCCGCGTCGCCTGCGCACGGTGGTACTCGTCGACCGTCGACGAGAAGAGCCCCGGGTCTCCCCCCACCTCGGTGAGAGAGCCCAACCGCGTGTAGCGGTAGAACGCGCGGTCCTCCACGCCCTTGGCCATCACCGGTCCCGCCGTCTGCTGGAAGCGCTGCGCGACCTCCTCGGACGGGTCGGCGAGCACCGGAACGAGTGCGTCGATCGCATCGGTCAGATCAGGACGGTGAGCGGATGCCGCGGCCGCCGCCTGCGCGAGCCACCTGCGTCCGGCCGGGAGGTAGGAACGGTAGGTCGGGAAGCAGGCCAGCAGTTCGGCGAGGGCATCGCGCGCCCGCTCGGGCGGGAGGTCGATCGATGCGGGCAGGGTACGGACGAGTCGGCCCACTTCGGCGGCCTGGGTGGTGTCTGCCACGTCGCGCTTCGTGTCGTGGATCAGCTCGTGCCAGCTCTGCGGCTCGGGCAGGTCCGTGCCCGCCCGGAGCCGCGCATCCAGCGCGTCCAGCAGATCCTCGCCGCTCGCGTCGATGAGCACGCGTTCCCCCTCGCCGAGGGCGTCGTACCCGGTCGTGCCGTCGGTCTCCCACCACGCGGCGAGCGCTTCGGGCTCACCCTGCACGTCGGGCTCGAGGATCTTCTCGACCACGACGTAGGTGCCGTCGGTCGCCGCCGCGAGCCGCTCGAGGTAGGCCCCGGGGTCGCGCAGGCCGTCGGGGTGGTCGATCCGCAGACCGTCCGCGAGGCCCTCGCGGATCCACCGGACGACCTCGGCGTGTGTCTCGTCGAACACCCAGGGCACCTCGACGCGCACCCCCGCGAGGGTGGTCACGGTGAAGAAGCGGCGGTGATTGAGCGCGGTCGCCTCGTCGCGCCAGAAGCTCAGCTCGTAGTGCTGTGCGTCCGCGATCGAGCGCACCGTCGCGGCGTCGCGCAGGTCGGCGCCCGCCGGCACCGACCCCGGCGCCAGCGGCAGCACGTGGTCGAAGTAGCGCAGCGTGCCGAAGGGCGCGCGGCGCGAGGCATCCGTCCGGATCTCGATGTCGGCGATCGCTTCGTCGAGCGGGGAGCCGAGGACAGGGACCCGCACGCGGTCGTGGCCGTAGTCCCAGTCGATGTCGAACGCCTCGGCGTAGCTCGAGTCGCGCCCGTGCGTGAGGAGGTCCCACCACCAGTGGTTCTCCCGCGGATCCGCGATGCCCATGTGGTTCGGCACGATGTCGATCAGGATGCCCAGGCCCGCGGCCCGCGCGGACACCGCGAAACGGTCGAGGCCGTCCGCTCCGCCCCTGGCCGGGTCGACCCGGGTGGGATCGACGACGTCGTAGCCGTGGTCCGACCCGGTCGCTGCCGTGAGCAGGGGCGACAGGTACGCCCACCCCACCCCGAGGTCGCGCAGGTAGTCCGTGACGGCGGCCGCCGCATCCAGATCGAAGGCCTGTCGGATCTGCAGGCGGTAGGTCGATGACGGGTGCTCAGACATGGGGCGTCCTCTCGCGGGGTGACCCGCCTATGGAGTGCAGAGTGCCCGCGCCGGACCGATGGGTGACCGCGCGGGCACTCACGGGCTACGACGTGCGCATCTCCGGGGTCGGCGAGGCGCCGGGCACCAGGTCGATCGAGCCCGTCATCACGGCGGCGAGCGACGCCGCGACGGAGTGGTCCGCCTCGACCTCGGGCTCGGAGTGCTCGGCGAGCACCATCGTCGACTTCGCGGACACCTTCACGGTCGCCCCCGGAGGGATCGGACCGGTGTCGGACTGCGCGCCGGCCGTGTCCACGAGGACGTCCCAGTTGGGGCTGAACTCGACGGCGGGGATCGTGAAGTCGATCTCGTCGTCGCTCGCGTTGAACATGATGATGAAGTGCAGGTCGTCGATCGGCTGACCGCGGCGATCACGCTCGCGGATGCCGTCGCCGTTCAGGAACACGCCGATCGCGCGGCCGAAGCCGGAGTCCCAGTCCTCGGGCTGCATCTGCGTGCCGTCGGGCCGCAGCCACACGATGTCGGGCACGCGCTCGCCCTCTTCGCGGCGCACCGGACGCCCGTCGAAGAACCGCCGACGACGGAAGGTCGGATGCTCGCGCCGCAGCTTGGCGAGGGCCGCGGTGAACTCGACCAGCGGGTGATCCATCTGATCCCAGTGCACCCACGTCAGCTCGTTGTCCTGCGCGTAGCCGTTGTTGTTGCCCTGCTGCGTGCGCCCGAGTTCGTCGCCGTGCAGCAGCATCGGCACACCCTGGGAGAGCAGCATCGTCGCGATGAAGTTGCGCTGCTGGCGCGCGCGCATCGTGAGCACCTCGGGGTCGTCGGTCGGACCCTCCACCCCGAAGTTGTACGAGCGGTTGTGCGATTCGCCGTCGTTGTTGTTCTCACCGTTGGCGTCGTTGTGCTTCTCGTTGTAGCTGACGAGGTCGCGGATCGTGAAGCCGTCGTGGGCGGTGACGAAGTTGATGGATGCCACCGGTCGACGACCCGAGTTGGCGTACAGGTCTGCCGAGCCGGTGATGCGCGACGCGAACTCGCCGAGGGTGGCGGGCTCACCGCGCCAGAAGTCGCGGACCGTGTCACGGTACTTGCCGTTCCACTCGGTCCACTGCGGGGGGAAGTTGCCCACCTGGTAGCCGCCGGGGCCGATGTCCCACGGCTCGGCGATGAGCTTGACCTGCGAGACCACCGGGTCCTGCTGCACGAGCTCGAAGAAGGTCGACAGCCGGTCGACGTCGTAGAACTCCCGAGCCAGCGTGGAGGCGAGGTCGAATCGGAAGCCGTCGACGTGCATCTCGAGCACCCAGTACCGCAGCGAGTCCATGATGAGTTGCAGCGTGTGCGGGTTGCCGACGTTCATGCTGTTGCCGGTGCCGGTGTAGTCGGTGTAATACCGCTTGTCGTTGTCCTCGAGTCGGTAGTAGGCCGCGTTGTCGATGCCGCGCATCGAGAGCGTCGGGCCCATGTGGTTGCCCTCGGCGGTGTGGTTGTACACCACGTCGAGGATGACCTCGATGCCCGCGGCGTGCAGGGCGCGGACCATCCCCTTGAACTCCTGCACCTGCTGACCGCGCTGGCCTGTGGCCGCGTAGGAGTTCTGGGGCGCGAGGAAGGCGATCGTGTTGTAGCCCCAATAGTTCGACAGTCCCTTTTCCTGAAGGGTCGAATCGTTGACGAACTGGTGCACCGGCATGAGCTCGATTGCCGTCACGCCGAGCTTCTTCAGGTGCTCGATGATCGCCGGGTGGGCGATGCCGCCGTACGTGCCGCGCAGCTCTTCGGGAACGTCGGGGTGCAGTTCGGTGAGGCCCTTCACGTGGGCTTCGTAGATGAACGACTCGGAGTACGGCGTCTTCGGCTGACGGTCACCGGCCCAGTCGAAGAAGGGGTTGATGACGACCCCCTTCATCATCGAGGCGGCGGAATCCAGATCGTTGCGGGAATCCGGGTCGCCGAAGTTGTACGAGAAGACCGACTGGTTCCAGTTGACCTGCCCGTCGACCGCCTTCGCGTACGGGTCCAGGAGCAGTTTGTTCGGGTTGTAGCGATTGCCGCTCGCCGGGTCGTAGTCGCCGTACACGCGGTAGCCGTAGCGCTGGCCGGGTCCGATCGTCGGCAGGTAGACGTGCCAGACGAAGGCATCGACTTCGAGCAGCGGGACGCGGGTCTCCTTCCCGCGGTCGCCGAACAGGCAGAGCTCGACGCGCTCAGCCCCCTCGCTGAAGATCGCGAAGTTCGTGCCGTTCCCGTCGAACGTCGCCCCCAGCGGATAGCTCGATCCTGGCCATGACTGCATGTCTCGATCCCCTCTTTCAACCTCCCCACCTTAGTCGAGCGTGGTCACGCTGCCCGGCGGAGGGCCCGTTCGAGCATGGTCGATGGCGCGGAAAGGGTCCCGGGTCTTGACAGAGGGTCAGTTCGCACCCAAGGGCGGGCGCAGCAGCAGCTCGACCCGTTCGTCGAGGTAACCGGCGAGCGGAGCGCGCATCGCCGAGCCGCTCCACTGCACGAGGGGCTCGCCGTCCACGACACTGAGGGGGACGGATGCCGCGCCCCGTGCGATCGCGTCGAGGTCGAGCCGGCGCCACCCGACGTGCACCGCCCGTCCATCGGGGAAGCCTCCGCGTGCGGCCGCGGCGGCGAGCGCAGACCTCGCCCGCTGCGACTCCGCCGTGTAGCCGCGCGGGGCCTCGGTGCGCGCGCGCACGATCTCGCCGGTCGCCAGCACCTCGTCGGCGGTGAGCAGCAGCACGCCGAGATGCCAGGCCTCGCCGTAGGGCTTGATGCGGTCGGCGCGGGCGATGCTGAGGAAGCGCCGACCCGTCAGCAGTTCGCCGAGCGCCTCCTGCGGCGCCCCCTCGAGACGTTCGCGCGCCCGGGAGAAGAGCCCGTGCAGGTCGGTCACGGTCGGCCGGCCGCTGCGCGCACGCTCGTGATCACGCCGGCCCCTCGGCGACCGCGGTGCGCACGCTCGCGCGCTCGCCGCGCAGCCCCATCGCCACGAGCGGGAAGACGAGCACCGACAGCATCCCGGCTCCCACGAGCACCGAGGCGAAGCCGGTCGACAGCACACCGTCGGCGACCGCGACCGAGGTCACGGCGACGATGATCGGAAGGCCCGTCGCCCCCATCAGCATGACCGACCAGCGTTCCTTCGCACTCGCCCCCGCGGGCGCGGCGAGCATCGAGGGGAGACCGCGGACGACGAGCAGCGCGAGCAGCGCCGCCGCCACGCCGACGAGCAGCAGGGGCTGCTCGAAGAAAGAGGTGAGGTCGAAGGTCACCCCGGTGTAGACGAAGAACACCGGCACGAGGAAGCCGAACGCGATCGCCTCGATCTTGCTCTCCACCGCCTCGCGGTCGGCCTCCTTCGCCTCGCGCATGATGAGTCGCCAGACGATGCCGGCGGTGAACGCCCCGAGGAGGAAGTCGATGTCGAGGACGACGCTGATCACGACGAGGGTGGCGAGGATGAGCAGCACGACCCTCATCGCGAACTGCCCCGAGGTGTGCAGCGTCGCGTTCACGAAGGAGTGGAATCGGCCCTGCGGCGCGCGCATGGCCCACCAGATCGCCAGGGCGGCGATCAACGCGAAGAGCGCGAGGACGATCGTCGACAGTCCGGGCTCGCGGCTGCCGAGGAAGATCGAGATGGCGATCAGGGGTCCGAATTCGCCCACGGCGCCGACCGCGCTCACGGCGTGACCGAAGGGCGTGCCGAGCTCGCGGGCGTCCCGCAGGATCGGCAGCAGCGTGCCGAGTGCCGTCGACGACAGGGCGATGCCGATGATGATGGCGGGCTCGCCCGGCGCGATGAGCCAGCCGAGCACGCATCCGACCGCGATGCTGATCACCCAGCCGAGCACCGACCGCCGACCGGATCGCCCGGCCAGCGACGAGAACTGGATCTCGGTGCCGGCGACGAAGAACAGCAGCGCGAGACCGAATTGCGACAGGGCGGCGGCGAAGTCGGAGGCCTGCGCCCAGTTGAGGACGCTCGGGCCGACCAGGATGCCGAGCAGCAGCTCGAACACCACGATGGGCACCGGCAGCCACCGTGCGATCCCGCGCGAGAGCAGCGGTGCGAGTACAGCGACCAGCGGGATGATGAAGAGTGTGCTGCCGTCGAGGTCCACGCGTTCACAGTAGCGACAGCGGGGCCGCCGCCGTCGGGTCAGCGCACCTTGGCGTCGAGGAACTCCATGAGTGCCGGCACGGCCAGGTAGGCCACCGTGCCGTGCGTGGCGGACGAGATCGGCTCGTACGTGACGTCGATGCCGAGGGAAGCTTCGTGCTGCGCGAAGGCCTGGGTGTCGGCGGGGACGACGAGGGTGTCATCCAGGCCCTGCGCGAGGAACAGGGGCGCGTCGAACCCGGTCTGCCCCGCCGAATTCTCGGCGAACAGCCCCGCCCACGGCTCGGTCTTCGTCGGATCGCGGGAGGTGAATGCGCCCACCAGCGGTTCGCCGATCCTATGCAGCTCGGTGATGTTCGACAGCAGGCAGAGTGACGTCATCTGCGGGATGAGGGCCACCGCCGCGGGGGTGAGGATGTCCGCGAGGTCGGCGCCCGCGACGGACGGTCCGTAAACGCCCGCGTACGCCGCGAAGGCATAGGACCCGATCGTCACGCCGGAGATGTCGTCGAGGTGCGCAGCCATCAGCGACGTGAGGTCGGCCGCCGGTGCCGCGGCCGCGACCGCCTGGATCTTCAGCTCCGGCGCGTAGGTCGCCGCCCGCTCCGCCGCGAACAGCACCGCCTGCCCGCCTTGGGAATGCCCCCACAGCACGACGCGGTCGCTCGCGTTCACAGCCGGGATGTGCTGGGCGGCCCGGACGGCGTCGAGCACGTTGTTGCCCGCGGTCTCGCCGATCAGGTAGGAGTTGGCACCGGGCGTCCCCATACCCAGATAATCCGTGCCGACGACGGCGTACCCCCGGTCCAGGAGCGCGCGGAGTCCCTCGATGAGGAAGAAGGGGTCGAATCCGGACGACGGCGCGCAGTCGGTCGCGGAGCCCGTGGTCGGATGTCCCCACGAGACGATCGTGCGCCCGCCGGCGGGGGGCGGCGTGAGCGGCACCACGAGGATGCCCGTCACGATCACGTCCGCGTCATTCAGGTCGCGGGAGTGGTACATGAGGCGCCACGCGCGTGCGCCCGCGGGGGCGCCGAGGAGCTCCTCCGATTTGAGGATGTCGCCGGGGGCGCCGGCGGGTGCGGGCGAGGGCTGCGCATAGAAGGCCGCGACGCCGGGTCGCTCGGCGGCGTCGCCCGCGACGCGGATCTCCTCGGCCGTGATGACGACGATCGCGACGGCGAGCACTGCAGCGAAGAATCCGACGATGAGGCGATGGGCACGGCGAGCCTTCCGGGGGGCGGAGGCGGGCGGCACGGCGGTGTCGGGATCGGCGCGGTCCGGCGGGCCGGGGTCGGTCACGACGGCACTCCGGCCCGGGCGGCGTCACGCGCGGCACGGGCGTCATCGGCGAGCGACCGGGCCGTCTGGTGCTCCGCCGTACGCTCGTCGAGATCGGATGCTGCGGTCGAGGCATCCGCGCGCAGCGCGTCGAGCTGCGCCTGCACGTCGTCGATGCGCTCCTGCAGATGGCCGGCGCGCTCCCGCGCCTTGGCCTCGCGAGCCGCGGTCCTGGCGACGTCCCGGTCCGCGTCGGCGAGCGCCCGCTCCGCTTCGCGCAGTACGCGCTCGGCCTCCTTGCGTGCGCGGCGCTCCGCCAGGTCGTCGCGGGTGCGGGGCTGAGCTGCGGACGCGGGGGCCGATCCCGCGACGGCGCCCTCGAGATCGACCTCCTCGAGGCCCGAAGCGCGGAGCGTCCGCACGAGACGGCCGGAGCCGACCGCGGCGGCGGCCGCGGCATCCGTCATCGCGGCGTTCAGCGTGTTCTCGATCTCGTCGCGAGCACTCTGACTGACGGCCACTCCTCGCGCGCGGGCGAGCCCGACCGCGTCGGCGGCGAGGGCCGCGACCAACGCTCGCCGCTGCCGCCCCAGTCGACTGAGCTCGGCTGCGTCCAGGTCTTCCTGCGCCTCGCGCAGCTCGGCCGCGAGCTCGAGGGCGTCGCCCAGCCGCTGACCCTGAGCGAGCAGGTTGACCGCCCACGCCGCCACCGTCGGCTTCCGGAGCGCCCGGATGGCCTTGGCCGCCGCCCGATCGGTCGTGGCGTCCGCGCGGGTGTTGCGGGCGGCCGTGAACTCCCCGGGCTCCCTCGCGTACAGCTCGGCGGCCGCAGCGTCCACCGACGCGCCGTTCTCGGCGGAGGTCGCGGCATCGCCCATGACGCCATTCTGTCGCCCGGCGCGCGCGAGCGCGAGCGGCGGGTTCAGCCGGCGATGCGTGCGGCTTGACGAGCCGCGCCGAGCGCGACGTACTCCCCCGGAGCGGGCACGTCCACCGGCAGACCCAGGACGAGCGGAGCGATACGGCGCACCGCCTCCGACTGCGCACCGCCGCCGACGAGCAGCGCCCGTTCGAGAGGCACCCCGAGCCCGCGCAGCGCTTCGAGTCCGGCGGCGAGACCGCCGAGCATGCCTTCGACCGCGGCACGGGCGAGGTTCTCACGCGTCGTCGAGGCCAGTGTCATACCCGAGAGCGAGGCCGTGGCGTCCGGCAGGTTGGGTGTGCGCTCGCCTTCGAAGTAGGGCACGAGCGTCAAGCCCCCGGCACCCTCGGGCGCAGCCAGCGCCAGCTCGCTGAGCTCGCCATGGCCGACGCCGAGGAGTCGCGCCGTCACGTCCAGAACACGGGCGGCGTTGAGCGTGGCCACCAGCGGCAGGAAGTGCCCGTCGGCGTCGGCGAACCCCGCGACGGTACCGGTCGGATCGATCGTGCGGTCGGCGCTGACGGCGAACACCGTGCCGCTCGTGCCGATCGAGACGACGACGTCTCCCGGTCCGGCCCCGAGACCGAGCGCGGCGCCGGCGTTGTCGCCCGCGCCCGCGCCGACGCGTCGGCCGTCCGCGTCGAGGACATGGTCGAGGGGTCCGAGCACACGCGGCAGCACGGCATCGTGCCCGAGGGCCGCGCGCAGAAGCTCGCGGTCGTAGCCGTCGTCCTGCGGAGTGAAGTACCCCGTGCCCGAGGCATCCGAGCGATCGGTGACGAGCTCACCGAGCACCGGGCCGAGTGCGGACTCGCCCTCGGGGCCGTAGCCGCGCAGCCGCCAGGTCAGCCAGTCGTGGGGCAGTGCCACCGCCGCCGCGCGGGCGGCGTTGTCGGGTTCGGCGTCGCGCAACCAGCGCAGTTTCGTGATCGTGAAGGAGGCGACGGGCACGAGCCCCGTGCGCCGCGCGAGCTCTTCCGCGCCGAACTCCGCGATCAGGTCCGCCGCCGCGCCGGCCGAGCGCGTGTCGTTCCACAGCAGAGCGGGTCGGATGACGTGCCCGCGATCATCGAGCACGACCATGCCGTGCTGCTGTCCGCCGATCGCCCAGGCGGTGACGTCGTCCATACCGCCGGCGTCGGCGATCGCGGACTGGAGGGCACTCCACCAGGCGGCGGGGTCGACCTCGGTGCCGTCGGGGTGCGCGGCGCGCCCCTCACGAACGACACGGCCGGTCGCGGCATCCGTGATCACGACCTTGCAGGACTGCGTCGACGAGTCGACTCCCATGGCGAATGTCATCTGTCTCTCTTCTCACGTCTTCTCTCGCCGAAGCTCCGTGGCGACGGTGGCCCACGTCGTCAAGCCAGACGGATACGGGGCCGCCGCGACGGCGGCCCCGCACGGGTCAGCGGGCGCCGAGCAGGTGCTCGGTGGCCAGCTGCTGCAGCCGCACGAAGCCGAAGCCCTTGCCGCCGTAATACGCGTCCGTGTCGAAGTCCTCGTACGCCGAGCGGTCGGCGAGGAAGTCGTCGTACGTCTCACCCTCGTTCAGCGTGGGCACCGACAACTCGTCGACCTTGGCGGCGGCGAGCGCTTCCTGCACCTCCGGATCGGCGCGGAAGGCCGCGGCGCGCTCCTTGAGCAGGAGGTAGGTGCGCATGTTGGCGGCCGCCGAGTCCCAGACACCGTTCTCGTCTTCGGTGCGCGACGGCTTGTAGTCGAAGTGACGCGGCCCGTCGTAGGCGGGGACCCCACCCGGGCCGCCGTTCTCGAGCAGATCGACGAGGGCGAACGCGTTGTGCAGGTCGCCGTGACCGAAGACCAGGTCCTGGTCGTACTTGATGCCGCGCTGTCCGTTGAGGTCGATGTGGAAGAGCTTGCCGTGGTACAGCGCCTGCGCGATACCCGCGGCGAAGTTCAAGCCGGCCATCTGCTCGTGACCGGTCTCCGGGTTCACGCCGACGAGCTCGGGGCGCTCGAGCGAGTCGATGAATGCGATCGCGTGGCCGAGCGTAGGCAGCAGGATGTCGCCGCGGGGCTCGTTGGGCTTGGGCTCGATGGCGAAGCGGATGTCGTAGCCCTTATCGGTCACGTAGTCGCCGAGCAGGTTGACGGCCTCACGGTAGCGCTCAAGCGCCTGACGGATGTCTTTCGCGGAGTCGTACTCGGCGCCCTCGCGCCCGCCCCACATGACGAACGTCTTCGCGCCCAGCTCGGCGCCGAGGTCGAGCTGACGGAAGACCTTGCGCAACGCGAAGCGACGGACGTCGCGGTCGTTGGAGGTGAAGCCGCCGTCCTTGAACACCGGAGCCGA
Organism: Microbacterium songi; assembly: GCF_042747925.1. NCBI lineage: Bacteria > Bacillati > Actinomycetota > Actinomycetes > Micrococcales > Microbacteriaceae > Microbacterium > Microbacterium songi. The sequence continues at coordinate 110,187 of NZ_JBHZIE010000007.1, forward strand.
GAACAGGTTGGTGGTGACCATGGGCACGATCAGACCGGTGTCGGCCAGAGCACCCTTGAGCCGGTCGATCTGCGTCTGACGCTCGGCGTCCGTGGAGCTGAACGCGAACAGGTCGTCGTCGTGGAAGGTGAGGCCGTAGGCGCCGAGTTCGGCGAGCTTCTCGACGGCGTGGACGGTGTCCAGCGGCGGACGGGTCGGCCCGCCGAACGGGTCGGCGCCGTTGTAGCCGACGGTCCAGAGACCGAACGAGAACTTGTCGTCATGGGTGGGGGTGGGGCCAGAAGTCTGGGTGGGCATGTCGCTCCTTCGCGGGAATTGTTGCGGTTAACAACCTATAACAGATCGGATGCCGCGTCCACCCCCGAGGAGGACGGCAGACGCACGTCGATCCGAGTCGGACCGGGGTTCGGGAACGATAGGACGACCGTGCGCCCGCCTCGCGCGGTCGCCTCGTATTCGCCCGCGAAGCCGCGGAAGCGGACGACGCCCTCGGCATCCGCCACCAGCGTCGTCGGCGGCATCCACCACTCGCCTTTGATGAGGTCGTGGACCGCCGTGTACGAGGGCTTGACCGTCCCGTCCGCCCGGACGAGCCCCACCGGTGCGCCGAGCCACGCTCCGTCGTCACTCAGCCCCCAGTAGTTGACGGCCTGCACCGACGGATGCGACACGAGCGAACGGTAATGGCGGACGAGCTCATCCGCTTGCCGCTCTTCACCCTCGGGGGTCGAGGGCCACTCGTCGATCTGATAGTCGTTGAGATCTTCGATCTCGGGCGGCATGATGTGACCCGACACGATGGTGGTCTCGGTCATGTGCAGCGGGAGGCCGAACCGGGCGAACCGATCGACGACGGCCAGGACGGCATCCTCGCCGCGATAGCCCTGGTGCATGTGAGTCTGCAGTCCGATCGCATCGATCTGCACACCGGCCTCGAGTACACCCTCGATGAGGCATTCGTAGGCCGAACCGAGGTCGAAATCGTTGATGAGAAGGGTGGCGCCCGGATTGGTCCGCCTCGCCTCCTCGAACGCGAGTCGCACGGTGGGAATACGGCCGAGCTCGCGGGCCATCCGCGTGATGCCGTTGTCGCCGTTGTCGAAGACGGGCATGATGACGGCCTCGTTGATGGCGTCCCACGTGTCGATCAGGCCGGCGAAATCACCGACATCCCGGCGGATGCGCTCGCGCTGCGCCTGCTCCACCTCGGCCACCGGCAGATCGAGCAGCCAGGGCGCCGTGACGGTGTGCCAGACGAGGGGGTGACCTTTGACGGTCACACCGCGGTCGGCGAAGCGCTGCGCGGCGGCTCGCAATCGCGCGGTGTCGGGTCTGCCCCGCTCGGGCTCGAAGCGACCCCAGTAGAACGGGAGGGTCGCCGTGTTGTACAGATCGAGCCACAGCGCCTCGAGGTGCTCGAGCCGCTCGAGCTGTCGACCGGTCCCGCCGCCGAACGTCTCGACGTCCTCGTGCGCGTGGTGATCGGGATCGCCGCCGGCAAGCGGGAGGAAATCGAATCCGATGTTGCCGAACGAGAAGGCGTGGCGTGTCTGCGCGACGGTCACCGAAGCACCCGGCAGGGGTTGACCGGCATCGTCGAGCACCCTCATGGTCACGTCGGCGATGCGATGCCTCAGGGAGGGATCGATCGGGGGAACAGCAGCGGCCACGGCGTCGCATCCTCACATGTCGTCGGGGCCCCCACTTTCACACACGGGCGAGGCCTGCGGACGACGATGGCCGACCGAAAACGGAGTCGACAGTAGGGGCGCCCGCGCCCGCGGAATCTCGCCGGAACTTTCGAAGAGTTTTCGCAACTTTCCGGTAACGGTCGGCCCGTGACCTCATCGCGCGCTCATATGTTGGCCCAAGCCACAAACCCCAGCGCAAAGGAGCGCCCCCATGATGCGCCACTCGATTCGTCGTGTTCTGACCGTCATCTCGACCGCCGCCCTCGCGGCGGCGACCCTGGTGGTGCTGCCGGCCTCCGCCGCCACCGCCGATCCGATTCCGATATCCGCGGTGGACTTCGAGGATGGAACGACCGGCGCGTGGACAGCGAGCGGCGGCGGCCCGGGCACCCTGAGCGTCGTGGACATCGAGGGCGGCAAGGCCCTGCTCGTCACCGACCGCGATGCCGACTACGTGGGGCTGCAGAGCCCGGCGGGGATCTACACGCCCGGCTCGTCGTACAGCTTCTCGATGCGCACCCGGCTCGCCGAGGGCACGGTCGGTACGGCGGGCGTGCGTTTCGTCATGAAGCCGTCCTACACGTGGATCGGCGACACCACGATGACGGCGGATGCCTGGACCACCGTCACCGGAGAGTTCACCGTGCCGGCCGACGCCGATGCCGCGTCCCTGCAGGTGTACATCGGCACCGCCGATCTGACCGGCCCCTACAGCTACCTGGTCGACGACATCGAGGTGACCACCGATGACGGCGGCACACCGGGCGCCGAGGTCGTCCCCGGCGGAGCGGTCAACCCCGTCCCCACACCCGTCGGCCTCGCACAGGGCACGGGCGACGTCGCCGCGCTCACGTTCGACGACGGCCCGAACCCCGGGACCACGCCGGCCCTGCTCGACTACCTCGCCGCCAACGACATCCGCGCGGTCTTCTGCGTGATCGGTCAGAACATCACCGCTCCCGGCGGCGCAGACATCCTCAAGCGCATCGTCGCCGAGGGACACACGCTGTGCAACCACTCCACCACCTACGACGACATGGGCTCGCTCTCGCAGTCCGCTGCCCGCGAGCGGATGGCGCAGAACCTCGAGATCATCCGCACCGCACTGGGCGATCCGAACGCGCAGGTGCCGTTCTTCCGTGCTCCGAACGGCAGCTGGGGCCAGACCCCGGCCGCCGCGGTGTCGCTCGGCATGCAGCCCCTCGCCGTCGTGAACACCATCAACGACTGGGCGACGCAAGACGTCCCGACCCTCACCGCCAACCTGCGCGCCGCCATCAAGCCGGGCGAGATCGTCCTGACCCATGACGGTGGCGGCGACCGCAACGGCACGCTGGCGGCGGTCACGACCGTCGTCTCGGAGCGGCTCGCCGCCGGCTGGGAGTTCACGCTTCCGGTGGGCACGCCGGCATCGGAGAGCACCACCGCGATCAGCACCGACTTCGAAGACGGACTGGACGGCTGGGCACCTCGGGACAGCGGATCGGGCGCGCCGAGCGTCGGGATCACGACCGCCGATGCCCACGCGGGAGCGCAGGCCGCCGCGGTCACCGCGCGGACCTCTCAGGGAAGCGGCATCGGCCGTGATGTGACGGGCATCCTCGAGACCGGAGTGACCTATGACCTGTCCGCGTGGGTGCGCTTCGCACCCGGCCAGCCCACGGACGCCGTGTGGCTGAGCATGGCGCGCACCAACGACGGCGCGACGAGCTATTCGACGATCGGCCAGTTCACCGGTGTGACCAACAGCGGGTGGAGCGAGGTGACCGCCACGTTCACCATGGGACCCGCTGAGAGCGCCCTGCTGTACTTCGAGACGAACTACAACGGCACGAACACGTCCGACCTGCTGTTCGACGACATCACCGTGGCCACCCCCGGCCCCGGCACCGTCGAAGACCTTCTGCCTCTGAAGGACACGGCGGACTTCCCCGTCGGTGTCGCGATCGATTCCCGCGAGACCACGGGTCCGGCATCCGATCTGCTCCTTCGCCACTTCGACCAGGTGACGAGTGAGAACTACATGAAGCCCGAGGCCTGGTACGACGCGGCGGGTGAATTCACGCCGAACCCTGAGGCCGACACGCTCATGGCGTACGCGCAGGATAACGATCTGCGGGTCTACGGTCACACGCTCGCCTGGCACAGCCAGACACCGGCGTTCTTCTTCCAGGACGACGACGGTCAGCCGTTGACCGACGGTGAGGCGGACCAGCAGATTCTGCGCGACCGCCTGCGCACGCACATCTACTCGGTCGCGCAGCACTTGAGCGACACCTACGGGGAGTTCGGCGGCGACACCAACCCGCTCGTCGCGTTCGACGTCGTCAACGAGGTCGTCTCCGACGGCAACGAATACGAAGACGGGCTGCGCCGCAGCGAGTGGTACCGGATCCTGGGCGAGGAGTTCATCGACCTCGCATTCCAGTACGCGGATGACGCGTTCAACGGCGAGTTCGCCGCAGAAGGTTCCGACCGGCCCATCACGCTGATCATCAACGACTACAACACGGAGCAGACCGGCAAGCAGGCGCGTCTGCACGCACTCGTCGAGCGGATGCTGGCGCGCGGGGTTCCGGTCGACGGCGTCGGTCACCAGTTCCACGTGAGCCTGTCCTTCCCCGTCACCGCGCTCGAGGACGCGATCGTCGCCTTCGAGGACCTCCCGGTGACGCAGGCCGTCACCGAGCTCGACGTCACCACGGGCACCCCGGTCACCCCGGCGAGCCTGATCGAACAGGCCTACTACTACCGCGACGCGTTCCGGGCCTTCCGCGAGCACGCCGACGACCTGTTCTCGGTCACGGTCTGGGGTCTCACGGACGGCCGGAGCTGGCGCTCCGGCTCGGGCGCCCCGCTGCTGTTCGACGACGCGCTGCAGGGCAAGCCGGCGTACTACGGTGCGGCCGACCTCGACCTGCCGGCCCGTCCGCGCACGGCCAACGTGTTCCAGGGCGACGTGCCGCTCGACGCCGATGCACCCGCATCGCTCGAGTGGCGGAAGCTGCCGCTCAACACGATCGACGAATCGGCCTCGTTCCAGCTGCGGTGGAGCCCGGATCACCTGACCGCGTACGTCCGCGTCGAGGACGCGACCCCCGAGGTGACGGACGGGGTGGCGTTCGAGTACGGCGGAAGCACCGTGACCGCGGGCCGCACCGGAGGAGGAGACGTGGATGCCGTCGTCGCCGAGCGCGACGGAGGGTACGACATGGTCGCCACCTTGCCGCTGAGCACGGCCGTCGCACAGGGGGCCACGCTCGACCTGGACGTCCGTGTCACCGACGGCACGACCGTGCGCGGATGGAACACCCCGGGAGCCCTCGGTACGCTCACGCTGCTCGAGCCGGTGTCCTACCTCGAGGTGGCAGCCACCGCCGATGCACCGGCGATCGACGGATCGGTCGACCCCGCGTGGTCCGTGGCCGGGTCCATCGTCACGGAGAAGCAGGTCGAGGGTACGGGCGGCGCTACGGCCACGGTCCGCACGCTGTGGCGGGATCAGACGCTGTACGTGCTGGCAGAGGTCGCCGATCCGGTCGTCGACGTCACCGGTTCCGATCCCTGGATCCAGGACTCGGTCGAGATCTTCGTCGATCCGGGGAACGCGAAGAACGGCTCGTACCGCTACGACGACTCGCAGATCCGGATCAGTGCGGCCAATGCCGTCTCTTTCGGCACCGGCGATGAGCCGTTCCAGCGGAACCGCGTGCAGAGCGCGACGACACTCGTCGACGGCGGATACGTCGTCGAGGCGGCGATCAGCCTTCTCGAGTACGGCGGGGAGGGCACCTTCCACGGCCTGGACTTCCAGGTCAACGACGCCTCGAACGGGCAGCGCAGCGGCATCCGCAACTGGGCCGACCCCACCGGCGCCGGCTACCAGTCCACCGCCCGGTGGGGCGTCGGACAGCTCGTCGCGGCCGAAGCCCCCGAGCCGACCGCCGTCGTCAACACGGTCGTACCGTCGATCTCGGGGACACCCGAGGTCGGACGGACACTGCAAGCGGATGCCGGCACCTGGGAGCCTGCGGGCGCCACCTTCGCCTACCAGTGGCAGGCTGACGGCGTCGACATCCCCTCGGCGACCGCCGCGACCTATCGGGTGAAGAGGGCGGATGCGGGCTCAGCGATCTCGGTGGTGGTCACGGCCTCCGCTCCGGGTCTCGACTCGGGGACCGCTGCGTCGGAGTCCGTCGCCGTCCTGGCGACATCCCGCACGAGTCTGTCGCTCTCACGGGTGCTCTCGATCGGGAACCAGCGCACCACCGCCACGATCGTGGTGAGGTCGGCCGCAGCACTGGAGGGCGGCACCGTGCAGGTGACGGTCAACGGGGCCGCGGTGGGGGCGCCGGTCGCCGTGGGTGCCGACGGGAGGGTGAGCGTCACGCTGCCGCGTCTGCGGACGGGCATCTACATCGTGCGCGCCGAGTTCAGTGGCACCCCGACGACGTCGGGTTCGACCAGCGGGGTGGGGCTGCTCGTGCAGCTGTTCTGATCCTCGCTCGGGCCGGTCGCCCCGCACCGCAACGCGCGGTGCGGGGCGACCGACGACGGGCTCACCCCGGCCGATCTTCTATGGTGAGTTCCGTGAGCGATCTGTCCGGCATGAGCACCGAGGGCGTCCGCCAGCGCAATCTCGCCCGCATCCTCCGGCTCGTGCACCTCGAAGGCCCGCTGTCGCGAGCCACCCTCACGGAACTCACCGGCCTCAATCGGTCGACCGTCGCCGACCTCGTCGGCGAACTCGTCCGCGGAGGTCTCGTCGAGGAGCGTGCTCCGGATCCGTCCCGCCGGGTCGGCCGACCGTCTCCGATCGTGTCGATCGCGTCGCGCGTCCTCGCGATCGCGGTGAATCCCGAGGTCGACGCGCTCACGATCGCGGCCGTGGGTCTGGACCGGGGCATCCCGGTCCGCGAACGCATCGATCTCGACCGCCTGATCACCCCGGCCGAGACCGCGGCGCTCGTCGCGGAGCGGATCTCGCAGTGGCGTGCCGGACCGCTCGCCGACGCGCGCATCGTGGCGATCGGCCTGGCCGTCCCCGGGCTGGTCCGCGTCGCCGACGGACTCGTCCGCAACGCCCCGCACTTGAACTGGGTCGACGAACCCGTCCGCGATCTCGTCGCCGCCGCCACCGGTCTGCCGACGGCCGTCGGCAACGATGCCAGCCTCGGAGCCCTCGCTGAGCATCTGTTCGGCGCCGCGCGCGGCATCGATGACGTCGTCTACCTCAACGGCGGGGCGAGCGGCATCGGCGGAGGGCTGATCGTCCACGGGATGCCCGTGGGCGGCGCCGGTGGCTACGCGGGCGAATTCGGACAGAACCGCCCCGGCATCGCCGCCGACTCCGACCGGCGCGCCCGGGGAGGCGTCCTCGAGGACGAGGTGAGCCGTGCCCGGCTGCTCGACGTCGTGGGCGTGGGCTCAGCCGACGAGCCGACGCTGGCCGCGCTGCTCTCCGCGACCGAGGATCCGGCGGCGGCCGCGGAGCTCGTGCGCCAGCGCGGCATCCTGGCCACGGCCCTCGCCAATGCGGTGAACGTGCTCAATCCTTCGGTCGTGGTCCTCGGCGGGTTCCTCGCGACGATCGCCGAGCGCGATCTGCCCGGCCTCACCGCCGCCGTCAGCGATTTCGCGATGCCGGCGAGCATGGAGGGCCTCGACATCCGCGTCGCCGTCCTGGCCGAGGACCGTCTGCTCATCGGCGCCGCGGAGGCGGCGTTCGGCGAGCTGCTGGCCGATCCGCTCGGCCTCCGCCACCGGCTCTCCGTCCGCTGAGGCGTCGCGTCTCACGCGCCGACGGCCTCGTCCCGACCCTCGCGGGGCGGAGCGGTCGTCGCCCTCGGCACCAGTCGGGTGGGAAGGCGTACATGCGTCTGCTCCGGGGAGTCGCCGTTCATGAGCGAGACCAGGAGCGTCGCGGCCGTCGCCCCCAGCCGCTGCATGGGCTGGCGCACGGTACTGAGCTGCGGCACCATCTGCGTGGCCTCGGGGACGTCGTCGAAGCCGATCACGGACAGGTCCGCCGGCACCGCCAGCCCCAGTTCGGCCGCCACCTCCAGGACGGCGAAGGCCGACAGGTCGTTGGCGGCGAAGATCGCGGTGGGCCGATCCGGTCGCGTCAGCAGTTCCGCTGCCGCGCCGCGCGCGGTGTGCTGCTCGTAGAGCCCCGCACCCACGAGCGCGGGATCGAAGCGCAGACCCGCATCCGACAGCGCCTTCCGATAGCCGGCGTCACGCAGGATCGACGAACGCAGGTCGGGTCGTCCCGCGACGAAGCCGATCCGGGTGTGTCCGATCGAGATCAGGAACTGCACCGCCTGGAGGGCGCCGCCGAAGCTGTCCGACTCGACGGTGGGGAGATCGGCGGGACCCGTGTGCGGATCGATGGCCACGATCGGCACCTCCGCCGTCACGTTGACGACCGTCGGCGTCACCATGATCACCCCGTCGATGAGAGTCCCGCTCAGGCGACTGAGCGACCTGCGCTCCCAGCCCTCGCTCCCCTGCTGGCGCGCGCCGCTGTAGGCGAGCAGGTCGTAGCCCGAGGTGTGGAGCTCGGCGGCGACGCCCTTGAGGATCTCCGCGCTGAAGGGCTCGAAGTCCGCGACGAGCACGCCGATGACACCCGTCTTGCGCGAACGCATGCTGCTGGCGACGAGGCTCGACTCGTACCCGAGCTCCTTCACGACGCTCAGAACGTGGTCGGCGGTCTCGGTGGCCACCCCGTAGCGGCCGTTCACGGCCTTCGACACGGTGGCGATCGAAACGCCGGCGGCCTCCGCCACATCGTGAATCGTCGTTCGCCGTCCCATGACCGCTCAGCGTAGTCGTGGAAAAGGTTTTCGAAAACGTTTGACGTTATTTGTTGTCAATGTCACGCTATGTCCACCCGGAGGTCGATCATCGACCCCCCACCCGGAGTCGGATGCGGCGCGAAGCAGAGCCGCGCAGACGAGTACCAATCGCAAATCCGCACCTCGAGGCATGAGGTGTCACTCAACGAAGAGGATGGAAATCACATGTACGGCAAGAAGTTCCTCGCAGGATCGGCCGTTCTGGTCGCGGGAGCGCTCGCACTGAGCGGCTGCTCCGGTGGCGGGTCCGGCGATTCCGCAGACAGCGGCGGCGACGTCGCGATGACGTTCTGGCACAACTCGACCACCGGCCCCGGCAAGGCGTACTGGGAGGACACCGTCGCCGCGTTCGAGGCGGCCAACCCCGGCGTCACGATCGAGATCCAATCGGTGCAGAACGAGGAGATGGACGGCAAGCTCCAGACCGCGCTCAACTCCGGCGACGCACCTGACATCTTCATGGCCCGCGGTGGCGGAAAGCTCGCCGACGTCGTGACGGCGGGTCAGGCGATGGACCTGACCGACGGCCTCACCGACGCGACGAAGACGGCGCTCGGCGGCGTCATCTCCGCGTTCGAGATCGACGACAAGATCTACGGGGTTCCGACCGCCGTGCTGCCGTCGGGCATGTTCTACGCCGGCGACCTGTTCGCCGCCGCCGGAATCACCGAGACCCCGAAGACCATCGAGGAGCTCGAGACCGCGAACACCGCGCTCGCCGCCACCGGCGTCGCGCCGATCGCGGTCGGTGCCAAGGACGCCTGGCCCGCCGCTCACTGGTACTACAACTTCGCCCTGCGCGCGTGCTCGAAAGAGGTCATGGACGAAGCCGCCGTCAGCCGCGAGTTCAACGACGACTGCTGGCTTGCCGCAGGCGAGAACCTGCAGTCGTTCCTCGACACCAAGCCCTTCAACGAGGGCTTCCTCACCACGGCGGCTCAGCAGGGCGCAGGCTCGTCGGCGGGCCTGATCGCCAACAACCAGGCCGCCATGGAGCTGATGGGCGCATGGGATCCGGGCGTGATCGCCCCGCTGACCCCCGACCAGCAGCCGAAGGCCGACCTGCTCTGGTTCCCCTTCCCCGAGGTCGAGGGCGGCGACGGCGAGCCCGGCGCGATGATGGGCGGCGTGGACGGCTATTCCTGCTGGGTCAACGCCCCGAAGGAGTGCGTCGACTTCCTCAACTTCGCCCTCGAGCAGGACAACCAGGAAGCCTACGCCGAGGCATTCGTCACCCTGCCCGCGTCGCAGGACGCGCAGGGCGTCGTGACCGATCCTGCTCTGCAGGCAGTGCTGGCCGCTTACAACGAGGCCCCGTACGTGTCGGTCTGGCTCGACACGCTCTATGGACAGAACATCGGCAACGCGCTGAACGTCGCGGTCGTGGACATGTTCGCGGGCCAGGGCAGCGCCCAGGACATCGTCGACGCCGTCAACGCCGCCGCCTCGAAGTCCTGAGCTCCTGATGGCTTCCGTGCGCGACACCACGAAGACCTCCGCGGACGCGCCCGGGATCCCCGGCCCGGTGGGGGGTGGCGCAGATGCGCTGCCCCCCACCGGGCCGCCCCGCTCGCGTGGCACCCAGAGCACACGATCCCGCGGCTCCGGGTGGGGCCCGCGCCTCGAACTCGTCCTCCTGATCGGGCCGGCGCTCCTCGTCTTCGTCGCCTTCGTCATCTTCCCGGTCGTCCTGGCCGCCTACTACGGCTTCTTCAGCTGGTCGGGATACGGCCCGGCAGTCGACTTCGTCGGGTTCCGCAACTACATCGTCATCCTGACCGACCCCGACTTCATCGAAGCGCTGGGCCACAACGGTTTCATCGCCATCATGTCGCTCGTGCTCCAGGGCCCGGTCGCCATCGCGCTGGCCCTGCTGCTGAACCGGAAGATGCGGTTCCAGTCGCTCATCCGCGTGCTGATCTTCGTCCCCTACGTCATCTCCGAGGTCGTCGTGGGAATCGGCTGGAGCCTCATGCTGCAGTCGAGCGGCTCGGTGAACGGCATGCTCGACAAGCTCGGCCTGGGCGCCTTCGCCACCGACTGGCTGTCCGATCCCTCGATCGCGATCTGGACCCTCCTGGTGATCATCACCTGGAAGTACGTCGGCTTCGCCGTCATCCTGTTCCTCGCAGGACTCCAGGGCGTTCCCGAGGAGCTCTCCGACGCCGCCGCCATCGACGGTGCGTCGTACTGGCAGACCCAGCGCTACATCGTGCTTCCGCTGCTCGGACCCACCGTTCGCATCTGGGCCTTCCTCTCCATCATCGGGTCGCTGCAGCTGTTCGACCTGGTCTGGATCATCTGGGGCCAGTACGTCGCCTCGACCGCGGGAACCTCGACGATGGCGACCTACATGGTCGCGAACGGCCGCAACGCCGGCAGCTACGGCTACGGCAACGCCGTCGCCGTCGTCCTGTTCCTCATCTCACTCATCGTCGCCCTCGTCTATCAGCGCTTCGTGCTGCGACGAGACACCGCCGGCGCCCTCACAGGAGGAAAGCTCTGATGGCCACCGCAACACTCACCGCGCCCGGGTACAAGCGGCCACCGCTGCAGCAGTCGGGAGCGGGCAGAAGGCGCGTGGGGACGTTCGTCATCTACTTCATCGCACTCCTGCTGATCGGGCTGATGCTCGCTCCGGTCGCCTACATCGTCATCGGCGGATTCCGCTCGAACTCCGAGATCACGCTCGATCCCTCCGGTTTCCCGACGGTGTGGCAGTGGCAGAACTACGTGGAGGTGCTCTCCAGCGGCGTCTTCTGGCGCCAGGTCGGCAACTCGCTGATCGCCGCCATGGCCACCACGGTGTTCGTGGTCGCGCTGGGCCTGATGGCGGCCTTCGCCCTGTCGCGGTACTCGTTCCGCGGTCGCGGACTGATCTATGCGACGTTCGCCGCCGGGCTGATGTTCCCGATGACGGTCGCCATCACGCCCCTCTACGTGCTGGTGCGCAACCTCGGGCTGATGAACTCGCTCGCCGGGGTGATCGTCCCGCAGATCGCGTTCGCGCTCCCCATCACGATCATCATCCTGGTGCCGTTCCTGGCCGCGATCCCGAACGAACTGCAAGAGGCGGCCGCCATCGACGGCTGCAGCCGACTCGGGTTCTTCTGGCGGATGGTGGTGCCGCTCTCACTCCCGGGAGTGATCACCGTCGGCATCCTCGCGTTCATCGGCAGTTGGAACGGCTACCTCCTTCCGCTGTTCATCCTCAACAACGAGGGCGTGTTCACCCTGCCGCTCGGCACGCAGGCGTTCGCCTCGCAGTACTCGGTCGACACCGCGCGCGTCCTGGCATTCACTTCGCTGTCGATGATCCCCGCGCTGGTGTTCTTCAGCCTGTTCGAGCGTCGCATCGTGGGCGGTCTGACGGGCGCGGTGAAGGGGTGACCGCCGGCAGCGGCACCATGGCTTCGGCGCGCGTGCAGGCCCTGCTGGCCTCGATGACGGTGGAGGAGAAACTCGCCCAGCTCGTCGGCTTCTGGGTCGACCAGGGCGACGAGCTCGTGGCCCCGATGGCCGGCGAGATGGCGACCTCGACGCGATACGAAGAGGCCAGCGCGCACGGGCTCGGGCATCTCACCCGCGTGTACGGCACGCGGCCCGTCGAGCCGATCGCGCGCGCGGAATGGTTGTGGGCGGAACAGCGGAGACTGCAGACCGAGACGCGTCTCGGCATCCCCGCGATCGTGCACGAGGAATGCCTGACCGGACTCGCCGCCTGGCAGGCGGCGACCTTCCCGACTCCGCTCGCCTGGGGTGCGGCCTTCGACCCCGAGCTCGTGGCCGAGATGGGGCGCCTCATCGGCGGATCGATGCGCGAGCTCGGCATCCATCAGGGCCTCGCTCCGGTGCTCGATGTCATCCGCGACCCGAGGTGGGGACGCGTGGACGAGTGCATCGCCGAGGATCCGTACGTCGTCGGCACGATCGGCACCGCGTACGTGCAGGGGCTCCAGGAATCCGGCATCCATGCCACCCTCAAGCATTTCGTCGGATACTCGGCGTCGCAGGCGGGGCGCAATCACGCACCCGTGCATGCGGGGGCCCGCGAGATCGCCGATGTGCTCCTCCCGCCGTTCGAGATGGCGGTGCGCGACGGAGGTGCGCGGTCGGTCATGAACTCGTACGCCGAGATCGACGGCATGCCCGTGGGGGCCACCCCCGCCTACCTGACCGACACGCTCCGTGACGACTGGGGGTTCGACGGCGTCGTGGTCTCGGACTACTTCTCGGTCGCGTTCCTGCACACGATGCACGCGGTCGCCGTCGACCGGAAGGCTGCGGCCGAGCTCGCGCTCGGCGCCGGGATCGACGTCGAGCTGCCGGGCGGCGACGCATTCCCCCTGCTGGCCGCGGGCCTTCGCGACGGGTCCGTCGACGACGACCTCGTCGATCGGGCGGTGCTGCGCGTCCTCACCCAGAAGGAGCAGCTCGGCCTCCTGGACGCCGACTTCTCGACGCCGCCGCGCGCGGTCGATCTCGACTCGCCCGCGCATCGGCGGGTGGCGGGGTCGCTGGCCGCGGAGTCTGTGGTGCTGCTCACCAACGACGGCACCCTGCCGCTCGCGTCCGCCCACACGGCCGCGACGATCGCGATCATCGGCCCGAACGCGGACTCCGCGCACGCCCTGATGGGGTGCTATTCGTTCGCGAATCACGTTCTGGCGCTGCACCCGGGCGTTCCCCTCGGCTTCGAAATCCCGTCGCTGACCGATGCGATCCGCGCTGAGCTGCCCTCGGCGCGGGTGCTCACCGCGCTCGGATGCGAGGTCGAGGGCGATGACCGTTCGGGTATCGCCGATGCGGTCGCCGCGGCCCGCCAGGCGGATGTCGCGATCCTGGCGGTCGGCGACCGCGCCGGCCTGTTCGGCCGCGGCACCGTCGGCGAGGGCAACGACGTCGAGAGCCTCGAGCTGCCCGGCGTGCAGCGCGAGCTCATCGAAGCCGTCGTCGCCACCGGGACCCCCGTGGTGCTCGTCGCCCTGTCCGGACGGCCCTACGCGATCGGCTGGGCGCTCGACGGCGACGGCGCCGTCGCCGCGGCGCTGCAGTCGTTCTTCCCCGGCGAGGAGGGCGGTTCCGCCCTGGCGGGGATCATCTCGGGCCGGCTCTCCCCCTCGGGCCACCTCCCGGTGTCGCTCCCCCGGTCGGCGGGTGCGCAGCCCTTCTCGTACCTGCACCCCCTGCTCGGCGGGCCGACCGAGATCACCAGCGCCGACAGCACACCGGTGCGCCCGTTCGGTCACGGTCTGACCTACACGTCGTTCGTGCATTCGGATCTGAGAACGGATGCCGCGTCCCCGGCGGGCTCCACCGTCTCGGTGAGCGTTCAGGTGCGCAATGCCGGAGAGCGCGCGGGCGTCGATCTCGTGCAGCTCTACGCGCACGACGTGTTCGCGAGCGTGACGCGACCCGTCGCTCAGCTCCTGGCCTATCAGCGCGTGTCCCTGGAGCCCGGCGAATCGGCGACGGTGCACTTCGACGTGCCCACGGCACGGCTCGCGTTCACCGGGGTCGACGGCGTGCGCATCGTCGAACCCGGCACGGTGGACCTCTGGGTCGGGTCGTCGTGCGCGGACCGCGAGACGGAGGCCACGGTGGAGATCACCGGACCGGCACACGCCGTGACGGCCGCGGATGCACGTGTGTGCGGTGTGCGGGTGGCGCGCGGCGTCGCGGTGTGAGGGCGCCGCGTCCGTGACAGGACGCCGTCGATTCGTCCCGGAGTCGCGCGTGCCCGCTAGGCTCGCGGAATGCCTCGAATCTCCCGCGCAGCGGTCGTCCTCCTCATCGCATCCCTCGCCCTCACCGGCTGTGCGAGTGCCTCCTCGACGGATTCGTCCGAGAGCAGCGCTCCCGAAGTGACCACCGCGCCCGCCTCGGGCACGACCATCACCGGCACCGGTTACTCGTTCGCCGTCCCCGAGGGCTGGGACATTCCGGAGGGCGAGAAGCCGGCCGGCGTGGACTCGCTGGCGGCGGACCTCACCGACACCGACGGCTTCGCCGACAACGTCAACGTCGTGCTGTCACCCGCCGGCGAGGTGACGCCCGAGCAGGTGGAGACGCAGGGCGTCAGCGAGCTCGAAGACGCCGGCGCGGCGGATGTGACGGTGCAGGACCGCGTGACCGTTGCCGGATCGGAGTCCGCGCACCTGTCGGCGAGTCTGGCCGCGAGCGGGACGGACTACCAGATCGAGCAGTACTACGTCTCGCAGGACGGGCAGACCTACGTGGTGACCTTCTCGTTCAGCCCGACGGTCGGCGATGCGGATCGGACGGATCTCTCGGAGTCCGTGCTGGCCGGCTGGACGTGGAGCTGAGCCGGCGCCGACCCTTCCCGGCGCGGGCGTCCCGCTTGGCTATTGACGTTAGCCGCTGAGGAGTCCATAGTTAGCCGGATGATCGTGTACCGGAGCAGCACCTGTGCCTAGGGCGGGTTTGAGCCGCGACCGGGTCGCGGAAGAGGCGGCTGTCATGGCCGACGAAGTGGGTCTCGGCCGGCTCACCCTGGCGGCCCTCGCCGACCGGCTGGGCGTGCGCCAGCCGTCGCTCTACAAGCACATCGATTCGATGGCGGGTCTGCATCGCGACATCGCGGTGAACGCCAAGCGTGAGCTCGGCGAGGTGCTCGCACGCGCCTCCGTGGGGCGTTCGGGCGCGGACGCGATCGAGGCGATGTCGTACGCGTATCGGGACTGGGCGCGGCGGCATCCGGCGCGGTACGAAGCGTCCAACCTCCGACCCGCGCCCGGCGACGTCGAAGACGAGGACGTCTCGGCCGCCGCCATCGAGATCGTCGCCGATGTGCTCACCGCCTATCGGCTCGAAGGTGATGACGCCGTCGACGCCATTCGCGCGTTCCGCTCCACCCTGCACGGCTTCGTGTCGTACGAGACCGCCGGTGCGTTCGCCCTGAGCGCCGACGTCGATCGCAGCTTCGGGCGACTCGTACGGGGGTTCATCGTCGCCCTCACGCAATGGACCGACGTCGTCGCTGCGCGGCGCACCACCTGACCCACGAGGGCACGCCGCTTTCCCGGCGGACGAGCTAGGCGAGCGCGAGCTCCACGGTGGCGAAGGCGTGCGGAGGCAGCCGCACTTCGAGGACGCCGTCACTGATCTGTGCAGCCAGTGGGGCGGGTGCGACGGCGTCGGGCCGCTCAGGGGTGTTGTGCGCCGTGGCCGAGTCGGCCGTCAGCACGCGCGCCCGCGTGACCGAGGCCGAGCGTCCGTGGAGGTCGATCCTCACCTCGAGGTCGTCGTCGGCCGACAGGTGCGACAGCGACAGCAGGGCCGCGCCGTTCTTCGCGGAAGCCGACAGCGACAGCAGCGGCAGTGTCGTGGACCCCTTCCCGTCCGCGCCCTCCCACGAGGGGGCATCGACGACGGTCGCAGCCAGGGACGCGGCGTCCTGGTGCCCCTTGTTCATCTCGTACACGTGGTACGTGGGCGTGAGCACCAACCCGCCGTCGTCATCGGTGAGGATCATCGCCTGCAGCACGTTGAGCGTCTGCGCGATGTTGGCCATGCGCAGGCGGGCCGCGTGCCGATGGAAGACGTCGAAGTGTATGCCGGCGACCAGCGCGTCGCGCATCGTGTTCTGTTGGAACAGGAAGCCGGGGTTCGTGTCGGGCTCGACATGCCACCACGTGCCCCACTCGTCGCAGACCAGTCCGATCACGCGCTCGGGGTCGTAGGCGTCCATGACCTCCTCATGCGCGCTGATGATGCGCTCGACGTCTGCGGCCGCCGCCAGCGTGCGGAAGTACTGCTCCGGCGAGAACCCGGTCGCGGGCTCGGTGCCGATGCCGCTGCCGGAGTGCGTGTAGTAGTGGAACGAGATCGACTGGAAAGGTGACGGCACGGGGAACGGGGCGCCTCCCCCCATCGCCGATTCCATCAGGACGCGCGTCCATCGCACGTCGTCGTCGGAGCCGCCGGCCGCGATGCGCTGCAGGGTGTTGTCGCCGTGGTTCTTGGCGAAGGTGGCGAATCGACGCGCGAGGCTCGTGTAGTACTCGGGTGTCATATTGCCGCCGCAGCCCCACGCCTCGTTGCCCAGGCCCCAGAACGGGACCCGCCACGGTTCGTCGCGCCCGTTCTGTCGGCGCAGGCGCGACATCGGGCTGTCTCCCGCGCGGGTGAGGTACTCGACCCACTCGCTCATCTCCTGTACCGTGCCGCTGCCCACGTTGCCGTTCACGTAGGCGTCCGCCCCCAGCAGATCGCAGAGGTCCATGAACTCGTGGGTGCCGAAGGCGTTGTCCTCGATGACGTCGCCCCAGTTCGTGTTCACCATCGTCGGCCGGTCCGCGCGCGGACCGATGCCGTCCCGCCAGTGGTACTCGTCGGCGAAGCAGCCGCCGGGCCATCGCATGTTGGGGACGTCGAGCGCACGCAGTGCGTCGACGACATCGAGACGGATGCCGCGCACATTCGGTATCGCGGCGTCCTCGCCGACCCAGAATCCGCCGTACACGCACCGCCCCAGGTGCTCCGCGAAGTGTCCGTAGAGGTGCCGACTGATCGTGGCCCCCTCCGCCGCGAGATCGATGGTGGCATGGGCGCGACCGGTCATATGCTTCTCCAGGAATGTGCTGAGGTGAGGGGGACCAGGGACGGCCGCTCGACGGAGGAGGCCACGGCGACGCGGGCACCGTCGGAGCGCAGCAGGGCGGTCATGATCTCGAGCACGTGCAGGCCCATCGCGCCGGACGCGCGTGCCGGCCCGTGGATCAGGTCGAGCAGGCCGACCCCCCGACCGGCCTGCTCGAAGCCCGCGGCCGCGGGGACGGATTCCCATCCGTCGCTGCCGCGCGTCGTGAGACGCACGACGCCGGAGAAGTTGTTCGGATCGGGGACGATGATCGACCCCTCGGTGCCGTGCACCTCGATGGGTGCCGCCGTCGTCGACAGCGCGTCGAAACTCATCACGACCGTCGACAGCGCGCCGTCCGCGTGCTCGAGAACACCCGTGACATGGGTGTCGACATCGACCGGGATCTGCACGCCCGCTCTGGCGCCCGACCCGATCGTGCGCGTGGAGCGCGTGCGGCTGGTCATCCCCGACACGGAGCGGACGGGTCCGAGCAGGTGAACGAGACTCGTCAGGTAATAGGGCCCCATGTCGAGCAGGGGCCCTCCTCCGGGCTGATAGTAGAAGTCGGGGTGCGGATGCCACGCCTCGTGACCTGCCGACACCCACGTCGCCGTCGCTGAGATCGGCATTCCGACGGCTCCGCCGTCGACGTGGGCGCGGGCGGTCTGGACCCCCGTGCCGAGGACGGTGTCCGGAGCGGATCCCACGCGGACCCCGCCCTGCGCCGCGGCGTCCATGATCCGCTTCGCCGCCTCCATCGACGCAGCCAGGGGCTTCTCGCCGTAGACGTCCTTGCCCTGCGAGATCGCGGCGAGGGCGACCTCTTCGTGCGCCGCGGGGATGGTCAGGTTGAGCACCGTCCGCACCTCGGGGTCCGCGACGAGCTCGGCGACCGAGAGCGCTCGGGCGCCGGGGATCTCGGCCGCGACCGCACGGGCACGCTCGACATCGAGGTCGGCCACGGCGGCGATGCGGACCGCGGCGCTCGGCCGCAGCGTGTCGAGGTACTGACGCGAGATGACCCCGAGTCCGACGATCCCTACACCGTGCGGCTCGCCCACAGCATCCCCCTCTCGATCAGGGTGCGCACGTTCGCGTCCTGCAGGATGCCGACGTCGTGCCCCGGCGTGGCCACGAAGACCCTCCCGGCTCCCCAGAGACGCGTCCAGACGGCGGGCGAGACGACCGGGCGATGCCACGGGTGATACGGCTGCACCGGGTGCGTCGTCGTCGCGAGCACGTCATTGAGGTCGTCGGTGAGTACCCAGTACTGCTCGGTGACGAGGTCGAAGTCCTCGATGCCCGCGGTGATCTCATGGGCGCGCCCGAGGTCGGTGATCTCGATCGTGTGGGGCAGGAAGTTGTCGGTCTCGCCCCCCGGCCGCTGTTCGGGATCGCGACCGGGGTGGGTCGCGAACTGACCGCCGACCAGGAGCAGGTAGTCCGAGCTCGCGCGGTAGGAGTCGGCGATGCCCCCGTGCCAGCCGGCGAGTCCCGCGCCGCCTTCGACGGCCCGCTGGAGGCCGGCCACCGCCTCGCGGCTCGCCTCCGACATCGTGACCGATTGCACGATCAGATCGACGTCGGCCATCGCAGCGGCATCGGCGTACACCTCGGGCGAGTCCTCGATCCGCACGGCGAATCCGCTGCGCTCGAGGAAGGGCACGAAGAGGTCGGTCGCCTCGACCGGCTGATGACCGTCCCAGCCGCCTCGTACGATCAACGCGCTGCGGTGAGCGGCGGCGGCTCCAGGTTCGTTCGACATCTGCGTCCTCCTCGGGCGGCGAGCGGCTGCGCCCGCGCCCCTCGAGACTGCCACCTGGTCGCCGCCGCGGCGATCTTCTTGCGCAAAATAACCGACAATGGAGCCATGCCGCCCCGCGTCACCCTCGACGACGTCGCCGTCGCGTGCGGAGTGAGCGTGTCGACCGTGTCGCGGGCCCTCGCGGGTCGCGGCGACCTCGACCCCTCGACACGGGCGAGAGTGTCGTCGGCGGCGCGATCACTGGGCTACTCGCGGGACGGTGACGGACGCGGGCGTCCGCGAGGTGCCCGCCCCGCGCTGTTCGATCTCGTGCTCGGTCACTTCGACAGTCAGTACGCGGGCGAGGTGACGGCGGGCGCGCAGCGGGCGGCCGCCGAGGCCGGCGGCGACCTCGTCCTCACGATCGAGCGCGACGCCCCCGATGACGATTGGCCCGCCCGCATCCGAGCCCGGGGGTCGTCGGGCGCGGTGCTCGGGCTCATCCTGCCGACGCGTTCGCAGCTCGCGGTGCTCGCCGACGCCGGCATCCCTCTCGTGCTGCTCGACCCCCGCGGCGACGAGAGCCTGCCCGTGGTGAGCGTCCGCACGACCGACGAGAGCGGCGGACGCGCCGCCGGCGAACACCTCGTGCAGACGGGAGCGCGCCGGTTCATCGTCGTCAGCGGCACACCCACCTACCGTTTCGGGCGCGCGCGTGCGGACGGCTTCGTCTCGGCCGTGCGAGCGGCGATCCCGGATGCCCCGATCCAGCGACTCACGGCCGACTGGGGCGAGCGCACCGCGTTCGCCGCAGCGCGACGGGCGTTCTCGGGGCTCGACACCGCCGACGGGCCCGTCGGCGTCTTCGCCTGCGCGGACGAGATGGCGTACGGGGTCTGTGCCGCCGCCGCGGACCGCGGCCTGCGCGTGCCGGAGGACGTGCGCGTCGTCGGTTTCGACGACCTTCCGTGGTCGCGTCGCCACGATCCGCCCCTGACGACCGTCCGCCAGCCGATCCGTGCGATGGCCGCCGCGGCCGTACGGGCGCTCGCCGCGCACGCCGCCGGGGCGCCGCTGGAGCGCGCACTCGTGGAGCTCCCCGCCACGCTCATCGCCCGTCGCTCGACCGAGGTGTGAACGGCGCGGCGATGGCGCCGTAAAGTCGACGCGTGCCCATCCCCGTCGTGATCCCCTGGCGGCCCGCGCCGTCCCGCCTCGACGCGTTCGACCGCGTGCGGGCCTGGTACCGCGACGAGCTGCCCGAGTTCGCCGTCCGCACCATCGACACCGACGACGATGTGTTCGTGCTGGCGCGCTGTCGCAATCTCGCGGTGGCGTCGATGGAGGACCCCGACGGGGTGATCGTGGTGAACGACGCCGACACCCTTCCCGAACCCGAGGCTCTGCGGGCGGCCGTGGCCGCAGCATCCGTGAACGGTCTCGTGAACCTGCCCTACTCGGAGTACCGCTGGCTGGGCGCGGAGGGCTCCGCGCAGTTCGCCGCCGGCACCGCGCCGATCGACTGCTCGGTGGAGCAGTACGTCGAGGGCGCGTGCTCGGGTGTGTACGTCACCACGCGACGCACCTGGGAGGCGCACGCCGGGCAGGACGAGCGGTTCCGGGGCTGGGGCTTCGAGGACGCGGCCTGGTATCTCGCGCACCAGACCCTGCTCGGCGCTCCGCCCCGGCGTCACGCCGGCCGCGTCTACGCGTTGCACCATGAAGGCGAGGTGCGTGCGGGCGTCGGCTACGAGCGGAACGCCGCCCTCATGGAGCGCTACCGCATGGCCGCCGGCGAGCGTGCCGCCATGACCGAACTCGTCGCCGGCAATCGGCCGGAGCACGCGTCCTGACGTCGCCGGGCCTCAGCCGCGGAGCGCCTCGAACGCGATCTCGGGACCGGGCCGCCGACGGGCGGCCGAGGCCGCGGCATCCGTTCTCGCCCGTGCGCGCGTGTCCCGGTGGAGCAGTGCCTCCAGCCCGGCGGCGAGCGCGTCGACGTCGACGCTGTTCGGGTCGAGCGCGATTCCGAAGCCCCGCGACTCGATGGCCGCCGCTCCGGCGAACTGGTCGGTCGAGAACGGCAGCACCAGGAGCGGGACGCCCGAGCCGACGGCCTCGGTGACGGAGTTGTTGCCGCCGTGCGTGACCGAGGCCGCCGCTCGCCCGAGCAGGCGCACCTGGGGCAGGTAATCGCGCACGAGCCACGACGCGGGCAGCTCGCCCAGCTCGGCGGGATCGGTGGAGCCCGTGGCGATGGCTGCGCGCAGCCCTCGGGATCGCAGCGCTTCTGCGACACGACGGAGCACGTCGCCGCGCACCGAGAGGAAGCTCCCGAAGCTGACATAGACGAACGGCGCGTCGTCGTCGAGCCAGGCGTCGACCTGCGCATCCGCCGGCTCGGCGCGCAGCGTCGAGCCGAGATACCGATGCGGCGGCAGCAACGACTCCCGGGCGGGATCCGCGAGCTCTGCGGGGTAGTTGTACAGGACGAGCGGACCGTGCTCGGCGAACGCGTCGTCGGTCGGCGCCGCGTCAGGGTCGAGCTCGCGCACGGTGCGGTTCCACTCGTCGGTGAAGCGCTCCGACACCCTCAGGCAGAGGGCGCGCAGATCGGCCAGAGCGGCCGCGTCGGGGCGGATCGCCGCCGGCCAGGCGGGCGGGAACCCGTAGACCTCGCTGCCCACCGGGAGGGCGGTCGGGTGCCCCAGCACGACGTCGGCGTACGGCACCCCCGCCGTCTGCAGCCCGACGCGCGCGCTGAAGGCCAGATGATCGACGAGGATCGCCGAGGGTTCGAGGTCGCCCACGATGGCGAGCACGGCACGGGATGCCTCGGCGGGCTGCCACATCAGATCGGTGAGCCGCTCGGCCGCCTGGTAGCGCAGTGTCGCGACCGCGCTCTCGCGCGTCGCGTCGAAGAACCCCCGCAGCGATTCCCCCTCGTCGCGCGGCTGCTCGTCGGCGCGGATGACGCCCGCGTTGGCGCCGCGACCGAGCCGCAGGTCCACGCGCTCGAATCCGAACGCAGCCACGATGTCCGCCGTCGCCGGCCCGGTCGCCACCACGACACGCTCGCCGCGCGCCTGCCAGGCCGTGGCGAGCGTCGCCAGCGGCAGGAGGTGCGAGGCGTAGTCGGGGCTGATGACGAGGAGGGTCACGAGAGCGTGCCCGCAAGCTCGACGAGAGCCTGCTCTTCGCGGGCGACGGTCCGATACACCTCGCCGAGTGCGCTCGACATCTGCTGGATCGTGAAACGCGCCTGCACCATCGCCCGTCCGCGCTCGGCCCGGTCGGAATCGGTCTCGGACTGCGCGGCCCTGATCGCGGCATCCGTCGCCGTCCCCAGCGCGGCGACGTTCCACGTCTCGGTGAGGATGCCCGTCACCCCGTTCTCGATGTACGTCGCCGGCCCGCCGCCGTCGGGGGCGACGACGAACAGACCGCTCGCCATCGCTTCGAGCAGGGCGATGCCGAACTCCTCCTTGATGCTCGCGCAGACGTAGACGCCACCCGCAGCGTTCGCACCCGGCATTCCGACCCGCGTCGCCGCCATCCACCGGGCGACGATGTCGTTCGACCGGTGTCCGGGCAGGAGCAGTCCGCGCGCGGCTCGCTGCTCCTCGGGCACGACGCGCGCGATCAGGTCGAGCTGCTCGCGCTCGTCGACCGACGGCCGCTCCAGATCGCCGCCGACCACGAGCAGGTTCGCGTGCGCGGAGGCGGGCCCGTTCGCCCACGCCGAGACCAGGCTCGCCATTCCCTTCACCCGGTGCAGACGTCCGACGCTCATGACCAGCGGCAGGCCGCGTCGCTCGGCGGGCAGCTCGTCGATCAGCGCGCGCAGCTGCGCGAACGCCGGCGCGACCGTCCCGCCGCTCGCCGCGGTGCGGGCTTCGGCGACCGCGGCGTCGACCGTCGCGAGGTCGACCCCCTCGGGCACGACGGTGTGGCGTTCCGCGTGCGCGAGCATGTCGATGCCGACGAGTCGACGCATGTCTTCGGTGAGCCGCGCACGGGGGAAGAACACCGTGTGCGACGAGTTCGCGGCGAGCCGCTGCACGAGCCGTGTGCGGAACCAGAAGTGCTCCGTCACGTCGACGCGGCCGAAGTCGGTGCGCGCCAGCGCGCCGGAGCGGTCCATCGACTCGATGACCGCATGCGGATCGGGCGCGACCGTGAACACGACGGGGATGCCGAGCTCCCGAGCCACGTCCGCCGCGGCGAGCGCGCCCACGTCGGCCATGCGCAGGTGCAGCACATCGACACCGCCCGCAGCCCGGAGGATGCGCCGGATGCCCCGTCGCGTGACGACGCGGAGCGGCCAGGCCGCCGCCGACGACATCGGCTCGCGAAGGAGGGGGATGTGGCCGTAGACGTGACCCTCGACGTGCGCGCGGATCGTCTGCAGGTCGCCGCCCGCCTCGTGGATCGATCCGCGCGAAAGCGTGATGACCCGCCGGATGCCCGTGTGCGGGTCGTCGGCGAGCGCGTTGCCCAGCCGCACCAGCAGGGTGGCGATCCCGCCGTTGTCACCTGCGCCCGCGGCACTCAGCTGAGGATCGATGTCGGCGTGCAGGAACAGCTGGGCGACCGAGAGCCCCTCGCGATGGGCCGAGGTCTCCTGCGGATCGGCCGGGGCCAGGTCGACCAGGGACAGCCGTGCGACCTCGGCCAGGAACGACTCGCCCTCGGCGAGGGCTCGCAGCGCCTTCTCGACGCGGGGCGCTCCAGGTCGCTGGCCCAGGGCCGCCACGGCCGCGACGCGCACCGGCTCCCGCTCATCGACGTCGGCGGCGATCCGCAGCAGCGGATCGGTCGCGAACGATTCCCTGACCAGCCCGAGGGTCTCGACGAGTCGGGCACGCGCCTCGGGGTCGGTCTCGCACAGGAGCGCGGACTCGATCCCCACGAACAGCGCCTCGGGCATCGCCCCCGACCACTGCTCGAGCGTGGACTGCGCGATCATGCCGGTGAACCCGCCGCCGATCACGAGACCGAGCAGCCGCGCCATGGCCTCGATCCGCGGCAGGCCCGAGCTGAGCGCCCAGGCGGTGTGCTCGCGCACGAAGCTGCGCTCGTCCGAGAGCAGGCTCACCAGCAACCGGCCGGCCTCACCGTCGAACACCTCGGCCAGCGCGTGGATCGCCGCGATGGTGACGAGCTCGTCGTCACCGCGCACGGCGCCGCGCAGCAGCCGCACGGTGCGCACGCCCGGGTCGCGACCCGCCTCGAAGGCGAGGTCGTCGGCCAGTCGCATCGCGTCGACGATGGAGGCCGCCGAGGCGACGGCATCGAGTGTGGTCTGAACTCCCACGAGTGCTCCTGACAGTGTCGCGGTCGCGGCCGCGGGGCCTGCACGGACCGGTGCCCGTGCTTGGATGTTACGGCGCTCGGATGAACGAACGGGTGGCTTGACACGGCACTCGGAGGGAGCGCGCATGCGCCTGGTGGTGATCGGCGATGTCGGCGTCACGGATGACATGATGCACATCGGCGACGAGGCGATGTTCGAGGCACTCCTCGACGAACTCCGGCCGCGGGGAGCGGCGGACATCGTCGCTCTCTCGCGCGCGCCCGCCGAGACGGCCCACCGGTACGGTGTCTCCGCCGTCCGGCCGATCGGGTTCCGCGGAGACCGGTCGGAGATGGACGCCCGGTTCGCCGAGGTGCGCGCCTTCCTCGCCGGACACGACGCCCTGCCCGAACACGACGCGCTCCGCGCCGTCGTGGAGGCGGTGCGGAGCGCGGATGCCGTCGCCGTCGCGGGCGGCGGCAACATGGCGTCCACCTGGCCGATGCACGTGTACGAACGCGCTGCCCTCGGCCTGATCGCCGAGCGGTACGGGCGCCCCGTCGTCGTCACGGGACAGACGCTGGGTCCGCGCCTCACGGTCGCCGACCGCGATCTGCTCGGGGCCCTTCTGCGCGGCGCTCGGCTCGTCGGCGTGCGCGAGCGCGCATCCGAGCGTCTCGCTCTCGAGCTCGGCGTCGAGCGCGCGGCTCTCCGCGCGGGACTGGACGACGCGTCGTTCCTGGGAGGGGACGACGCCGAGGTGCGCACACCAGGCCCCGCCACCACGCCGTTCCTCCTGGTGAGCCTGTCGGGGTACCTGGGCGACCAGGACCGCGGCACCGCCGTCACGGGGATCGCGCGCGCGCTCGACGACCTCGCGGCGGAGACCGGCCTGAACGTCGTCTTCCACCCGCACTTCGGATCGCTGGACGCCGACGTGCTCGCGGGGGATGAGGTGCTGCACGCCGACATCGCCTCCGCGATGCGTGCGCCGTCGACCCTGCGGGGCCCGGGAACTCCGCGATCGGCCGCGGGCCTCGCCCGCGGTGCCGCGATGCTCGTGACGAGCCGCTACCACCCCTCGGTGTTCGCGACCCCGGCAGGCGTCCCCGTCGCTGCGCTCACGGTCGACGACTACACGGCGGTGAAGCTCGGCGGCGCGACGGCATGGTGGGGGCGCGAGCACGGCGTGATCCCCCTGGCCGACGTCGCGCGTGCCTCCGGCGGCGCCGCGCTCCGCGCCGTGTGGGCGAGGCGGGATGCCGCCCAGGCAGAGAGCGCCCTTCTCCGACCGGACCTTCGTCGCGATGCTTCGAGCTGGTGGGACCGCATCGCGGAGGCCCTCGGGAGCTGAAAGAGACCCGCGAGCGGGAATGTCTCAGACCGACGCGCGCTTGTCCGACATATGACAACAGTGGGCATCATCGGCGCAGGACACATCGGATCAGCAGTGGCACAGGGGCTGATCGACCACGGCTACGACGTGGTGATCGCGAACTCGCGGGGTCCCGAGACGTTGGCAGGACTGGTGGCACGCCTCGGCGAGCATGCCCGTGCGGCGACGGCGACGGATGCCGCGGCATCCGGGGAATTCGTCATCGTGACGGTGCCGCTCAAGGCCTACCGGGACGTGCCGGTCGAACCGCTCGCGGGCAAGATCGTCTTCGACACCAACAACTACTACTGGGAGCGCGACGGCCGCATCCCCGAGCTCGACGAGAAGCGCGCGACCGTGAGCGGGATGCTGCAGGAGCACCTCCCGACGTCGAAGGTCGTCAAGGCGTTCAACCACATCGGGTCCGAGGACATCACCACGACGGGGAAGCCCGCCGGCGCCGAAGACCGGCGCGCTCTGGGGATCTCGAGCGACCACCCCGAGGCTGCCGCCCTGGCGACCCGCGTGTACGACGAATTCGGTTTCGACACCGTCGATGCAGGACCGCTCTCGGAGAGCTGGCGCCTCGAGCGGGACCAGCCGGCATACGTCGTCCGCCAGAACGCGGACGAACTGATCGCGAACCTCGCGCGCGCTCAGCGCTGACCGTTCCCCGGCGGACTCGGGCGAACGGCACGCCGTCAGCCCATCAGCCGCGCTGACGGCCGTCGTGCCCGGCGCCTCGCCGAGCCGACACAGCCCACGCGAACGCGGCGAAGTCGTCCCCGCGGGGGAGGAGTTCGCCGTCGACGATGTCGATCGCAGGAATGCCGACGCCGATGGCCGACGAGAGCGGCACGCGCTCGGGGCGTGGTTTCGGTACGTGAGCATGCACGGCGGTACCTCCTTCGTTCCCTCCAGCCTGTCAGTGCGGGCCCCACCGATGAAGCCCCCTTGACATCACGAACGGGTGCAGTACCTTCCGTGTCCGCGGTTCGGGTTAGGGTATGCGCGTGGGCACCATCTATTACGGCGGGTCGGATACTCCGATCCACATCGAAGACCGCGCTCTTGCGCACCTCAAGGTCGTCATCGCGACGAAACTGCGGCGCAATGAGAGCTTCACGGTGACCTGGCGTCACCCCGAGGATCAGCCGCGGGGGCGCAGCACCGTGTGGCTGCACCCGTCTATTCCGCTGAGGTTCGTCTTCGACGACCCCGAGCCCGCTCTCCTCAGTCGCGAATGGATCGAGGAGCTCGCCAGTTCCGCCAACTCGTCGGGCGGCATCATGCTCGTCGCCGAGCACTTCGACACCGGCCCGATCGAGATCCCGTCTGAGGAAGACCCTGCTGCTCCCCGCACGGTGTCCGTCGGCGACGACGGCGCGATCTCCATGGGCAAGGTCGAGGTCGACGAACTGTCGATCGACAAGCTGACCATCGTCGAGTCCGACGTGAAGTCGCGGGTCTCCGCCGACTGACGTCCTCCGCCGCTGCTCCCTCCCCGTGGGGCGGAGGCGGCCGGCTCCGTCACACCTCCGACGGGGGAACAGCCTCTTCCGCCGGTTCGGGCGTGATCGTCAATCCATTGGGCCCGCTGGCCGCCTGCATCAGATCTTCGACCCAGAGCCGGTTGATGCGCGGTACCCGGCTGCCGAAGAAGTGGAACTGCAGCGGCACCGACGGGTGCACCCAGAAGCTCCGACGACCGCTGCCGTCGCCGATCTCCACGTCGAACATGAACGGCTCCGTGCGCCGGAGCTTGTTCATCACGACGATGCGCAGATGTGCGAGAGTGCGATCGTCGATGTCGACGGAGTTCGCCATCGTGTCGTAGATGAAGCGTCCCATGGCTCATATCGTAGTCGCCCGGGGTCACCGGCGTAGCGAGCGGATGGCCGCCGCAGCCGACCGATGTCGGTACGATCGATGGAGCGAAGGCGAATCCCCGGAGGACGAGATGTTCATTGTGTACCTGGTGCTGTTCCTCGGCGGAATGTACCTCTTCGGACTCTCGTTCACGCTCGAGTCGTGGCAGGGCCTCGTCTTCGTCGCCGGCATCCTCGCGGTGTCGCTCGCCGTGGCGCTCCCCTTCCACTTCCAGCGCAAGTCCTGATCAGCCGCCCTCGCCGGGGCACGCCGGCCGCATGACCGTGGTGATCGTCCCGTGCTGATCGCGGTGATCGGGGCGCTGCTGTTCGCCGCCTCCGTCGCCGCGCTGGCCACCGGCGTGCTGCCCGTCGGTGACGCGCTCGCGATCGGCGATCGCGTGTGGCCGATCCTCGTCTTCGTGGTCGCGATGACCGTGGTCGCCGAACTGGCCGCCCGCGCCGGCTTGTTCGACGTGATCGCGGCGTTCTTCTCGCGATGGGCGGGCGGACGCACCTGGTTGCTCTGGCTGCTCGTGGTGGCCCTCGGCGTCTTCACGACGGCGTTCCTGTCGCTCGACACCACGGCGGTGCTCCTCACTCCGGTCGTGGTGGTGATGGCCCGCTCGAGCGGCCTTCCCCCGTTCCCGTTCGCGCTGACCACCGTCTGGCTGGCCAACACCGCATCGCTCGTCCTGCCCATCTCGAATCTCACCAACCTGCTCGCGATGCATCCGCTCGGCTTCACGACCGCGTGGCCGTTCGTGGGGCTCCTCGGCGGAGCCGCCGCGGTCGCGATCATCGTGCCCGTCATGGTGATCGCGGCACTGTACCGACAGGTGCTGCGGAGCCCCCACACCCGCACACCCCCTCCGCAGGTGTCCGATCGTCCGCTTCTGCGGGTGGTGTCCGTCGTCGTCGTCCTGCTCCTGCCCGCCCTGGTGAGCGGAGTTCCGCCGTGGATCCCCACGACCGTCGCCACCGCGATCCTCATCGCGGTCTACGCCGTTCGGGCACCACGCGCACTGCGCCTCGGTCTGGTGCCGTGGAGTCTGCTGCTGTTCGCGGGCGGGCTCTTCCTGGCGGTGGGCACCCTCGAGGCGCTGGGGTCCGGCGCGGTGGTCTCGGCGATCGCCGGTGACGGCGACGGGGTCGGTGGGCTCCTGCAGATGGCGGGCGTAGGGATGCTGGGCTCCAACGCCGTCAACAACCTGCCGGCCTATCTCGCGATCGAGTCGTCGGCAGCCTCGCCGACGTCCCTGGCCGCGCTTCTCATCGGCGTGAACGCCGGCCCGCTCATCACCCCGTGGGCGTCGCTGGCGACGCTGCTGTGGCATGACCGACTCGTGAAGATGGGTGTCGAGGTGCGATGGAGCCGCTTCGTACTGCTCGGGCTGGTGGTCGCGCCCCTCACCGTGGGACTCTCCACGCTGGCACTCGCCCTCGGGTGAGGTCGCTCCGCTCGCGCGACGCGGAAGCGGATGCCTCGACCCGTCAGCCGCGCGAAGCCACCGCTTCGCTGCGCCACAGCGCGAGGAGGTCCCACGGGTCCTGCGCTCCCCCGCCCAGCGTGCGGACGTGGGCGAGGATCGGCTCGGAGAGCACGAACCACTCCGTGCCGGGGAAGCGGTCGGCAGCGAACCGCGTGTGACGTCGGCTCTCCAACCGCCGGTCGCCCCGCTCGAAGGCGAGCACGTCGTCGTGCAGGATCGCCGCGAACCGCTGGCGCGGGTTCGCGCTGGTGCCGATCTTCACCCGGTCGCCGAACCGCAGGTAATAGACGACGTCCACCCGGGGCGGGGGCAGCTCGCCGTCGACGATGTCACCGTGCCGCCACTCGCACACGGCGCACAGCCAGCCCGAGGGGTATCGCACACCGAGTCGCGCGCCGCACAATCGACACGGGGCGGGCAGGACGTCGGTGGCACCGTCGGCGATCGCCGCCCATTCCGCGGCCGCGGCGAGATGGCGGGGGCAGAGGCGGACCGGCGCGGCGTCGTCGACGACCCCGCCACAGGGACCCGCACCGGTCGAGTCCGCGAGACATCCGACTGTCATCCACTCACCCGCCACATCCACATCACCGTTGCACGGCGTCGGTCTCGTCGACGGCGCCGTGGGAACCGTAACGCCGACCTCCGACACCGCCCCGCGCCCACCGCCGCCGCAGGGGTCAGAATGAGACCACACCCCGGGACGCGGCATCCGCAGCCCCTGTCGAACGCGAGGATCCATTGACGAAGCCGCTGCTCCAGATCATCATCGGCAGTACCCGACCGGGGCGCATCGGCGAGCCGGTCGCCGACTGGTTCGCCGGTATCGCCCGCCACGACGGCCGCTTCGACCTCGAGGTGATCGATCTGGCCGAGGTCGCCCTCCCTCTGCTGGATGAGCCCAATCACCCCAAACTCCGGGAGTACACCCACGCGCACACCCGCTCGTGGAGCGCGACGATCGACCGCGCCGACGCGTATGTCTTCGTGATCCCGGAGTACAACTACGCCGTCAACGCCGCCACGAAGAACGCGATCGACTACCTGTTCCACGAGTGGGCGCACAAGCCGCTCGGCATCGTCAGCTACGGGGGCGCCTCGGGCGGCCTACGCGCAGCGCAGATGCTGAAGCAGATCGGGACGGCCCTGTCGATGCTGACGATGCCCGACATCGTGGCGATCGCACAGGTCTCCGCTCTGCGCAACGACGAGGGCGACCTGACGCCGCCGGAGGCGGTGAACACCTCGGCAGCCGCGCTGCTGAGCGCCCTGAGCGACCTGACCGAGGCATCGCGGATCCTCCGAGACTGACCGACTCGGCACATTCCGCTGACATCGACCCAAACCGATTCCGGGTCGTCTCCGAATCAGATGTGCAGCGGTCTTTCTCGACGTCGAGGGCGGTCACTGCGTACTGGGATTGTCCGCAATGGGATGCAGACGCAACCGTGCCGCGTGAGGGATGCGCAGCACGGATGGTGGTGGTGTCGGAACGGGCCTTCTCGGAGACCACCTCCCGATGGCAATGAAGGATTGGACCACCCCCATGAGAAGTCCGCGACAATTCCGTATGGCGACAGCTCTCGTCGCCGGTATCACCGCGCTGGCGATCGCCGCCTTCGTCCCCGGCGCCGCGTCGGCGACCACGCTGGAGTCGCGGATCGTGCCCGCCGCGACCGGCGACACCGGCTGGCTGCGACTCGGCCACCTCTCCCCCGACACGAAATCGGTCGATGTGCGCGTCGCCGCCCTCAGCGGCGGCCAGACCCTCTTCGAACTCGCCGGAGTCGCGTACGGGGACGTCTCGCCGTACTCCGAGCTCCCCGCAGGCAACTACACCGTCAGCATGGTTCCGGCCGGCGCAGCCGTATCGACCGCGCCCGTGATCTCGGCGACGATCTCGATCGAGCCGGGCACCGCGACCACCGTCGCCGCTTACGGCCCGACCAAGGCCCTTCAAGTACGGGCGTTTCCTGACGACCTCACCCAGCCGGCAGCAGGCAACGCGCGCATCCGCCTGATCCAGGCCTCGACGCTCACCGACACGGTCGACGTGAACACCTCGACCGGAACCGCGATCGCCCAGAAGGCCAAGGCGGGTTCCGCGACCGGTTACGCCGAGATCGCCGCCGGCGACTGGACGCTGAATCTCACGGGCGGCACCGTCACCGACTCCGCGAAGGTCACCGTGGCCCCGGGCAGCGTCACGACCCTGTTCGTGCTCGACACCGCCGACGGCGGGCTCACGATCCTCCCGGTGGTCGACAGCGCCTCGGTCGGCTACGTGCCGGTCGGCAGCGTGAGCACCGGCGGGGGATACCTCGCCGCGCACGGTCAGGACTCCGCGCCGAGCCGCCTCGACATCGGGTGGTCGGTGCGCTGATGCGTCACCGGACGATCGCTGCGAGCGGAGCGTGAGCGACGGCGACCGCCTCGGGGGGGGGGGGGGGGGGGCCCCCCCAGCGGTTGGTGGCGGTGTCTGCC
>NZ_JBHZIE010000008.1:0-93109 GCF_042747925.1 Microbacterium songi
TCGTTGCGGGAGGGGCGGGAGCGATCGCGACCTTTTCGGCGGGGCCGCGGCGCGGCCCCGCCGAGCGGTCGTGGTCGGCGTCGCCATCGCCGCCGTCGCCGTGGTGCTGAGCGTCGTGGTGATCGTCTGGGGTGGCGGACTCGCGCAGTCCGCCACCCCGGGGCCGGCCACCTCGCCCTCGGGCGCGTCCGCCACGCCGTCCGCGACCGCTCCGGCGACGGAGTTCTCGGCGGGCGGACTGCAGGATCCGTCGACGGGCGCAGCGCCCGAGGCATCCGCAGGCACCCCCGTGCGCATGGCCATCGCCCGCATCGGCGTCGACTCGACTCTCGAGTCGCTGGCGCTCGCCGCCGACGGGCAGCTCGCCGCCCCGGTCGACTGGGACTCGGCCGGCTGGTACGCCGACGGAGTCTCGCCGGGTGCGATCGGTCCCGCCATCATCGCCGGACACGTCGACTCGCCGACCGCGCCGGCGGTGTTCTGGCGTCTGGCGGAACTCGTCCCGGGCGACGAGGTGCAGGTCACGATGTCGACCGGAGCGGTTCTCGTCTTCGACGTCACGGGCTCGACGCAATCGGCGAAGGCGCAGTTCCCCACCGACGAGGTCTACAGCAACGTGCCGCGGCCGGAATTGCGCCTGATCACCTGCGCCGGTGCATTCGACTCCTCCATCGGGCACTACACCGACAACCTCATCGTCTTCGCGTCACTCCGCACCTGACCGCCGACGGGCGCAGATGATCAGCGGATGCCGCTGACCCTGGCGACCGCGATCTTCAGGATGACGCGCACCTGGTCGCGGCCCCCGTACCAGCTGTACGGCTTGCCGAGGTACTTCTGCGACATCGCCTCGATGCTCTCGACACCGCCCTCGGTGGTCGCCTCGATGACCGACCCGCGCAGCTGCACATAGCTGGTCGGATCCTCGCGGTCGGCCACCGCAACGGCCACCCGGGGGTCGCGGCGGATGTTGCGCTCCTTCTGGTGGCCCTGCACGGTGTTGATGATGACGTGCGTGCCGTCCGTGTCGACCCACACCTCGGTCACCTGCGGCGAACCGTCGGGCATCACGGTCGAGAGGAAGCACGGGGAGGGGGCGCGCAGGAGTTCGAGCGCGCGAGGGGGAAGGTCCATTCCGCCAGTCTGCACCCGCCGTACGTCGGCGCAGGCCGGAACCCGCACCCCGCCGTCGCCCCGGTCAGGCCGCGTGCTCACCGCGCGCGCGAAGGCGGCGCACCACGTTGTGCTCGACGAGCACCGGCACGTAGTCGCGCAGTCGGGCTCCGTCGAATCGCTCGAGTTCCTCGGCCGTCATTGCGAGGATCGCGTCCTCGTCGGCATCGGGGAAGCGCGCGGACACCCGACGGATGAGGTGCACCAGCGCCTCATACTCGTTCTCGGGATTCGTCACGCTCATATATCGATGGTGCCGCAGCCGCAGCGGCCGTGTCCATGCCGGTCCGATGGTCTCGGACCTCGGCTATGATCGTGGGTCGTTAACCTTCGGCCTGTAGCCTGTACGCCTCCCGCGCTCTCGCGCGGGTGCTCGCTTCGAGGGAAGAAGGTACGTCGCGTGTCCAAGACGACGAAGAACGTGCGGTCGGCGCAGACCGCATTGGAGGCGACCGCTTCGGCCGCCAAGGATGCCCACCGGATGAGCAAGACCCTGCCCAAGAAGCAGGCGAAGAAGCTGCGCTCCGTCGCAGAAGAGGCGGCGGATGCTGCGCGCCCCGGCTCGAAGAAGCTCAAGGCGAGCCCTCGCAAGGTGGAGAAGAAGGCCGTCTCGGCCCTCCAGCGCGTGGAGACGGCGATCGACAAGGCAGAGGCGAAGATCGCCGCCGCGGCCGAGAAGGCCGTCCGCGCGACGAAGAAGTCCGACGCCAAGAAGTCCGACGCCAAGAAGTCCGAGGCCAAGAAGAAGTCCGACTCGAAGAAGAAGTCCGACACCGGAAATCGCCCGAAGCCCGCGGCGAAGAAGCCCGCGGCGAAGGCGCCGACGTCGCTGCCCGAGACGAGCTCGCCGATCGAGGCCGGCTCTCCACCGGCTGCTCCCGACGTGACCGCACCGACGTCTCCCGCGAAAGCACGCCCCCGCAAGGCCCCTGCGGTGAAGGCTCCCGCCGGAAAGGCCACCGCCAAGGCTGCGCCTGCGAAGGCCCCCGCTGCGAAGACCCCCGCTGCCGCGCGCCGCGCGCAGCCGGCGGGTGTGGCATCCACCGATCTCAACGGCCTGACCCTCGCCGAACTGCGCGAGCGCGCGAAGGCCGAGGGCCGCACGGGCTTCTGGCGTCTGCCGAAGGCGCAGCTGGTCGCGCTCCTCAGCGCCTGAACGCCCGATGACCCAGGAGATCCTCGATCGTCGCGCCCTCGCGACGCCCCCGCGCACACTCATCGACATCCTGCGGGAGACGGCGCGCCGGCATCCCCAGGCGTCCGCGATCGAGGACTCCGACGGCGCGCTCAGCTACGCCGAGCTCGTGACCCAGGTGTGGCGCACCGCCGCTCGCCTGCACGAGGCGGGGGTGCAGCGCGGGGACCGGGTGGGAGTGCGCATGCCCTCGGGCGGACGCGAGCTCTACCTCTCGATCCTGGGCATCATGGCCGCCGGCGCGGCCTACGTACCCGTGGACGCCGACGACCCTCAGGAGCGGGCCGACCTCGTCTTCGGGGAGGCGCACGTCGCCGGGGTCATCGTCGGCGGGGGGAGCTACGTGCCGAGCGCCGCCGAGCCGGCGTCGGCCCGACACGGCGAGCTGTTCGAGGGCGATGCGCCGCACCCGTCGTCGAGTTCCGTGCTGATCGTGCCTCCGCCGACCGTCGACGACGACGCCTGGATCATCTTCACCTCGGGATCGACCGGTGTCCCGAAGGGCGTCGCGGTCTCGCACCGCTCTGCCGCGGCCTTCGTCGACGCCGAGGCGCAGTTGTTCCTGCAGGGCGCGCCCCTCGGCCCGGGCGATCGCGTGCTGGCCGGCCTGTCGGTCGCTTTCGACGCGTCCTGCGAAGAGATGTGGCTCGCCTGGCGGCACGGCGCGTGCCTCGTCCCCGCTCCGCGCTCACTCGTGCGCTCCGGCGAAGACCTCGGCCCCTGGCTCGTGGGTCACGGCATCACCGTGGTCTCCACCGTGCCGACGCTCGCCGCCCTGTGGCCGCACGACGCCATCGAGAACGTCCGGCTGCTGATCTTCGGCGGGGAGGCCTGCCCGCCGGAGCTGGTGACGCGTCTCGTCGGAGAGGGCCGCGAGCTCTGGAACACCTACGGCCCGACGGAGGCGACCGTGGTCGCCTGCGCGGCGCTCCTGGACGGCACCGGCCCCGTGCGCATCGGACTGCCGCTCGACGGCTGGGCACTCGCCGTCGTCGACGCCGAGGGACGACGCGTGGCCGAAGGCGGGGTGGGCGAGCTCATCATCGGGGGCGTGGGCCTCGCCCGCTACCTCGATCCCGCGAAGGACGCCGAGAAGTACGCACCCTTCCCGGCCCTCGGGTGGGAACGCGCCTACCGCTCGGGCGACCTGGTGCGGTTCGAGCCGGAGGGACTCCTCTTCCAGGGACGCGCCGACGATCAGGTCAAGGTCGGCGGGCGACGCATCGAACTCGGTGAGGTCGAGTCCGCTCTGCAGGCCCTGAGTGCGGTCTCGGCCGCGGCGGTCGTGGTGCAGCGGTCCGAAGGCGGCGTCCAGCTCCTGGTCGGCTACGTCGTGCCGACCGAGGGGTTCGATCGGCAGACCGCCCGGGCGGAGCTCGCCGAGACTCTGCCCGCTCCGCTCATCCCACTCCTGGCCGTCATGGACGATCTCCCGGTGCGCACCTCGGGCAAAGTGGACAAGGCCGCCCTTCCCTGGCCACTGACCGACACGGATGCCGCGGACTCTCCGCTCTCGGGAACCACCGCGTGGCTCGCCGAGCAGTGGCAGGCGGTGCTCGGCATCCGTCCCTCCGATGAGGACGCCGACTTCTTCCAGCTCGGCGGAGGCTCGCTCGCCGCCGCACAGCTCGTGTCGCGCATCCGCACGCGGGCACCCGAGTTCACGATGGCCGATGTCTACGACCTGCCGAGACTTCGTCGGATGGCGGACGCCGTCGAGGCCGAGGCATCCGATGACGACGCCATCCCCGCGACCTTCAGCACTCCGCATCCGACACCACGCGTGATGCAGTGGGTGCAGACGCTCGCCGGGGTGCCGCTGTTCATCCTGACCGGCATCCGCTGGACGCTGTGGCTGCTCACCGCCGGGTGGTTCCTGCAGCTCGTTCCGGGCTTCGAGTTCCTGCCGTCGGTGCCCGGGTGGCTGCTGCTGCTGGGGCTGATCCTCTTCGTCACGCCGTTCGGCCGCATGACCATCTCAGCGGGCGCGTCGCGGCTTCTTCTCGGCGGGCTCCGGCCGGGCGATTATCCGCGCGGTGGCGGCGTGCACCTGCGGCTCTGGCTCGCCGAACAGGTCGCGCGCCAGATCGATCCCGTCGGGCTGGCAGGCGCACCGTGGGTGAGCTACTACGCCCGGGCGCTCGGGGCGAAGATCGGCCCCGACGTCGACCTGCACGCGCTACCGCCGGTGACGGGCATGCTCGACATCGCCGCCGGGGCGGCCATCGAGCCCGAAGTGGACCTGTCGGGCTACTGGATCGACGGCGACACCGTGCGCATCGGCGAGATCCGCATCGGCGCCGGGGCCACGGTGGGCGCCCGCAGCACGCTGGCGCCGGGCACCAAGATCGGCCGCGGCGCCGAGATCGCGCCGGGCTCGGCCGTCTTCGGCCGCGTCCGCGCGGGCCAGCGGTGGGCGGGCTCTCCGGCGGTGCGCGTCGGCGGGACGACACGCCCGCTGGCGCCCGCGCGCCCGCCGGCGCCGACCCGCTGGCTCTGGGCGTACGCGGCGTCGTCCGCGATGCTCGGCCTGCTCCCCTTCCTCGCCTTCGCCGTCGGCGGTCTCGTGATCGCCCAGGGCATCCGTGGAGTCGACACGCTCAGCGACGCGGTCGGCCCCGCGCTCCTCTGGCTCATCCCGGCGACGCTGGCCACAGGCCTCACGTTCGCGGTCGCCGTCGTGGTGCTGGTGCGCGTGCTGTCCATCCGACTGACCGAGGGCGTGCACCCCGTGCGCAGCCGGGTCGCCTGGCAGGCGTGGACGACCGAGCGACTGCTCGACTCGTCACGGACACTGCTCTTCCCGATCTATTCGAGCCTGTTCACTCCGGTGTGGCTCCGCCTGCTCGGAGCACGGGTCGGTCCCGACGTCGAGGCGTCCACCGTGCTCCTCATCCCGTCGATGACGACGATCGACGAGGGCGCGTTCCTCGCCGACGACACGATGGTCGCGACGTACGAGCTCAAGGGCGGATGGATGCGCCTCGCCGAGGCGCGCATCGGCAAGCGCGCGTTCCTGGGCAACTCCGGCATGGCCGGGCCCGGACACCGCGTGCCCCGCGACGGGCTCGTCGCCGTGCTCTCGGTCGCCCCCGAGAAGTCGAAGCCGGGCTCGTCCTGGCTGGGCTCCCCCGCGATGCGACTGCGCCGCGTCGTGAACGACTCCGATCTGGAGCGCACCTACCACCCGCGGCCCAGCCTGCGGGTGGCCCGCACCCTCTGGGAACTGTGCCGCATCCTGCCTGTGTTCGTCTCGTGCGCGATCGGGCTCGGGGTGCTGTTCACGATCGGCTGGATGATCCAGACCTGGGGCGTGGGCGTGGCGATCGTGCTGTCGGGCGTCGTGATGCTGATCGCCGGCGCGGGCGCCGCCGCCATCACCACCGCCGCGAAATGGGCCTTCGTCGGTCCGATCCGGCGCGGCGAGCACCCGCTCTGGTCGAGCTTCATCTGGCGCACAGAGGTGTCGGACACCTTCACCGAGATGGTCGCCGCCCCGTGGTTCGCGAACGCGGCCGCCGGTACCCCGGCCCTCGCGATGTGGCTGCGCTCGCTCGGTGCGAAGATCGGCCGGGGTGTCTGGAGCGACAGCTACTGGCTGCCCGAACCCGACCTCGTGACCCTGGGCGACGGCGCGACCGTCAACCGCGGATGTGTGGTTCAGACGCATCTGTTCCATGATCGGGTGATGAGCATCGACACCGTGACCCTCGAGGCGGGCGCCACCCTGGGCCCGCACAGCGTGGTCCTGCCCGCCGCGACGATCGGCGCGAACGCCACCGTCGGGCCCGCGTCTCTGGTCATGCGGGGAGAATCCGTCCCCGTCGGCAGCCGCTGGAGCGGCAACCCCATCGGTCCGTGGCGTGCGGTCAAGGTGCGCGTCTACCAGGCTGAAAGCGAATGAGCGCCGACTCCTACACCCCGCAGAGCGGCGACGCGGGCATCCGCGTCGAGCACTACGATCTGGAGCTCGACTACCGCGTCACGACGAATCGGCTGAGCGGCACCGCGACGATCCGCGGGCGGGCGGCCGTGCCGATCCGCACGATGTCTCTCGATCTGATCACCCTGCGGGCCAGCCGCGTGCGGGTGACGGGGGACAAGGGAGCGACCTTCCGGCAGACCGACCGAAAGCTGCGCATCTCCTTCGGCGGTCCGTTGGCCGCAGGCGAACCGTTCGAGGTCACGATCACCTACGCCGGTGCGCCGCGTCCCCGCCGTTCGCGCTGGGGGACGATCGGATGGGAGGAGCTGGAGGACGGCGTGCTCGTCGCCTCGCAGCCCACCGGCGCACCGACGTGGTTCCCGTGCAACGACGTGCCCTCCGACAAGGCGACCTACCGCCTCGCGTTCACCACGGACGCGCTGTACTCGGTGTCGGCGACGGGTCGGCGCACCGGACGGGCGTCCCGCGCGGGCCGGACGACCTGGACGTTCGAGCAGGATGCCCCGACACCCACCTATCTCGTCGCCGTCCAGGTCGGTCGGTACGTGACCGAGCCCCTCACCCTCGACATGGTGGCGGGCGAGCTGTCGTACCCGCCGGCCATCGCGGCGCGTGTGCACGCGGACTTCGAGCCGCTGCCGCGCATGATGGCGCTCTACCAGCGGCTCTTCGGACCGTACCCGCAGGAGGGGTACACCGTCGTCGTCACCGAGGATGCCCTCGAGATCCCGCTCGAATCGCAGGGCGCGGCCGTGTTCGGATCGAACCACATCGACGGCATCGGCGGACTCGAGCGCCTCATCGCGCACGAACTCGCCCATCAGTGGTTCGGCAACAGTGTGGGCCTCGCCGGGTGGCAGCACATCTGGCTCAACGAGGGCTTCGCCTGCTACGCCGAGTGGCTGTGGTCTGAGGCCGACGGCGGGCCCACCGCCGATGCCAGGGCGCGTCAGCACCATGCGCGCATCGCCCTGCTCCCCCGGGACCTCGTGGTCTCCGATCCCGGCCCCGACCGCATGTTCGACGACCGCGTCTACAAGCGCGGCGCGCTGGCACTGCACGCCCTGCGATCGACGGTCGGCGACGGTGTGTTCTTCACGATCCTGCGCGAGTGGACAGCGCGGTTCCGTTACGGCATCGCGTCCACCGCCGACTTCACGGCCCTCGCCGAGCGCGTGGCAGGCGTTCCGCTCGCAGACCTGTTCCGCATCTGGCTCGACGAACCCGCCCTGCCGCCCCTCCCCGACGGCCCGAAGACGGGACGCGCGGCGGCGATCGCCGAACGGGTGCTCGATGCGACCGCACCGCGACTCAGGCCCAGGCGACCGCAAGACTGACGACGCATCCTTCGGGCGCGTCCGCGCCCCCCACCGTGGCGACCTCGAAGGCGTCGTGCACGCCGGGCACTCGCATCCACGTCCCTCCGGGAAGGCGGGCGGATGCGGCATCCCGCGCATCACCGACGACATCGGCCGGCTCGATCCGCACTCCGCGTCCGTCGGCCTTCAGGACGGCCTCGATGCGCGTCCAGCCGGCGAGATCGGGCGGGGCGGCCGGCGCGAACAACGCCGCGAGTCCGGACTGCACTTCGCCCGCCGCACCGGCGCGCCGCTCGACGTCGACCCCGAGCCGCGCGATCACGGCGCGGGGCGCGGCAGCGGCCACCACCACAGAACCTGCGTAGCTCACGCTCAGCGCCACCGGCGCGACCACCGCCCGGGGAGCACCGTGGTCGGCGCCGCACAGCGCGCAGGTCGTGTCGATCTCCGGCTCGGCCTCGGGCCCGGCCAGCTCGCCGATCAGAGTGGCGAGAAGGTGTCGGCCGAGCGCGAACCGGCGAGCGCGCAGCCCCTCCAGGCTCGCGTGGCGACGCACCTGC
Source organism: Microbacterium songi (assembly GCF_042747925.1). Taxonomy (NCBI): domain Bacteria; kingdom Bacillati; phylum Actinomycetota; class Actinomycetes; order Micrococcales; family Microbacteriaceae; genus Microbacterium; species Microbacterium songi. The sequence continues at coordinate 8,194 of NZ_JBHZIE010000008.1, forward strand.
TGCGCTCCGACCGCGGCGAGGCCGTCTTCGGCGGCGGTGATGGCAGGGTGGTCGTCAGAGGACGCGGCATCCGTCCAGCGCAGCAGCACCGGCCCCACCCTTGCGCCGCCGATCGTCATACCCCGAGGGTAGATCCGGGTGGCGCCGCAGATGGCCGGTCACCGCTCGGCGAGGATCTCCTGCCAGTCCCGCGGGAGGCGCTCGGCGGGCCCGGGCACGGTCTGTGACGCGGGATGATGCTCGGGCGGAGCCAGCCGGGGGCCGTCGAGCATGGTCTCTTCGACGTAGTCCCAGTACCAGTCCTCGCCGGGCTCGAAACTCTGCATGTAGCGGTGCCGCGTGGAGTGGAAATGCGCGGTGGCATGCCGGTTGAGCGAGTCGTCGCAGCACCCGACGTGTCCGCACTCCGCGCAGCGCCGCAGGTGCACCCACCACGAGCCGCTCGCGTCGCACTCGACGCACCCGCTCCCCGAGGGCGGCACGGTCGGATCGATCCCGGGAATCGACATGGGTCCTCCTGTCAGGGGCACAGAGCGTCGGATGCCTCGAAGCTACCGTGCACCGATGCCCGGCGCAGCGTCGGCGCACGATATTCGACGGCTGTCGAGCGCGGCCGCGCGCCGTCCGCCCTAGATTATGAGCATGCGCCTGCCCCGCGTGCCCCACAGCATCGGCTTCTGGATCGTCGCGGCCACGTTCCTGAGCGTCATGGCCTACTCGACCGTCCCGACCCCGCTCTATCCGCTGTATCAGCAGCGTGACGGCTTCCCGGTCTCGACCATCACCGTGATCTTCGCCGCCTACGCGGTCGGGGTGGTGGTCAGCCTCTACCTGTTCGGCCATATCAGCGACTGGCTCGGCCGTCGTCCCGTGCTCATCCTCGCGGTGCTGGTCTCCGCCCTGTCGGCGGTGATGTTCCTGCTCTGGCAGGACGTTCCCGGCCTCATCGTCGCGCGGCTCGTGAACGGAGCGAGCATCGGCATGCTGACGGCGAGCGCGACCGCGCATCTGGGCGAGCTGCGCGCGACTGCCAAGCCCGACGAGAACACCATCGTGGCGGCATCCGTCTCGGGGGTCGCGAATCTCGGCGGCCTCGCGCTCGGTCCGCTCATCGGCGGACTCTTCGCGGAGTTCCTGCCCGACCCGCTGATGCTGCCGCACGCGGTCTTCCTGGTCGTGCTGCTCGTCGGAGCGATCGCCCTGTCGTGCGTGCCCGAGACCGTCGACCCGCCGGCCGAGCCCGTCCGATATCGACCGCAACGGCTCTCCGTGCCGGCCGGTGCCGGTCCGAAGTTCGCCACCGCGGGATTCGGCGCCTTCGCGGGATTCGCCGTCTTCGGCCTGTTCACGTCGCTCGCACCCACCTTCCTCGTGCTGACGTTCCACGAGGGCGACCACCTCCTGGCCGGGGCGACCGCGTTCTCGGTGTTCGCGGCGTCCGCCGTCGGACAGATCGTGCTCGGGCGCATCCCCACGCGCACGCAGCTCACAATCGCGGCGGTCGCCTGCGCGGTGGGGCTCATGGCGGTCGCGCTCGGGGCCGTCGTCCCCGAGCTGTGGCTCTTCATCGGCGGAGGGGTGATCGCCGGGCTCGGGGTGGGTGTGCTGTTCAAGGCCGCGATCACGACGGCCGCCTCGGTCGCCGACCCCCGCCGCCGCGGCGAGACGCTCGCCCTCCTCTTCCTGATCGCCTACGCGGGCCTCGCGATCCCGGTGCTGGCCATCGGCGTCGCCCTCGCGTTCGCACCCCCCACCGGAGTGCTGCTCGTCTTCGCCGGCATCGTCGTCATCGCCACGGTGACCGCTGCCCTGACGATGCGGCGACGGGCCGCCGCCTGACCACCTGACCCCCTCGCAAGGAGAACGATGAGCATGTCCACCCCCGGCAGACGGGTGCCGATCGAGACCCAGAGCGTCGACGCGCCGCTCACGATCTCGGCGGTCTTCCTGGTACTGACCGTTGCCGATCGCCCGGATGCGGTCGCCGCCGTGCGCTCGGCCCTCGGGAGCGTCTCCGACATCGTCAAGAACGTCGCCTTCCGCGACCTCGGCGCCGCCGTCTCGTGCACGGTCGGGATCGGCAGTCGGGTGTGGACGAGCCTCACCGGTCAGGCGCAGCCGGCGGAGCTGCATCCGTTCCAGCCGGTCGTCGGTGCCGCGCACACCGCCCCTGCGACGCCCGGCGACCTGCTCTTCCACATCCGCTCCGACCGACGCGATCTCTGCTTCGAGCTCGAGAAGCAGATGCTCGGCGTGCTCGGCGATGCGGTCGCCGTGGTCGACGAGACCGTCGGCTTCCGGTCGTTCGACGACCGCGACCTGCTCGGTTTCGTCGACGGCACGGCCAACCCCGTCGGCCCTGCATTGCCGGATTCAACCCTCGTCGGCGACGAGGACGCCGCCTTCGCCGGCGGAAGCTACGTCGTCGTGCAGAAGTACCTGCACCCGATCCGGCAGTGGCAGTCGCTCACGACCGAGCAGCAGGAAGCCATCATCGGGCGCACGAAAGCCGACAACATCGAGCTCGACGACGCGGCCGAAGACGCCCAGAAGGCCCACAAGACCCTTTCGACGATCGTCGATGATCAGGGCGAGCACGACATCCTGCGCGACAACATGCCGTTCGGCAGCCCGGGTGCCGACGAGTTCGGCACGTACTTCATCGGGTACGCACGGCACCTGTGGGTGATCGAGAAGATGCTGCAGCGCATGTTCATCGGCGACCCTCCCGGTCTGCACGACCGGCTGCTCGACTTCTCGACGGCGCACACCGGCAGCGTGTTCTTCGCGCCGACCGCCGATCTTCTGGACGGCCTCGGCGACGGCTGACCGTCCCGCTCGCCGCGTCCGCTGTCACCCCTCGCGCGAGAACTCCGACGCCCGCCGCACCTGGTCGGCGCGGGGGCGGACCCCCGTGTAGAGCACGAACTGCTCCTCCGCCTGCAGCGCGGCGACCTCGACGCCCGTGATCACCCGCACCCCGGCATCCTGCGCTGCCTGCAGCAGGGGGGTGACGGCCGGCATCGCCACGACATCGAAGACGACGGATGCCTCCGCCACGGTCGCTGCATCGAAGGCGAGGACCTCGGCGTCGGCGCCACCGGCCATGCCGAGCGGCGTGACGTTGACGAGCAGGTCGGCGGTGAGGCCCGCACCGGTCGGATGCCAGTCGAAGCCGTAGAGCCCCGCGAGCGCGCGGCCCGCTTCCTCGTTGCGGGCGATGATCGTGCCGCGCGCGAACCCCGCGTCGCGGAGAGCAGCGGCCACGGCCTTGGCCATTCCCCCGCTGCCCCGCAGGAGGAAGGTGTGCGACGCCGGAACATCGTGCAGCGTCAGCAGCGAACGCACCGCGGTGTAGTCGGTGTTGTGGCCGATGAGGCGGCCGTCGGTGTTGACGACGGTGTTGACCGAGTCGATCGCCGCCGCCGACTCGTCGAGACCGTCGAGGAGGGCGATGACGTCCTCCTTGTACGGCATCGAGACGGCGGCGCCTCGGATGCCGAGCCCGCGCACACCGGCGATCGCATCGGGGAGCGAGATCGGGGCGAACGCCTTGTAGACGTAGTTGAGGCCGAGTTCGTCGTAGAGGAAGTTGTGGAAGCGCGTGCCCAGATTGCTCGGCCGGGCGGCGAGCGAAATACACAGGGTCATGTCCTTGTTCAGGATCGGCATGGCGTTCTCCTCACGTCGGTGGCGCGCGGCTCGCAGGGCCCGTGCCAGCGTATCGAGCCGGCGTCTTGTCCGCTCGAGGCCCCCCGAGGAGAATGCACGCGTATGACCGAGCTCAAGATCATCCCCTCGTCCTCGCCCGCGGCGGCGCCATCGCGTCCCCGCCGATCGATCGCCGGCACGATCCGCGATCTCGGCCGCAACCGCACCGGCGCCGTCCTGCTGCTGGTCGCGACGCTGGCGGCCATCGTCTGGGCCAACATCGCGCATGCCTCCTACGAGGAGTTCTGGGACACCCGCATGACGTTCGGCGTCGCCGACCTGCGGCTCGAGTTCACGCTGCACGCCGTGGTGAACGACGCGCTCATGGCCATCTTCTTCTTCACGGTCGGGCTGGAGGTGCGCCGCGAGTTCGCGATCGGCGAGTTGACGAGCTGGTCGCGCGCCGTCGTGCCGGTGCTCGCGGCCGTCGCCGGCCTGGCGATCCCGGCGCTGCTGTTCGTGCTGATCGTCGGAGATTCCGGCTATGCCCAGGCCTGGGGTGTGGTGATCTCCACCGACACCGCCTTCCTCGTGGGCGCGCTCGCCCTGATCGGGCCGCGGGTACCCGGCCGGCTGCGCGTGTTCCTGCTCGCGCTGGCCGTCGTGGACGACATCGGCGCGCTCACGATCATCGCCCTCGTCTACACGGAGAACTTCACCGCCATGCCGCTGCTCGTCGCGGCGGCAGGGCTCGTGGGCATCTATTTCACCCGCTACCTCCGCGGCGGCCGCGGGCTCGTCTACGCGAGCCTGTCGATCATCGTCTGGCTCGCGTTCCTCGCCTCGGGCGTGCACCCCACCCTGGCGGGGGTCGCCATCGCGCTGCTCGTGCCGGTCTATCGACCGAACCGCCGCGACGTCGAGCACGCTCTGGAACTGGCACGCACGTTCCGCCAGTCCCCCAACACCGAATACGCCCGCGCCGCGGCGAACAGCCTGCGCGAGTCCATCTCCATCAACGAGCGGCTGCAGTCGGCCTACGGGCCGTACGTCGCGTACGTCGTGCTGCCGCTCTTCGCCCTGGCCAACGCCGGAGTGCAGCTCAGCCCCGACATCCTCGGCGCCGCGCTCGGCTCCGCCCTCACGTGGGGCATCGTCGTCGGGCTCGTCGTCGGCAAGTTCCTCGGCGTGTTCGGCTCGAGCGCGCTGATGAAGCTCTTCCGCGTCGGGGAGTTCGGCCCCGGTCTCACGCTCGACCGCATCGCGGGCGGGGCCGCACTGTGCGGCATCGGCTTCACGATCTCGTTGTTCATCGTCGACATCGCCATCGACGACCCCGCCGCACAGAACGAAGCGCGGGTCGGCGTGCTCGCCGCATCCGTCCTCGCCTTCCTCATCGCCACGATCGTCTTCCGCGTCTCGGACGCCGCGCACCCCGACATCGAGACCGGTCAGACACTCGTGCGCCCGGTCGACATGCGCCGCGACCACGTCTTCGGCAACGCGGACGCGCCGTACACGATCGTCGAGTACGGGGACTTCCAGTGCGAGTTCTGCCTCAAGGCGTCGGGGTCTATCCAGGAGGTCGCGCGCGAACTCGGAGATCAGCTGCGCTACGTCTGGCGGCACGCCCCGCTCGTGGGGCCCCACCCGAACGCGCTGGCCGGGGCGGAGGCCGCAGAGGCCGCCGCACTGCAGGGCAAGTTCTTCGAGTTCGAGCGCGGGCTGTTCGCCGACCAGGAGAATCAGCGCCCGTCCGACATCGTCCGCCTCGCGCGCGATCTCGGCCTCGATGTCGAGAGGTTCGAACGCGACCTCACCGATCCCGACGTGACCTCTCGCGTGCGCGATGACATGTTCGACGCCGAGGCGATGGGCATCACCTCGGTGCCGACGCTCTTCGTCAACGGCCGGCGGCACGTCGGGCCGTACGACGCACAGTCGCTGATCCGCGCGCTCGCGGCATCGGACGACATCACCGCCCCGGCCGGTTAGGGTCGTGGTGATGATTGACGCGTCTCGCGATCCCGTCCAGAGCCCGCCCCTGACCGACGCCCAGTGGGCGCGCTTCACCGCGTTCGGCACCGCCGAGACCGCGGCCGCGGGCGACTACCTGTTCCGCGCCGGCGACCCCGCCTACGACCTCTTCCTCGTCGAGACCGGCCGCGTGGAGATCGTGCGCGATGCTCTGAGCTGGTCGCGGGAGATGCACATCACCGTCATGGGTGAGCGCACCTTCGTGGGCGAGCTCGGACTGCTCAACGGCCAGGGCGCCTTCCTGTCGGCGCGGATGGTCACCGACGGCCGGGTCCTCCGCGTGCCGCGCGATCAGCTGCGTCGCCTGATGGCCGAAGACGATGAGCTCTGCGACATCGTTCTGCATGCGCTGTGGGCGCGGCGCGAGAGCCTGCGACGGGGTCCCGCGGCCATGACGCTCAAACTGGTCGGGGTGGAGTCCTCGCGAGATCTTCTGGCGCTCCAGCGCTTCGCGGAACGGCTCGACCTCGTGCACGCAGCGGTGGGGCTCCCGCCCGGTGATCTCGGCTCGCTGTCGGGCCACGACCTCACCGAAGCCGACCTCCCCGTCGCCTTCATCCAGGGCGAGCCGATCCTCCGCGCCACACCGGGGATCGTGGCCGAGCGCCTGGGGCTGAGCTACCAGGCGCGGGGCGACGAGATCGTCGACCTCGTCGTCGTGGGCGGCGGTCCCGCGGGTCTCGCCGCCGCGATCTACGGTGCCTCGGAGGGGCTCAGCACCGTGCTGCTGGACGCGGTCGCCCCTGGCGGGCAGGCGGCGGCGACATCGCGCATCGAGAACTTCCTCGGGTTCCCCTTCGGGGTCAGCGGCGGCGACCTCATCGGCCAGGCATCGCTCCAGGCACTCAAGTTCGGTGTGCGCGTGTACGCCCCGTGCGAGGCCGTCGCCCTCGAGCCCGCCGGCGATCTGCTCGACATCACGCTCACCGATGGGCGCATCATCCGGGCCCGCACCACCATCGTCACCTCGGGCGCGGCTTATCGCCGTCTCGGTCTCGAACGCTGGAGTGAATTCGAGGGATCCGGCATCTACTACGCGGCGACGCAGCTGGAGCTCCGCCAGGTGATCTCGTCACCCGTCGTCGTGGTGGGCGGCGCCAACTCCGCGGGGCAGGCGGCTCTCTACCTCTCGTCGAACGGGTGCCCCGTTCACCTGGTGGTGCGGGGGGACGACCTCGGCGCACGCATGTCGAATTACCTCGTCGACCGCCTCCTGGAAGACCCGAGAGTGCATGTGCATACGCGCTCGCATGTGGTCGGTCTCGACGGCACGGGCGCCCTCGAGCGCGTGCACATCGACACCGTCGGCGAGATCGATGCCCGCGGACTGTTCTGCTTCATCGGCGCCGATCCGGCGACCTCGTGGCTGCCCGACCTCGATCGCGACAGCGACGGCTTCCTGCGGACCGGCACGGATGTCGCTTCCCAGACGCTCGCGCAGTGGCAGTCGCTCGGGCGCGAGCCCCTCCCCTTCGAGACATCCGTCCCCCGCGTGTTCGCGGCAGGGGACGTCCGCCGCGGCTCCATGAAGCGGGTGGCGGCAGCGGTGGGCGAAGGCTCCAGCGCCGTGGCATCCGTGCACCGGGCGCTGGCCGGCTGAGACGCGCGTGCCGTCCGCACCCACGGCTCCGCTCGTCGAACCCGTCAGCCGGCATCCCACCATGCCAGCACGCGTGTCGCGAAGAAGGTGAGCCACTTCGACGGCCGGCCCTCCGCCACATCGACCTCGAACCACACCCGCCCGGGGTGGCGCACGCCCTGCAGCCACGTGCCGTCGGGCTGACGCTGCGCGCGGAGGAGCTCGATGGCCTCGCTCATGCGGGGGTCGGGCCGGGTGCCGTCGTGCATGGCGGCATCGCGCAGATGATCGGTCGCGCGGAGGATGTCGTATTTCCAGCGGAAGGGGTACGACAGGCGCAGCGCCCAGTCACCGACGAGGTCGCCCGTCGTGAGGCGCGTGAACAGGTCGCGTTCCAGGAGGTATTCCTCGCCGGCGTGGCGCGCCGCCGTGAGCGCCGGGCTGCCGCCGGTTGCGACCTCGTATGCGAGCAGGCCGCGGACGGCGTTGAGGGTGGAGTGGTACGACGAGCGCGTCGATCCCTCCACCCACTCGCAGTTCCAGCCACCGTCGGCGAGGCGGTGCTCGACGAACCACTCGGCGATACCGTCGACGTCCGCCCCGAGCCAGACACCCGTCGCCAGGGTGTCGGCGTTGATGCAGCAGTCCACTTCGCCGCCCCAATACGGCAGATCGTCGTACTCCCACCGGGCGTTCGCCGCCAGCAGCGCCGCGGTCCCGTCCAGCGCTGACGCGTCGAGGCCCCATTCCCGCAGAAGCTTCAGCACCGGGGTCGTGGCAGTCCAGGGCTGGCCTTCCGGCTCTTCGGGTCCGCCGGAGTCGAACCACCCTCCCGGGAAGAACGCGCCCCCCGCCCACTGCCCGTCGGCACCCTGGTGCGCCAGCATCCGCGCGCCGAACCCCTCCGTCGCGATGCGCGCCCTCGTGCGACTCCACACGTCCTCGGGTGCACGCAGGAGGTCGCGTTCGACCTGCCAGCGCAGCGCGGGGTCGGACTCGCGCAGCCAGTCCAGGAGGAGAGGATCCGCCGTTTGATCGGTCATGGCGGGACAGTACTGCGGGGGGCGGACATGCGGCCACCCCGTCGACGTGCGGGCCGGTGGCAGATCGGAGCGTCGCCGGATATCGTTGCGAGAACGCACGACTCGCTCCGTGCGTCGAACCCCCTTGGAGAGCACCATGACCCACGAGATCGTCGACGAGAACGCAGCGATGGATCAGGTGGTGGAGCGCCTCACTCTTCGTTTCCCGAGTCTCGACCCTGCCGTCATCCGCACGACGGTCGACGAGGCGCACGCGACGATGAAGGACGCCCACGTGCGCGACTTCCTCCCCGTACTCGTCGAGCGCGAGGCGAAGAAGAAGCTCAAGAAGCTCGCCGCGGCCTGACGCGGTGACCACGCGACTCACCGTCACCGGCGCCGACTGGACCACACCCCACATCCGGCGCATCCACTTCCGCAGCGATGACCTCTCCGCCTTCGCCGGCAGTGACGCCACCGATCGCTATGTGAAGCTCGTCTTCCTTCAGCCCGGTGTGACATACCCCGAACCGCTCGATGTGCGTGCACTCCGCGGCATCCTCCCTCCCGAGCACCTTCCGGACGTGCGCACGTACACCGCACTGTTCCCGGATGTCGCGGCCGGCACGCTGGCGATCGACTTCGTCGTCCACGGTGACGAGGGCGTCGCCGGCCCGTGGGCGGCGCACGCGCAGCCCGGCGACACCCTGCTCGCCAACGGCCCGGGTGGCGCCTACCGTCCCGATCCGGACGCGGACTGGCATCTCCTCGTCGGCGACGAGTCCGCGTTGCCGGCGATCATCGCCGCAGCCGCCGCACTCGACGCCGATGCGGTGGCCCGCGTGATCGTCCTCGTGGAGGAGCCGGGAGACGAAGCCGCGATGGCCCTCCCGGACGGCGGTCGGGTGCAGTGGGTGTACCGGGCGGGCGGTCCCGCCGACGGGCTGCTGCTCGATGCCGTGCGCAGCCTGGAATGGCCGGTCGGCACCCCGCACGTCTTCGTGCACGGCGAGGCGCAGGAGGTCATGCACCGCATCCGCCCGTATCTGTTCGGTGAGCGCGGCCTCCGCCGTGATCGCGTCTCGATCTCGGGCTACTGGCGCTACGGGCGCACCGAGGAGTCGTTCCGCGAGTGGAAGCACGAACAGGCGGAGTCCGAACGGGCCGCCGCGTCCTGATGCACCGCCGACCGCCGTCCGCCCGGACGGCTGCCGCCTTCTCCTCAGTCGGTCGCGACGTGGGTGTGCAGCCTCTCCCCGGCGGCGCTGAAGATGCTGAGCACCTCGGCGGGGCCGTCCACCGTCGCGCTCAGGCTGTGCGGCAGGCGCGTGTCGAACTCCGCCGCCTCGCCCCGCTCGATCACGTGCTCGGTGTCATCGAGCACCAGTCGCAGCCGCCCGCTCAGGACGTAGATCCACTCGAAGCCCTCATGCACCCGCGGAGCGGGCGCGGCATGTGCGGCGGGGAAGGTGATCTTGAACGTCTGCACCGGGGAGTGATCGAGTGTCAGCGGGGCGATCGTCATGCCGCCGCGTCGCGTGGGGCTGCGACGCACCCGCGGGTCGGGTGACGCCGTGGGCAGCAGATCGTCGATGCGGATGCCGAGCTGGCGCGTGAGCGGCACCAGCAGCCCGAGCGACGCCTGGCGCTTGCCGGACTCCAGCCGCGACAGCGTGCTGACCGACATCCCCGCGCGCTCGGCCAGATCCTCGAGGGTCCACCCGTGCGACTGCCGCGCGGCGCGAAGACGCGGCCCGACGTGCTCGATCTCCCCGGCCATCCCCCCATCTTGCCAATATCGCAAAAGCGTTTGCAACTTCATGCGCAGACGAACACGATGAAGACATGGATGCGCACACGGACACACGAGGCGACACCGCGAGCCCTGACGCCGGCGGGCCCCCCTCGATGAGCGAGGGGTCGGCGGGCGCGAAGAGCGCCCTCGTCGCCGAGGATGCGGCGCACGCGGTCGCCGCACAACGGACCGCGGACCGGAACCGGGAGTGGGAGAGCCGCTATTCGTCCGCAGGCACGGTGTGGTCGGGCCACGTCAACAGCACCGTCGCCATCCTCGTCGCACCGCTCGCGCCCGGCACCGTCCTCGACATCGGCTGCGGCGAAGGCGGCGATGCGATCTGGTTCGCCGACCACGGCTGGCGCGTCACCGGCATCGACGTCTCGGCGACGGCTGTCGGGCGCGCCTCCGCTGCGGCGCGCGAGCGGGGGATCGACGACGACCGCGCACGCTTCGTCGTCATGGATGCCACGAGGGAGATGCCGGAAGCGCGATTCGACCTCGTCACGGCGAGCTTCCTGCACTCCTCCGAGCATGACTTCCCGCGCATCGAGGTGCTGCGCGCCGCGGCAGCGCGCGTGGCACCGGGCGGCAGGCTGGTGATCGTCTCCCACGTCGCGCAGGCCGGGTCCGACGCGCACGATCATGGTCCGGTGCTGCGCACCCCTGACGAGGAGCTCGAGACCCTGGGTCTGCGCGCACCCGAGTGGGTGGCCGAGGCGGTCGACGTCCGTCCGCGTGCGGACGTCGTCGCGGCGGACGCCCACGGCCACCTCGAGGACGGCATCATCGTCGTGCGTCGGGTGGCCTGAGGCCCCGGCGCCCGGCTCAGTCGGCGGTGTCGAGGACGAAAGCAGCCGTGACCAGCGTCGAGAGCGTCGCTTCCCAGAGCGGGGCGGTGTGCCACCCTGCGGATATCTCTCCGTCCGCCGCGACGGTGACGATCATCCGGTGGGGCGAGGTCGTGTTCACGAGGTGGACCAGCACATCACCTGCGGGGGTGCGCGCTCCCCGCGCTGCCAGCGCGAGATGCGTGCCCTCGCTCACCTCGGGCCCGACCACGGGCAGCGGGCGGCCGAGAGGATGACCCTCCCCCGTCCGCTCCACGACGGTCTCGATCCACGTACCGTTGCCGACGACGACCTCGAGAGCGGGCAGGACGTCGCCGCCCGGGATACTCAGGCGCCATCCCTCGCCCTCCTCGCTGAGCGCCCAGCCCATCGTGTCGACCGGTGCGGCAGGGTCGATTGCGAGCACCTCGCGGGCGTTCCACGTGTCGAGCGAGTCCGCCCGATCGGCAAGTGCTGCGGATGCCGCGGCATCCGTCTCCACGTCGCCATCGCCGATCGCCTCGACGAAATCCCACATGGCGTTCAGGGTCGCGGGGGTGTCGCGCGACGCTCCCTGATAGCCGATCGCCAGCCCGCGCTCCGGGACCGCGAGCCCGAACTGACCGTAGGCGCCGTCGATGCGGAATCCATGGCGGCTGCGCCACACCTGGTACCCGTATCCGAGCGTCCAGTCATCAACCGGCGCGCCCTCGGCCGGCGGCCCGTCACCCGGGTTGTGCGAGTCGGACCACGGCTTCTCGAGGTCGGCGGCGTAGTCGGCGGGCACAAGCTGGGTGTCCTCCCCCCACCGTCCCCCGTCGGCGAGCAGCGAGGCGAGACGCGCGATGTCGTACGCGGTGAGATGGAAGCCCGAGAACCCCTGCTCGACGCCGAACAGCGGGCTCATCCACCGCCGGCCGATCCCGAGCGGATCGAGGAGGCGGGGCCGCAGGTACTCGGTCAGCGTCTCGCCCGTGAGCGCGCTGACGATCCGGGACAGCGCGTAGGTCGCGTCGGAGTTGTAGGAGAAATAGGTGCCGGGCACGAAGGCGGGAGGCACCGCGAGCAGGGCACGCGGATCGAACCTCAGCCCCTCGATCTGCTCCGCGGTGTGGCCCGTGTTCATGGTCAGCAGGTGGAAGACCGTCAGGCCGTTCGGGTTGGGCAGGTCGAGCAGATCGCCGACCGAGTCGTCGAGGCGCAGGCGCCCCTCGCTCTCGAGGAATCCGATCGCGACGGAGGTGAAGGTCTTCGAGGCCGAGTACGACAGCGCCGCCCGGTCGGTGCGGTACGGGGCCCACGCGGTGTCGAGCACGATCCGCCCGTGGCGGACGACGACCAGTGCGTGAGGGTCGAGCCCCTGATCCTCCAGCGCACGGATCAGGGTGCTCAGCGCGGCGGACGGGATACCCGCCTTCTCGGGGGTCGTGCGCGCGAGGGGGGACGAGACGAACGGTGTCATGCATCGAGCCTACGGCGGCCGCCGTCCGCGGCGGCGGCCGCCGTGCAGGTCACGGGTGCAGCGTGGTGCTCTGCTGCGACCGCGCGCGCTGCGCCGCCATCTGCTCGTCGAACTCTTCGCGCCAGCTCTCGCTGAGCGCGATCTCCTTGCGCAGCGCCTCCTCCGTCGACAGCTCGACCGGGAAGCCGTAGGTGTCGTACAGCACGAACAGCTCTTCGCCCGTGACCGTGGTGCCGCGGTAGCTGTTCAGCTGCTTGAGGCCCTTGCGCAGCGTGCGTCGGAACCCCTGTTCCTCCTTCACGAGCACACGCTCCACCTCGGTCGCATGCTGGGCCACCTCGGGGAAGTGCTCTTCGTAGATGCCCGCGATGGTCGGAATGATCTGCGGGAAGAAGTTCTCCTCGAGTCCGAGGTCGAACGCGAAGCGCACCGCGCGGCGGATCAGTCGCCGCATCACGTAGCCCTGCGCCTTATTGCCGGGGCGCACGCCGTCGACGGCCAGGAACGTCGCGCCGCGCAGGTGGTCGGCGATCACCCGCATCGCCCGCGTCTCATCTTCGTACGTCTTGCCTGACAGCTCCTGGAGCTTCTCGATGATCGGCCACAGCAGGCCGATGCGGAACACGTCGGGGCTGTCGATCGCGGCGGCGGCGATACGCGCGAGTCCTCCGCCGTAGTCGACGTTTTTCCGAGGAAGCGGCTCGAATCCGACCTCGGCCTTCTGGTACTCCATGAACACCGAGTTGCCGAGTTCGATGAATCGGCCGCAGTCGCAGTTCTGATGGCAGTGCAGACCGTACGCCGTGTCGTGCTCCACATTCGGGAACAGGTAGAACATCTCGGTGTCGGGACCGCCGGGTTCCCCCACCGGCATGTCCTCGGCCTTGCCTCCACGGCACCACCAGTTCTTCTTGCTGTAGAACGCGATGCGGGCCCCGTCCGTGCCGACGGCGGCCGCGTGCTCTTCGGTGCCGACATCGACCTGAGCGCTCGAGACACCCGCTTCGTCGAACAGGCGGGACCAGATCGCCGCCGATTCTTCGTCCTTGGGGATGCTGTTCTCGGGGTCGCCGCTGAAGCAGGAGACGTAGATGCGGTCGGGGTCGAGCCCCACCTTCTCGGTGAGGAACGTCCACACCTGCGGGATCTGCTCCTCCTTGAAGTAGTCGCCCAGGCTCCAATTGCCGAGCATCTCGAAGAATGTCGTGTGCCGGTTGTCGCCCACCTCCTCGACGTCCTGCACGCGCAGGCACGTCTGGCTGTCGGCGAGACGCCTCCCCGCGGGATGCTCCGCACCGAGGAGGTAGGGAAGCAGGGGCTGCATCCCGCTGCCGGTGAACAGGGTGGTGGGGTCGTCTTTGGGGATGAGCGGGGCCCGCGGAATGACGACGTGCCCCCGCTCCGTCATGTATTCGAGGTAGATGCGGCGGATGTCATCGGCGGTCACACCATTCTCAGCAGCGGTCATACACCGACGCGTCCGATCCCGCGATCACGGAATGCGCGACGCGCCCTCCCTTCGGCAACTTGTCTACCATCTGCCCGCTCGTTATAGTGATCTCACACGGGGGACGCGCACTCGAGGCGCCTTGCAGGTGCAATTCCTGAGTCCTCCACCATTCACTGTTCTTCGTTCGGTCGTGCGCGGCCGATGCGGATCGGGCCTTTCGCCGTCGACGGATCCACGAGCGCGCCCTTCTGGGTGATGCGCACGTCGCCCGAGGCGACGAGTCTGCGCGCGGCACGGCGCGCCGGCTCCATGAGGTCTCTCCACTCCTCGCCGCCGATGGCGCGGGCGGCGTCGGATGGGCAGATCGTGGATGTCGCCGCCCGCTCGCCGAGCAGCCGGAGGATCGTCTTCTCGAGTTCGCGATCGGTCGACGACACCCGGCGGGCGCGACACGCATCGGAGCAGTAGCGCACCTCGTCCCAGTGGGACGCCCATGCCGCGCGCCACTCGATGCGTCGGCCGCACGACGCGCAGGTCTTCTCGGTCCGATCGGGCTCGGCGACGCGCTTTCGATGTGCCATGTCGATCCCGATGCTACGCGCCGTGCGTCAGGCGGGGTTCAGAACGACCTTGATGCAGCCGTCGGTCTTCTTCTGGAACGTCTCGTACAGCTCGGGGGCGTCGGTGAGAGGGGCGTGGTGGGTCACGAGATCCATCACTCCGAGCGGATCAGCGGGATTCTCGACGAGCGGCAGCAGATCGTCGATCCACCGCTTCACGTTGCACTGCCCCATCCGCAGGCTGATCTGCTTGTCGAACATCGTCTTCATGGGCAGGATGTCGGCGTCGCCGGCGTAGACACCGCTCAGCGAGACGGTGCCTCCGCGGCGGACGACGTCGATCGCCGCGTAGACAGCCGCGAGACGGTCCATTCCCGTCTTGTCCATCATCGGCCGCGACAGCGCATCGGGCAGGAGTCCGACGGCCTTCTGGATGAACTTCACGCCGCCGTCGCCGTGGGCTTCGAGGCCCACGGCGTCGACGACGGCGTCCGCTCCCCGGCCTTCGGTGAGATCGCGCAACTCGTCCACGATGGTGTCCGTCAGGTCGAAGGTGAGCGCCCCGTGACGCTCCGCCATCGCTCGACGCGCCGGCTCGGGCTCGACGGCCAGGACCCGCAGCCCCCGGTGCGCCGCGATGCGCGCGACGAACTGGCCGACGGGGCCGAGACCCATGACGGCGAGCGTGCCGCCCTCGGGAACCTGCGCGTACTCGACGCCCTGCCACGCCGTCGGGAGGATGTCGCTCAGGAAGAGGTAGCGGTCGTCCGGCAGCTCCGCCCCGACCTTGATGTGGTTGTAGTCGGCCAGCGGGACGCGCAGGTAATCGGCCTGACCTCCCGGCACCTGGCCGTAGAGCTTGGTGTAGCCGAACAGCGCGGCCCCGCTCCCGTATTCGCGCACCTGCGTGGTCTCGCACTGCGACTGCAGCCCACGACGGCACATGAAGCACGTGCCGCACGAGATGTTGAAGGGGATGACGACGCGGTCGCCGACCGCGAGGGTGCTGACGTCGGCGCCCACCTCGACGACGACCCCCATCGGCTCGTGACCCAGGATGTCACCGCGATCGATGAACGGACCGAAGACCTCGTACAGGTGCAGGTCCGAGCCGCAGATCGCGGTCGAGGTGATCTTGACGATCGCGTCGCTAGGGTGTTCGATGCGCGGGTCGGGGACTTCCTCGACGCTGACCTTGCGCGTGCCCTGCCACGTGAGCGCCTTCATCGCACGCCACCCGTCGAGGAGGTGAGGGAGCAGGAAGATCGGATGCTTCGCGTTTTGGTCATGCCCCACTGTGAGCCGCGCCCACGCACCCGCCGAAGGGCATTGACGAACGTCCGCCGACCATCTATGCGTCGCGACGAGAAGATCAGTCGGTGCCGCCGGTCGCCGGGATCGGGATCACCGCGATGCTCGTGCCGGTGCTGACGAACAGGAGCGCGTCACGGCGCTCGCCCTCCCCGTCGTTGACGCGGATCCACCCACCGCCGTCGCGCACGGCGGCCGTGATCTCATCGGTGAGATCCTCGATCTCGCGGCCGCCCACGCTGTACAGCTGCCCGCCGTACGTGATGTCTATGCGCTTCACGACGGCAGCCTCGCCTCGCCGCTGCCCTCCGGCGGCTCGGGAACGATGTGCAGCCCGGTCTGCGAATTCGCGGTGTAGGACAGCGCCTCGATCCAGGCGCGATTGACCGCCGGTCGCCGGCTGCCGTAGTACTTGTAGACCATCGAGCAGCGCGGGTGCAGCCACACCGTCGTGCGGCCGTCACCGATGCTGGTGTCGTCCTTCCAGCTGAAGAAGAACGGCTCGCCGCGCCTGAGCTTCGCCCCGATGACGGTCTGCAGGTGCATCAGCAGTCGGTCCTCGAAGTCGACCTTGACGAGCCCGTCGTAGATGAACTTGCCCAACTCATGCCTCCGTGTTCATGTGCGCGCGCGGTCCGCGCCGCTCGACCATAGGGGGCACGGCGTCGGGTTGCCGAGGGTCTTGACCCCTGGTGCACCCACTGATAGGCGTCACAGCTCGTCGATGCCCAGCGGTGAATCGGGCTCGTCGATCATGTCCGGCCACACCGGCGTGGAGATCTGCAGGCGCCGGGTGCGCTTCTCGAGTTCTTCGACGAGCTCGGCGTCGACGACCTCCTCGACCGATTCGGCGACGGGTGTCGAATACAGCTGGCTGGCGGGCCCCACCAGGAAGTGCGCGTATCCGCGCGCGCCCCCCTCTTCCAGCACCGGGATGGAGACGACGTCGGAGGTCGCGTTGTCGGCGAGTGCACGGGCATAGCGCAGGAGCGCCGTGCTGACGGCGTCCGGCGTCAGCACGTACCCGCCGGAATAGTGGAGTCTTCTCATGTCGTCAGCGTGCCTTTCGTGGGGCGTGGTCCCGTGGGGGTTGATTACCGCGGCGCGAGCTCACATGATCACGCGCGCTCGTGAGGGGCGCAGCATCCGCCTGCCCTCACTCGTTCTCTCGTCTGATCCGTCGGCCCTCTGCGACGTCCTTCTCCTCCTTCTGGGCCGCCTTGTCGCTCTTGCGCGTGTCGCGCGGCGGCAGCTGGATGTCGCGCTCCGCGGCCACACCCGCCTGCAGCTGACGGCCCCGCTCCAGCTCCGCATCGAACTCGGCGCCGAAGAGGAGGGCGAGATTCGCGATCCACAGCCACAGGAGGAAGACGATGATGCCCGCCAGTGAACCGTAGGTGCGGTCGTAGTTGGAGAAGTTCGCGACGTAGAAACCGAAGGCCGCGGTGGCGATCGCGAGGATCAGGATCGCGAGGAAGGCGCCGATGCTCAGCCACCGGAACTTGGGCTGCTTGGCGTTCGGAGTCGCGAAGTAGAGCACCGCGACCACGAGCACGACGACGAGCACGAGCACGGGCCACTTGAGGATCGACCAGATCAGCAGCGCCGTGTCACCGAGGCCCACGGCGTCGCCCACGGCCGAGGCCACCGGGCCCGACAACACGAGGATCAGACCGGCGATCACGATCAGCGCGATCGCGATCAGGGTGACGAGCAGCTGCTGCGGCTTGAGCTTCCAGAACGGACGGCCTTCCTCGATCTCGTAGATCCGGTTCATCGCGCGGCTGAACGCGCTGACATAGCCCGACGCCGACCAGATGGCCAGCACGATGCCGGAGATCAGGGCGAAGCCGGCGGCCGGCGATGACGCGATCTGCTCGATCGGCCCACGGATGGCCTCGGCCGTATCGCCGGGAGCGACCTGGCCGACGATGTCGAGCACGGCGTCGCTGGTGGATTGGCCCTGGCCGAACACCCCGAGCAGCGAGAAGATCGCGATCAGGGCGGGGAACGCCGCGAGCACCGCGTAGTAGGTCAGCGATGCTGCGATGTCGAGGCACTGGTCCGACGAGAACTCGCGAAGCGTCTTCCTCAGGATGTACTTCCACGACCTCTTGTCGAGATCATCCGGCGAGTCCGGCTTGCCCTCGTCTTCTGCATCCGGTGCCTTCCCGGACGGGCCTGTGGTGTGGATGGTGCTCATTCGATCTCTCCTCGCAGAAGGCGGGGCCACTTTCGTGGCCCCGCCTCATGGATGTTCTCCGGGTGCTCTCAACGCGTGGTTCAGTGCCCGGCGACGTTCTCGCGAGCCTGACCCGCCTGATCCTTCACTTCACCGGCAGCCGACTGGGCTTCGGATTTGACGGCCTCGACCGATTCCGCGGCGGAATCCTTCACGGCCGCAGCAGCCTGCTGCGCGGGCTCCTTCAGATTGCCGCCGACCTCTTTGGCCGTCGCGGACAGGTCGTCGACGAGCGGCTTCGCCTGCTCCTTGACGTCGGCGGCGAGATGCTTCTCGCGCTGCGACGCCGGGATGAGCGACGCGATGAGAAGTCCGGCGCCGAAGGCGATCAGGCCGATCGCGAGAGGATTGCCCTCTGCCTTCGCCTTCGCTCCGCTGAGACCGGCGGACGCGGACGAACCGGCGTCCGAGAGGGACGAGCCCGCGCCATCGGCCGCTCCCATGACTTTGTCGCGCACCGACCCGAACGCTCCCTTGACCTTGTCGGTCTGGCGACCGACGATCTTCGACGGCGTCACCTTGTCGGCGAGGGCGTCCACGTCGCCGCCGAGCTCCGCCCGGGTGGCCTCGATGTTCGCTCGGATCTCTTCCGCTGACTGGCTCATCGGTTCTCCTCGTTCCTCTTCAACGTTTCGGGTATCTCTTTCAGGGTCTCCGCGGTCTGCGGGGCGCCCTTCACCTTCTTCATCTGGCCTCGGCCGACGACGAAGAGGATGGCGGCGATGATCAGCCAGATGACGGCCACGATCACGCCCGACCAGCCGCGGCCGGTCACCTCGCCCAGAGCCCACCACAGGGCGATCGAGAGGAAGAGCACGCCCATCAGGGCGGCATAGCCGGCTCCCCCGAACAGACCTGCGCCTTTCGCGCTCTGGGAGGCCGTCTCCTTCAGCTCGACCTTGGCCAGCTCGACCTCTTGGCGCATGAGCGTCGAGATGTCGCGCGTGACCTCGCCGACGAGCTCACCGAGCGACGTGGTGGCCGCTCTCTGCTCAGAAGGTGTCGGGTCGGTCATCTTCGTCCTTTCGGCTGTCTCCGGCGGTCGTGCTCGACTGCTCGAAGATCGGCGTGTCACCGGCATCCGGCTCGCCGTCGGCGAAGACCGTCGCGCTCGCGATGGGCGCGGTACCGGTCACCGGCGGCGCATCCCACGGCTGGTTCGGGATGCGGTCGGTGGCGTGCACGCCGACGGCGGGCACCTCGGCGGGCGCTGCGACCGCGTAGCGATCGGTCGCGACGTCGTCGGCCGCCGTCCGGGGCGTGGCATCCGACGCTTTGTCATCCGCGGCGTTCGCGGTCAGGGCCTTCGTCAGCCGTCCGGCGACGACGCCGATCACGGCGGCAGCCACGATGAAGGTGCCGGGGCTGCGGCGCGCGTACTGCTTGACCTCGGTGAACACCGAGGCGGGATCGCGATCGCCGAGCCACGACGAAGCGCTCGAGAGGCGTGTCGAGACCTGGCGGACCAGATCGGCGGCGATGCCCGAACCCTGGGATTCGGCTGCCATCGAACCGAGTTCGTCGCTGACCGAGCTCAGTCCGCCGGCGAGGCGCTGCTGCTGGGTGTTCGCCTGGTCCTTCAGCTCGCTCTGCGTCTGCGCGAACAGGTCCTTCGCCTGCGTCTTCACGTCGCCCACGACGGAGGATGCTTCGTCCTTGGCGGTGCCGGCGACGCTCTTGGCCTGGTCGGCGGTGGTGTGTGTCAGCCCGGCGGCCTCTTGCGTGGCCGAATCGAGCGTGCCGGGGGAGTCCGCGGACGCGGTTCCCGACGTGCTCTGCACACCCGTGTCATAGCTGTCCGTCATCATTGCCCCTTTCGTAACCGACCCGTCGGGCCGGAGAAGTCCCATTCCTACGCGCGACCGAATCGTTCCCGATGCCCCTTGCCAAGCTCGGCCGTCATGAGCTACATGCACGCGCGGCGCCGATGCCTGCGCTGCCGTGAACGGCGCTCGCGCGGAACGGGAGTTCGGATAGTCCACGGCGCGATCCCGCGTCAAGGGCCGCCGGGAAAATCGACGGCAGCTCGACACTGACCGGATGGACACCCGTGCCGCGCAGCATCCGCTCGCCGATCTCTTCTGCTTCTCCCATCTGCGATGGGACTTCGTCTACCAGCGTCCGCAGCACGTCATGAGTCGGTTCGCCCGCACACGCGGCGTGGTCTTCGTGGAGGAGGCGATCGTCGAGGCCGGGGTCGAGCCGCATCTGCACTGCTCCGACAGAGCGGGTGGGGTGCGCGTGGTCGTGCCCGTCCTCCCGGAGGACCAGGGCGACCGTGACGCGATCGCCCTGCAGCGCGGACTGCTGTCGGACTTCGTGGAGCAGCACGGGACGCCGTCTCCGACGTTCTGGTTCCAGACCCCGATGTCGCTGCCGGTCGCGCCCCTGGACCTCGCCGGCGCGGTCGTCTACGACTGCATGGACGAACTGGGCGCCTTCCACGGCGCGCCGCCCGCCCTCGCCTTCAACGAGAAGCAGCTGCTGAGCCGCGCCGACCTGGTGCTGACGGGCGGGCGGGCGCTCTACGAGGCGAAGCGGTCCAAGCACCCCAACGTGCACTGCCTCCCCAGTGCGATCGACGCGGCGCACTTCGCCCGCGCCCGTCACCACATCCACGGAGCGACGGAATGCCTCACCGAGGTGGTGGACCTGCCCACGGGGCCGCGGGTGGGCTTCGCCGGCGTGCTCGACGAACGGCTCGACATCGGGCTGCTCGCGGACGTAGCCGACCTGCGCCCCGATCATCAGTTCGTCATGGTGGGACCGATCGTGAAGATCGATCCCGCCGAGCTCCCCCGGCGCGCGAACATCCACTACCTGGGCCTGCGCGAGTACGCCGACCTTCCGGATCTGATGGCCGAGTGGGATGTCGCGATCATGCCGTTCGCGCGGAACGCGGCCACCCGCTTCATCAGTCCGACGAAGACGCCGGAGTATCTCGCCGCCGGGCTCCCGGTCGTGTCGACCGGCATCCTCGATGTGGTGCGGACCTACGGCGAGCCGGGGCTCGTGGCGATCGCCGACGACGCGGCGGCCTTCGCGGCGGCCATCGACGCCGCCGTCGGGGTGAAGGACGACCCGACGCGGCTCCGTGCCGTCACGAACGCTCTCAAGGACGTGTCCTGGGACTCGATCTGGAGCCGGATGGCCGCGCTCGAGCAGATGGCCGCGCTGGAGCAGAGATCGCTGCCCGAGCCGCCCTCCGCCGGCCCGGTCGGAGAAGGGCGGCGCGAGAACGCGGCGGACGTGCGGTGACGCCGGGCCCGCTCACGCGCCCCGAGGTCTGGGGCGGTATCGAGTGCACGCACAATCGCGTGGGCGGGCGGTTCCACAGCCAGCTGGATGCCAGCGGACACTCTGCTCGGATCGAAGCAGACCTCGACCGTTTCGTGACGCTGGGCATCGCACGATTGCGCTACCCCGTGCTCTGGGAGCGCGTCGAAGCCGTGCGCGGGGTGTTCGATTTCCGCGAGTCCGACCGGGCCCTCGGGCACCTGGGTGCCGGTCCCGTGCGCCCCGTCGTCGGACTGCTGCACCACGGGAGCGGCCCGGCATGGACGTCCCTCGACGACGAGGGCTTTCCGGAGCGGTTCGCGGTCTACGCCGAGGCGGTCGCCCGCCGGTACCCGTGGGTGGACGATTACACGCCCATCAACGAGCCACTCACGACCGCCCGGTTCTCCGGCCTCTACGGTCACTGGTATCCGCACGGTCGCAACGACGGATCTTTCGTGCGGATGCTGGTGCTGCAGGCCCGGGCGACCGTACTGGCCATGCGCAGCATCCGTCGGGTCAATCCGGCGGCGCGACTGATCCAGACCGAAGACCTGGGGCGAGCGACCGGCACCCCTCCGCTCGAGGATCAGGTGACGTTCGAGAACGACCGTCGCTGGCTGACGTTCGACCTGCTCAGCGGAAAGGTCACGCCGCAGCATCCGCTGCACGACTACCTGACCTCGTCGGGGGGCGCCGATGCCGCAGCTCTGGCATGGTTCGTCGACCACCCATCCGTACCGGGCGTCCTGGGCATCAATCACTACCCGCGCAGCAATCGATGGCTCGATCACCGACGCGAGCTGTTCGACCCCGCCGACCACGGCGGCAACGGCCGGATGGCATATGCGGATGTCGCGGCCTCCGACGTCGCCCTGGCCGTCGCGCCGACGCTTTCGTCGTTGATCAGGGAGACGTCGGCGCGCTACGGAGGCGCCGTCGCCGTGACCGAGATCCACGTGGACGGCGACGCGGTCGCACGAGTCGCCTGGTGGGAGGCCGCCTTGGGTGAGGTCGAGCACGCCCGGTCGCACGGAAGCATCGTCTGCGCGGTCACCGCGTGGAGCCTTTTGGGATCGTTCGACTGGGACACCCTCTGCACGAGCGTCGACGCCTCCGCGGATCGTACCGTCACGTATGAGGCCGGTGTCTTCGACGTCTCCGCCGGCGAACCGGCCGAGACGCCGATGGCCGAGGCCGTCCGGCGGGCATACGCCCCGAATACCGCACCGGTCGCCGCCCGATGGGCTCGGACTGTAGCGCGGGAGTGATGCCCTGTCTACCGCCTCACGCGAACCGGCTCCGCGCCCCCAGAGTGATCCAACCACTCACGATCATCGGAGCCGACATGCTGAATCCCCCCGCCGAGCGCAGAACGGGTGACATCGGGCGCGTGGACGCGCACACGTCCCACGACGACGCCGACCGGGCGCCCCAGGGCGTGACGAGCGACGCGCACACCCCCGAGGTCGCGACCGGCGAGCGCAAGGACGCACTGCTGCGCGATGTGCATGCGCGCGAGAAGGCGAAGTTCGGCGGCATCAAGTTCGGGACCGCCTTCTTCGGTTGGCTCACCGCCACGGGCGCCGCCGTCATCCTGGCGACGATCGTGGCCGCCGTCGGCGCCGCCGTCGGCGTGAGCGCCGGTGATTCTGCCGGCGACGCGGCGGCCGACAACGCCGGCACCATCGCCGTGGTCAGCGCGATCGTCCTCGGTCTCGTCCTGCTCGTCGCGTACTTCGCGGGCGGCTACGTCGCGGGGCGGATGGCGCGCTTCAGCGGTGCGAAGCAGGGCCTGGCCGTCTGGATCTGGGCCGTCGCGATCGCGATCGTGGTCGCGGCCGTCACTGCCATCGCCGGCAGCCAGTGGGACGTCCTGGCGAACCTCGACAGCTTCCCGCGCATCCCCGTGACGCCCGAGACCGCGACGGTCACGGGTGTGCTGACCGCGCTGGGAGCCTTGGCCGTCGCCCTGATCGGTGCGGTCCTCGGCGGCCTGGCCGGCATGAGGTATCACCGCAAAGTGGACCGCGCCGGCCTCGCCGAGTGAACGGGACCCGCGCGGGGATCGGTGCGGACGCCGGTTACCACGGGCGCGTCTCACCGGCAACCCGGGGGCTCCACGGGGCGGATCTGCGTAATGTCGACGCTGACAGGTTGTTCGACGCCGAGGGGACGTGGATCCGATGTACTACGTGAACGTCCACGATCAGTACTTCGCCGTGTCGGACGAGCGCATCGACGACGTCCGCTCCGCGATCCTCTCCGCCGTCCGTGACGGTGGAGGATTCGTGAGCTTCGATGTCGGCACCGGTGGGAGCGCGGAAGTCCTCATCACTCCGCACACCACCGTTCGCATCGAGCAGACCGCGACTGCCGCGGGCGATGATGAAAGCCGCCCCGAGGGGGCGCGGGAAGCTCCCGAGCACGCCGACATGGACTGGTGGCTCGAGTGGGGCTAGGCCTCCGGCTCGTCGGCGGGTTCGATGCTCTCGCCCGTGATGACCAGTCCGTTGTTGGTGTTGGCCGATAGCGCCAGGGTTTCAGCCCAGGCCCGGTTGATCTTCGGTGTCTCCGACTCGTCGAACCGCATCCTCAGCGGCACGCCGTTGTCGATCCAGATCACGTTGCGGCCCTCAGCCTCGGACTCGCTGCTCTTCCACGACAGGAAGAAGCTCTCGCCGCGGCGCAGCTTCAGGCTGATGATGATCTGCAGGTGCGCCAGCAGCCGGTCGTCCAGGACGAACCGCGCGTCATCGTAGAACAGTGTGCCCATGCGCTGCCTTCTCCTCCGGGTCCCGGGTGACCGCCAGCAAAAGTACCACCAGGCACGGTCCCGACGTCGCCCTTGATCTGAGCTCCGAGATGTGCTCGCCCCGCGGTCGCCGTGCCGCCCCGGCGAACGCGGGGGTGAGGCATCCGGTTTGTCAAGCCTTTTGATCTCGACCCCTCCGCACGGCGATGGTGCTGACGACGAAAGGGACGACATGAAGGCGATGGCCTACCGCGGTCCGTACAAGATCCGCGTCGAAGAGAAAGCGGAACCGGAGCTCGCCCATCCGGGCGATGCGATCGTGCGCGTCGAGCTCGCGGCGATCTGCGGTTCGGATCTGCACCTCTACCACGGCATGATGCCCGACACCCGGGTGGGCCACACGTTCGGCCACGAATTCATCGGGACGATCGAGCAGGTCGGCTCGTCGGTGCAGAACGTCCGGGTGGGCGATCGCGTGATGGTCCCCTTCAACATCTACTGCGGATCATGCTATTTCTGCGCACGGGGGCTGTTCTCGAACTGCCACAACGTGAACGCGAACGCCACAGCCGTCGGCGGCATCTACGGCTACTCCCATACGGCCGGCGGCTACGACGGCGGGCAGGCCGAGCGCGTCCGCGTGCCGTTCGCCGACGTGGGCCCGGCGATCATCCCGGAGGACATCTCCGACGAGGATGCCCTCATGCTGACCGATGCGTTCTCGACGGGGTACTTCGGCGCCCAGCTCGCGAGCATCGCGGAGGGCGACACGGCCGTCGTGTTCGGGGCGGGACCGGTCGGACTGGCCGCGGCGAGATCGTGCTGGCTGATGGGCGCGGGAAGGGTGATCGTCGTCGATCATCTGGACTACCGCCTCGAGAAGGCGAGGACGTTCGCCTTCGCCGAGACCGTGAACTTCGGGCAGGTCGGCGACATCGTCCGCCATCTGAAGTACGCGACCGATGGCCTAGGGGCGGATGTCGTCATCGACGCCGTCGGCGCCGAGGCGGACGGCCATGTCCTCCAGCACGTCACGGCCGCCAAGCTCAAACTGCAGGGAGGCTCGCCCGTCGCCCTCAACTGGGCGATCGACGCGGTCCGCAAGGGCGGCACGGTCTCGGTGATGGGCGCCTACGGGCCGCTCTTCAGCGCCGTGAAGCTCGGCGATGCGGTGAACAAGGGCCTGACCATCCGCACCAACCAGGCACCGGTGAAGAGGCAGTGGCCCCGGCTGTGGGAGCACATCCGCAACGGGCACATCGCGCCCCACGAGCTCATCACCCACCGCATGCCCCTCGAGCACATCGCCGAGGCGTACCACGTCTTCTCATCCAAGCTCGACGACTGCATCAAGACCGTCATCACACCCTGAACCGCCGCACACGCGGCAACGCTGCCGGCCGACCATCCGCAAGGAGCACCATGCCCTACACCGCACGAGACCACGAGCACCGGCCGTCGCCCGACGAATTGCGGGCGCGAATCCCCGGCTGGGGAGCCGATCTCGACCACGCCGATCGGCCGGCGTTCCCCCGCGAGCAGCCGGGGATCGACACGGGGGCGCGCGAGGAGCTTCCCCCGCAGCAAGCGGGCGGGCGTGGGCGCGAGAGGTCGGTCGAGCACCTCCGCCTGACACCGGTGTTCGGGACGGCTCAGCCCTTGCACGGTATGGCCGGTGCGATCCGTCGACGTGCCTACCGCGTCTACAGCGAAGGCCAGACCGCTCACTGGCTGCTGCTGATCGCCGCCGATCGGGTGGACTCCGCCACCGCGCACGCCCGGTCGCTCGTGTCGGGTCGTCCGGACGATCCGATTACCCAGAGCGGTGTGCTCGGCGAGCGCGGGCACCACCCCGTCGTCTCACGCTTCGGACGCGGGCGCGTCGACCTGAAACACGCCTGGCTCGACCCGATCCTCGTGGTCGGTCCGTGGGTGCTGGTCGTCGTGGCGGGCTCCGCAACGGTGCGCCGGCTCCTTCGAGCCCTCGGGTGACGCGAGGGAGCCGGGCGCACACGGTGCCGGTGGATCAGTCCGCCGTACCGGGCCGCACGACGGCGTCCGGCACGATGTCAATCCGCGTGATGTTGCCGCGCCTGGTGGTCTCGATACGCGGTGCCGCGTCCTCTTCGGTGGACCCCGCCGCGCGCAGAAGCTGATCCCGACGCTTCTCCTCGTCGGTCATGTCGACCGAGGACTCCCGAGCGGCGTCGGGAGGAAGCATCCGATCAGCGTCGTCCACGTCGGGGGTCACGCCTCGACGTCGCCGCGCCAGGCACCCGTTTCGGCGCCCCGGCTCTCGATGAGCTCCTTGAAGTTCTTGAGGTCCTTCTTCACGGCGTGCGAACCGACGCCGACGAGCGAACCGACGCGCTCGAGCAGCCCCTCGGGCTCCCAGTCGATCTGGACGGTGACGCGCGACGTCGAGTCTGAGAGCTTGTGGAACGTGACCACGCCCGCGTGGTCGGTGTCTCCGCCGGTGCTCTTCCACGCGACGCGCTCGTCGGGGTGCTGCTCGGTGATCTCGGCGTCGAACTCGCGCTTCGCACCGGCGACGCTCACGACCCAGTGGGTGTGGGTGTCGTCGGTCTGGGTGATGGACTCCACTTCGTCGAGGAACTCCGGGAAGCTCTCGAACTGGGTCCACTGGTTGTAGGCGGTGCGGACGGGGACGTCCACGTCTACGGTCTCGATGATCTGCACCATGGGATGCTCCTTGCTCGTCGTCAGGGGTGTACATGTCTATTCAGCCGGACGAGGGCCCCGACGGGGACGGGGTTGACAGGCGCCGAAGCGATCACTCTCGATGGGAGGAGCTAGCGGCTCGCGCAGGTTTTGGCCAGACCCTCGGCGATATCCTTCTCGCGCGAAAGAGTGGGGCGTCGCCCAGCAGCGCTCGGGCACCGAGGAGAGGACGTGGGATGTCGCGCAATGTGAGGGTCGTGGAGTGTTCGCCCGAAGACGTCTTCCGGGTGCTGGACGATGGATGGCTGTTCCCGTCCTGGGTGGTGGGGGCATCGCGGATGCGCCACGTCGAGAAGGCCTGGCCGAACGTCGGCTCGCGCCTGCACCATTCCTTCGGCGTCTGGCCGGCGCTGATCGACGATGCCACGGTCATCGAGGAGTACGACCCGCCCCGGCTGATCGTGATGCGGGCGAAAGGCTGGCCGATCGGAGAGGCCCTCATCACCATCAACGTCAAACCCCGCGGTCTCGGCAGCGCCGTCCGCCTGCAGGAGGAGCCTCTCGCCGGTCCCGCACGATACGTGCCGCAGACGCTGATGGATGCGCTGCTGCACTGGCGCAACCGCGAGACGCTGCATCGGCTGGCCTATCTCGCCGAAGGCCTGTCGGAACATCCGTCGGATGTGACCTCGGCCGAGCGCGAGCTGCAGACGGAGTGGGCGTCGGCGTCGTGACGCAGAGCGGGGAGCGGGACGAGGTGGACGCGGTCGTGGTCGGGGCGGGACCGAACGGGTTGGCCGCCGCCGTGACGCTCGCGCGCGCCGGCCTGAAGGTGCGGGTGTACGAGCGCGATGACCGCGCCGGCGGAGGCGCCGCGACCCGCGAACTGACGCTGCCCGGATTCCTGCACGACGTCTGTTCGGCCGTGCACCCCTTGGCGTTCATGTCGCGATTCTTCCGCGAGTTCGGACTCGCGCAACGCGTGCCGTTCGTCACGCCGGACGCGTCGTACGCGCATCCGCTCGACGGGGGTCGCGCCGGCATCGCCTACCTCGACCTCACCCGTACCCGCGAAGAGCTGGGGCGCGACGGCCGGGCATGGGAGCGGCTGATGCGGCCCCTCGTCGACCGCGCCGGCGCCGTCGCCGAGCTCACCGGCTCCCCGCTGCTGCGCATCCCGCGCGACCCGCTGACCGCCGTCGCCTTCGGGCTCCGCACCCTCGAGCAGGGCACCCCGGCGTGGAACGTGCGCTTCCACGGCGAGGCGGCACCCGCGATGCTGACGGGGATCACCGCACACAGCATCCTTCCCCAGCCCAGCCTCGCCGCCGCCGGCGCGGGGCTGACGCGTACGCGTACGCGCACGCACGCGGATGGCCCATTCCGATCGGCGGGAGCCAGAGCATCGTCGACGCGCTGGTCGACGACCTGCGCGCGCACGGCGGCGAACTGGTCACCGGGCGCCACATACGATCGCTGCGCGAACTGCCGGTGGCGAGGGTCACGCTGCTGGATGTCACGCCGCGCGCGCTGATCAGCATGGCGGGGTCGCGGATGCCGCAGCGCTATCGGCGGGCGCTCGAAGGGTTCCGCTACGGCGACGGCGTCGCGAAGATCGACTTCGCGCTCAGCGACCCGGTGCCGTGGGCGAACGCGGAGGTGCGTCGGGCGGGGACGGTGCACGTCGGCGGGACGCGGGCGGAACTGGCCGCGTCCGAGAACGACGTGAGCCGCGGACGCCTGCCGGAGAGTCCTTACGTGCTGGCGTCGCAGCCGTCCGTCTTCGACGAATCGCGCGCACCCCGCGGACGCCACACACTGTGGACCTACACGCACGTCCCCGCCGGCAGCGCCGAGGACCGGCAGGAGGCGGTCATCCGCCAGATCGAGCGATTCGCCCCGGGCTTCCGCGACACGATCCTCGCGACGAGCTCCCGCAGCGCGGTCGAGGTCGAGCAGCACA
This sequence comes from Microbacterium songi, assembly GCF_042747925.1. Classification (NCBI taxonomy): domain Bacteria; kingdom Bacillati; phylum Actinomycetota; class Actinomycetes; order Micrococcales; family Microbacteriaceae; genus Microbacterium; species Microbacterium songi. The sequence goes on from NZ_JBHZIE010000008.1 coordinate 36,809, forward strand.
ACCCGAACTACCCCGGTGGCGACATCGCTGCCGGGGCACCGTCGCTGCGGCAGATCATCCGTCGTCCCGTCCTCGGCGCCGAGCCGTGGCGCACGCCCATGCCGGGCGTCTACCTCGCCTCCGCCTCGGTGGCGCCCGGGCCCGGCGTGCACGGCCTCGCCGGGTGGTTCGCCGCACTGAGCGCGCTCCGGCACGAATTCGGGTCGCGCGCGCTGCCGGACCTGTCGCCGCGCCCCTGAGGTCGCGGCCGCGGCGCTGGGTGGGCTGCGCGGTGGGCTGCGGCCGGGTCGCCCGGGTGGGTGCGCGGGCCCAGGCCTGTTCGCGCCGCCTCGGCCCAGACGCGGGCGCAGCAGCCACGACCAAGCGGGAGCAGCAGCCGGGGATCAGCAGCCATCCGCAGCCGGGAGCCGGGAGCCGGGAGCCGCCCCACCGACGCACGGGCGAAGCGCGCTGTCAACCCGCAGTCGCATAGCGCCGGCCGGCTCCTACGGTGGCCCGATGACCACCGATACCGACGCGCCGTCCACGCTCCACCGCGGCATCACCGGCCCACTCCTGTTCGCCTTCATCCTCGGAGACGTCCTCGGCGCCGGCATCTACGCGCTCATGGGCGTCCTCGCGGGCCGTGTCGGCGGGATGCTGTGGGCACCGCTCCTCGCAGCCCTCCTGCTGGCGCTGCTGACCGCGGGCTCGTACGCCGAACTCGTCACGAAATACCCGCGTGCCGGCGGAGCGGCCGTCTTCGCGGAGCGGGCGTTCAAGAACCGGCTGGTGTCGTTCCTCGTCGGCTTCAGCATGCTGGCCGCCGGTGTCACGAGCGCCGCGGGTCTCTCGCTCGCCTTCGCCGGTGAATACCTGGGGACCTTCATCGACCTGCCGCCCGTCCCCGTCGCGATCGTCTTCCTCGGAATCATCGCCGCACTCAATGCACGCGGCATCCGCGAATCGCTCGGGGCCAACTTCGTCATGACCGCGATCGAGGTCAGCGGGCTCGTCATCGTCGTCGTCGCCGTGACGTTCCTGGTGGCCGGTGGCGGCGGCGACATCTCGCGCGTGACTCAGGTGCCCGAAGGCACCGGCGTCGCCTCGGCGGTGCTGGCGGGCGCGATCATCGCGTACTACTCGTTCGTGGGGTTCGAGACGTCCGCCAACGTCATCGAAGAGGTGAAAGAGCCGTCCAAGATGTACCCGCGGGCGCTCTTCGCCGCGCTGGCGACCGCGGGCGTCGTCTACGTGCTGGTCGGGCTGGCGAGCTCGATCGCCCTCCCGGCCGACGAACTCGAGGCCTCCAGCGGGCCGTTGCTCGCCGTGGTCGCGGCGAGCGGGGTGGGCATCCCGTCGTGGCTCTTCAGCGTCATCGCTCTGATCGCCGTCGCCAACGGCGCGCTGCTCACGATGATCATGGCCAGTCGCCTCGCCTACGGGATGTCCGACCAGGGGCTGCTCCCTGGTGTGCTCTCGCGCGTCCTGCCGAAGCGTCGCACCCCGTGGGCGGCGATCCTGGCGACCACGGTCGTGGCGATGCTGCTGACGCTCGTCGGCGACCTGGCCACGCTCGCCGAGACGGTCGTCCTCCTGCTGCTGTTCGTGTTCCTCAGCGCCAACGTCTCGGTGCTGGTCCTCCGCCGCGACACCGTGGAGCATTCCCACTTCCGGGTGTGGACCTTCGTCCCCATCCTCGGCATCGCCTCGTGCATCCTGCTGATGACGCAGCAGCGTCCGATCGTCTGGCTGTTCGGGGCCATCCTCCTCGCCGTGGGCGTGGGGCTGTACTTCCTCTCCCGCTGGACGCGTGCTCGCCGTGGCGACCACCACGCCGTGCCCGCAGGTCGTGCGTCGGGCGGAGCCTGAGGTGGGACAGCCCGCGCGAAGACAGCGGTACCGACTGCACCGAACCGACCTCTTCACGTGGGTCATCACGTACGCCGGCACGACGGAGCCCGGCGCGCACCCCGTGGCGCATCTCACGCTGAACGAGCACGATCAGGTCGACGCGGTCTGGGTGCCCCCTCGCCCGCTGCCCGTACTCTTCGCCACGGTCGGCGACGCCCTCGACAGCCTCCAGGAGTGGGAGGACCGCCCCGACGGCGCCTCCAAACCCATACCGATCCCGCACCGTCCGCCCCCGCGCCGCAGGCCGCAGGGGTGATCGGCCGGCCCCCGAGCCCCGCGAGGGTGCCGCGGATCAGTACGGTGGGACACAACGGCCCGCCGCGGCCGCGAAGGTGGAGGTTCGGGATGCTGCGAACGACGGGAAACGGCGCATGAAGGTCGTCGCGGTCTACAGCACGAAGGGCGGGGTCGGGAAGACGACCGCCGCCGTGAACCTCGCCTGGGAGGCCGCGAAGGACTATCGGGTGCTGCTGTGGGACCTCGATCCGCAGGGAGCGACCACCTTCCTCCTGCAGGTGAAGCCCAAAGTGAAGGGCGGCGTCGGAGCCCTCGTGGCTGGTGACAGCAAGGTGTCGGCGGCGATCCGCTCCACCGCCTTCGACCATCTCGACGTGCTGCCCGCCGACGCCAGCTACCGCGATCTCGACCTCGTCTTCGATCACGCGAAGAAGTCTGAGCGGAGGGTCGCGAAGATCCTCGAGCAGGTGGAGTCCGACTACGACGTCGTGATCCTCGACTGCCCACCGGGGGCGTCGCTGGTGGCCGAGAACGCGGTGTTCTCCGCTGACGCGGTCGTCGTGCCGCTGGTGCCCTCGCCGCTGTCGATGCGCTCTCTGGAGCAGGTCACCGAATTCGTCGAGGCATCCGTCTCGAAGGCGCCGGTCGTGGCCTTCCTGTCGATGGTCGACCGCCGGAAGACCGCGCACCGTGCAGCCGTCGAACAGCTGCCCGCCACGCAGGCGGCCGTCACCGACGTGGTCGTGCCGGCGACGGTGCACATCGAGCGGATGGGCACGCACCGCGCGCCGCTCGGCTCGTACGCTCCCACCACCGAAGCCGCGCAGGCGTACGGCGAGCTCTGGAGTCAGGTGCGGGCGCTGGTCTCGCCGAAGGCGCGCAAGCGCAAGCGCTGACCACCGCGGGGGCGGAGGGCGTCCCCGCTGCTCGTCCGTCGGCTATTCGTCCGCCGTCTCCTGCCGACCGCGCATGACCAGGAGAGGGTCGGGCTCGCGGACGACCGCGTCGTCGCGTCCGTCGTAGTCGAACTGCCCGAGGAAGAAGCGCATGGCATTGATGCGGGCGCGCTTCTTGTCGTTGGACCGGACGATCGTCCACGCGGCATGCTTCTTGTCCGTGCGACGGAACATCTCCTCCTTCGCCGCCGTGTAGTCCTCCCAGCGGTCCAGGGACGCGAGGTCCATCGGCGAGAGCTTCCACCGACGGACGGGGTCGAGCTGTCGGAGAGCGAAGCGGGTGCGCTGCTCGGTTCGCGAGACCGAGAACCAGAACTTGGTGACGTGAATGCCGCTGTCGATGAGCATCCGCTCGAATTGCGGCGCCTGCGTCATGAACGTCTCGTACTCCTGGTCCGAGCAGAAGCCCATGACGCGCTCCACGCCCGCGCGGTTGTACCAGGACCTGTCGAACATGACGATCTCGCCGGCCGTCGGAAGGTGCTGCACGTACCGCTGGAAGTACCACTGCCCCTGTTCGCGCTCGGTGGGCCTCGCCAGGGCCACCACCCGAGCCGTGCGGGGATTGAGGTGCTCGGTGAAGCGCTTGATCGTGCCGCCCTTGCCCGCGGCATCCCGCCCCTCGAACAAGATGATCGCGCGCTTGCCGTGGTCTTCGAGCCAGTACTGGAACTTCACGAGCTCGACCTGCAGACGGTACTTCTCGAACTCGTACTCGTCGCGGTCCATCCGCTCCGCGTAGGGATACCCCTCCTGCCACGTGTAGACGGGGGCGCCGTTCGGGTCGATGAGGTCGGGGTCGGGAGTGTGACCGTCTCGGACCGAGTACCCCTCCTCCCGGAGCTGTTCGATGTACTGCTGCAACCCGTCGCCCATGCGCGTCGTCCCTTCCCACCCGTGGGGTGTCCTCTCGGCATTATCGTCGCCGCCGGTGACGCGACGGTGAACGGAGCGCGCCGTCGTGCGTTTCGGGCATGTCTGCGAGGATCGGTTCTCGTGAGCCTCCTCGTGAACGTCGTACGCGTCTTCGTCGATGAGGACGGCGACCACGGCAATCCGCTGGCCATCGTGTGGGCGTCGTCCGCAACACAGCGCCAAGAGCAGCAGATCGCCGCCGACCTCGGGTTCAGCGAGACGATCTTCGTCGACGCCGTCGCCGGGGGCTCGGCGCGGGCCCGCATCTACACCCCGACGCGGGAACTGCCGTTCGCGGGTCACCCCACCGTGGGGCTCGCGGCGTGGCTGCACGCGAGCGGTGACGACGTCAGGCAGATCGACGTCCCCGCGGGCAGCGCCCGCGTGCGGGTGGAGGGCGACCTCGTCTTCGTCACCGCACGTTCGGAGTGGGCCCCGGAGTTCGAACTCGTGCAGCTCGATGGGCCCGCCGCAGTCGGCGTCGTGGATCCGGACGCGTTCGGCTACAGCGCCGTCTACGTCTGGGCGTGGGCCGACGAGGAGGCCGGCCGGGTGCGTGCACGCATGTTCGCGCCCGATCTCGGGATCCGCGAGGACGAGGCGACAGGGTCGGCGGCGGTGCGCCTCACGGCCGCCCTGGGTCGAGACCTCGAGGTCTTCCAGGGCCAGGGCTCGAGGCTGTACACCCACAATCGCTATCTCGGTCAGCAGGTCGAGGTGGGCGGGCGTGTGTCGAGCGCGCGGACCATCGAGCTGCGCTGAGGTCCCGCATCACATTTCGGTCTCCGATGGCCCTCGCCTGCTCCGAGCGCCCATAAGTTATCTGCAGGAGGCGACGCAACTCGCGGCGTTCACTTCTGTTCTGGTTCGACGACCGATGGAGTGACGCCATGACTATTTCCCGACGCGGGTTCCTCGCCGGTGCCGGGGCGCTGACGCTTCCCGTCCTCCTGGCCGGATGCGGCTTCGTGCCCCAGAGCACCCCTTCCGCGCGCACCGGCACGCTGACGTTCACGACCTGGGGCACCGACGCCGAGCTCGCGGGCTTCACGTCCGCGATCGCCGCCTTCGAAGCCGCCAACCCCGGTCAGAAGGTCACCCTGAATGCAGTGCCCTACGAGCAGATGTTCACGAACATCGACGCCCAGCTGCAGGCGGGGAACCCGCCCGACATCTTCCGGGTGCCGTACTACACGTTCGGCGCCTACGCGGGGCGTGGCCAGCTGCTCGACCTGAAGCCGCTGCTGTCGTCGGACCGCGAGGCGCAGTTCACGCCGACCGCGTGGAAGGCGGTGCAGAACAACGGCGGCGTCTTCGGCCTCCCCCACCACACCGACACGTCGGCGATCCTGGTCAACCGCGAGATGCTCGCCACCGCCGGTATCACCGAGGTGCCCGAGAGGCTCGAAGACGCCTGGACCTGGGATGAGCTCGCCGACATCGGCGACCGCCTGCGCGCGGCACTGCCTGCCGACCGCTATCCGTTCGCGTACAACTGGCAGGGCAACGGCGTCACGCGCTGGTTGAGTCTGCTGTTCCAGGCCGACGGCGCGTTCCTCGAGTCCGATCAGAAGACTCCGGCGATCGATTCGGATGCCGCGCGCAAGGCCATCGAGTTCTCGAGCTCGTTCTTCTCGAAGGGCTACGTACCCGCCAACAACACGATCGCCTCGTCGAGCTACGCCAGCGAGTCCTGGTTCTCGCAGTCGGTCGCCATGGTGTGGTCGGGGGCGTTCCAGCTTCCCGACGCCGACGCCACCGCGTCGTTCGACTGGACGGCGACCTTCGCTCCCCGTGACGTACGCGGCGGCGGCGACTTCGGCGGCAACGCCCTGGTCGCCACGGCGCAGACCGCCCAGCCGGAGCTCGCCGCGTCGTTCCTGGAGTTCCTCACCGACGCCCCGCAGATGTCATCGTTCTGCCAAGCCGCGTCGCTGCTGCCGACCCGCGCCGATCTGCTCAACTCGGATCTGCTGTTCGACGTGCGTCCCGAGCTCGCGCCGATCTATGCGGCGCAGGCCAGCACCGTGCAGCCGCAGGACGTCGCCCAGGTCGCGTCTCCCTCGATGTCGGCCATCATCCCGGTGCTGAAGGAGCAGCTCGATCTCGCCTTCACCGGTGCACAGGATGCCTCGGCCACCGTCGACGGGCTGCAGCGCGGCATCGCCGCGGCCACCGGGGCATAGGGATGGCGGGCGCCCGCCGGGCCGGTGCGCGCAAGGAGGCGTTCGCCGCCTACGCGTTCATCGCGCCGAACTACGCACTCCTGCTGATCTTCGTGCTGCTCCCCCTCGCGGGCGCGTTCATCGTCAGCCTGCAGAGCACGGACGGATTCGGCGAGGGGACTTTCACCGGGTTCGACAATTACGCGCGGCTCGCGTCGGATCCGCTGTTCTGGCGCTCGCTGGGGAACACGCTGCTGTTCACGGTGATCGTCACACCGCTGTCGATGCTGTTCGGTCTGCTCGCGGCCGTGCTGCTCAATTCCGCGCTGCCCGCGAGGCCCGTGCTGCGGTCGCTGCTCATCCTGCCGATGGCGGTGTCGGGCGTCGCCACGGCTCTCATCGGCATTCTGATCTTCGACCAGAACTCGGGGGTGCTGAACAAGCTCGCGCAGCTCTTCGGCCTTCCGTACATCGACTGGCAGTCTCAGCCGGCACCGGCGTTCGCGTCGATCGTCATCGCGACGGTCTGGTGGCGCACGGGCTTCAACATGCTGATCTACCTGGCCGGCCTGCAGGGCCTCGGGGCGGATCTCTACGAGGCCGCGCGCCTCGACGGCGCGAATGTCGTGCAGCGATTCCGCCACGTGACGGTGCCTCTCCTCGGACCCACCACGTTCTTCCTCGTCGTGCTGAACGTCATCTACTCGTTCCAGGTGTTCGACATCGTCTTCGTCCTGACCGGCGGTGGGCCCGGTGGCGCGACATCGGTCCTCGTGACCTACGCGTACGACACCGGATTCGTCACGCGTGACCAGGGCTACGCGGCGGCCATCGGCATGGTGCTGTTCGTCTTCGCGCTGCTGTTCGCCGCCGGTCAATGGCGCGCCAGCCGAACAAGGGATCTCGTCGAATGAGCACCGCAGAAGTGGACAGGACGGCAGCGGACCCGCTCGCACCCGAGGGGTCGTCGCCGAGCGCGCGAAGACCGAGGTCGGCCCAACAGCGGTCCTCGCGGTGGGCGACGGTCGTGCGCACGGTCATCGTGCTGGTCATCGGGCTGCTCACGATCTCGCCGCTCTACTGGATGCTGGCCGTCGCCTTCTCCACCCGATCGGAGCTGCTCAGCGGCGGTGATTTCCGGCTGTGGCCGCGCGAACTCACCCTCGAGAACTTCGAGCGCGTGTTCGGGTCGTTCCCGGTCGCGACGTGGTTCGGCAACTCCGTGGCGATCGCCGTCGTGGTGACCGCGCTGTCGGTGGCCACCAGCCTGCTGGCCGGGTATGCGTTCGCCCAGTTGCGCTTCCCCGGGTCGACGGCGCTGTTCTTCGTGGCGCTGGCAACCCTCGTGCTGCCCGTCCAGGTGATCATGGTCTCGCTGTTCCGCCTCATCACCGGCCTCGGGCTGTACGGCACCTACTGGGGCGTGATCCTTCCGAGCGCAGCATCCGCTTTCGGCCTGTTCCTCGCCCGACAGTTCATCCTCGGCATCCCGCGCGAACTGATCGAGGCGGCGCGCCTCGACGGCGCGAGCCACTTCCAGATCTTCCTGCGCATCGTGCTGCCGATGTCGAAATCCCTCATCGCCGTGCTGGTCTTCATGGGCCTGCTGCAGTCGTGGAACGACTTCGCCTGGCCTCTCATCGCTCTCAAGGAGAATCAGCTGTTCACGCTGCCGATCGGCCTGCTCTTCCTGCAGGGGCAGGCGAACAGCGACTACGGCGCCACGATGGCCTTCGCGCTCATCAACGTCGTGCCGATCGCCATCGTCTTCCTGTTCTTCCAGAAGTACTTCATCGCCGGGTTCGCGCGCAGCGGCATCAAATAGGGACGGATGCTGCGGGGCGCGCGCGATCGTACGCACTCGGTCATGCGTTGTCCAGGCCCGCGGGTTTCGGGCCGGTTCCGACGCACGATGAGCGCACACAACCCGTGCCAAGGAGGCCCTGATGTATTTCCACTTGCAGCAGCTGATCAACGAGATCGAGCAGGACGAGCCGGATCCGGCGGCGGCGAACGCCCTTCAGGAGGGCCTGGGCGGCCAGTTCGGCGAGATGCGCACGATGATGCAGTACCTCTTCCAGAGCATGAACTTCCGCGGGCCCGCTGCCAAGCCCTACCGCGACCTCATCCAGGGCATCGGCACCGAGGAGATCAGCCACGTCGAGCTGATCGGGACGACGATCTCACGCCTGCTGGACGGCGCTCCGGAGTATCACGGCAAGCTCACCGACCCGCTCGACAAGCCCGGAGCAGGTGGAGCCACGCCGCTGAACATCGCTCTGGACCACGGCAACATCCACCACTACCTCGTGGGGGCGCAGGGCGCCATGCCCGTGGACGCGGCGGGCAACCCGTGGCTCGGCAGCTACGTGTACAACTCGGGCAACCTCGTGCTCGACCTGCTGTACAACCTGATGCTCGAATCGACCGGCCGCCTGCAGAAGTGCCGTCTCTACGAGATGACCGACAACAAGACGGCGCGGTCGACGATCGCCTACCTCATCGTGCGCGACCAGGCGCACGAGAACGCCTACGCCCAGGCGCTCGAGACGCTCGGCGTGCAGTGGAACAAGACGCTGCCGATCCCGAAGACCAATGCCGAGAGCTTCCCCGAGGTCAAGCGGCTGCTCGACCTCGGCCTGCAGAGCAAGCAGTACTCGTTCGACCTCGGAGACCAGTCCGAGGCCGGCAAGATCTTCCAGGGGATGTCGCCGTCGAAGGACGGCACCACCCTCGACGCGAGCCAGCAGGCGCCGGAAGGTGCTCCCCTGACGATCTCGCCCGAGCGGTTCGAGGAGTTCGCGCCCGGTGCGGACGAAGACCTCATGGCGCTCATCGAGGCCACGGCCGCGATGGAGATGGCCGACATCGACGCGACGTTCGGCCGGATGTAGCCCGAACGCGGGAACGACGGGCGGGCGGCGACCACGGTCGTCGCCCGCCCGTCGTCAGGGGCGGAGGTGGGCGATGATCGCGGAGGCGACCGCACCGGGCGCGGTGTGCTGCACGACGTGGCGGTGCCCGGGGACGACCGCGACGAAGCCCTCGGCCGCACTGTCGCGCAAGCGCCGACACCACCGGATGCCGGCGACGGGGTCGTTGCCACCGCGGATCACCAGGAGCGGCGCCGTGAGGGCGGCGACGCGTTCCTCGATCGGGTACCCGATCATGAACGGGAGGTGCCGCGCGTACCAGCGCGGGCCGCACCGGAGGTAGTCGGTGAACACGATGGCGTTCGCACCCGGTGTCTCGCCGAGGACGTCGGCGGTCAGGGCCACGGCCTGCGCCGGCGCTGAGCGATGCTCGCTGTCTGTGACGGGGCCGATGACCACGACCGCCGCGATCAGCTCCGGCCGCTGCGCGCCCAGCTCCACGACCCACTGCGCGCCCATGGAGTGCCCGACCAGCACGGCCCGCTCCACGCCCAGCCGCGTCAGCACGTCACCGAGCGCGGTCGCCGTCTCGGCGATGTCGGGAGCGTGGTCGGGTTTGGGCAGTCCGGCGAATCCCGGCAGGTCGATCGAGTGCACCGAGCCCGTCGCCGCGAGTCGTTCGTGGAGGCGGCTGAGGTAGCGGTGCGAAGCACCGATGCCGTGGATCAGCACGAACGTCCTGCTCGTCCCCTCGGGGCCGTCGGACGACCTCACCCGGAAGGAGAGACCGCCGACCCGCACGACGCTTTCGCGGATCATCAGCGTCGCATCCACCGCGCACCCGGCCCGCTCTGCATCTCGTTCACTGCGCAACCGTACCCCTCGCAGGCGCGATCAGCGCACACCCCTGTTGTCAACCCTCAACCACCCGAGCAGCGAACGGACGTAGGTTCAGCCCAGTTGCCCCAGACCTCGGTCGACTCCATCGTCGTCGATGCGCGAGAGCGCAGGACCGGAGCCACCATGACCACACCGACCCGGGTCGCCACACGAGTGCGATCGACCGGCCCCAGCGACTTCACCGAGCTGTCCGCGCGGATCCAGGCAATGGGGCTCATGCGCCGCCGATACGGCTACTACTGGACGAAGCTCGCGCTGACGCCGATCGTGCTGGCCGCTGCGATCGTCCTGTTCATCTGGGTCGGCGAGAGCTGGTGGCAACTGCTCGTCGCCGCAGGGTTCGCGGTGCTGTTCACGCAGATCGCGTTCCTCGGCCACGACGCCGCCCATCGGCAGATCTTCGCGTCGGGCACGTGGAACGATTGGACGAGCCTCATCATCGCCGACCTCTTCATCGGCATGAGCTACGGATGGTGGCGACACAAGCACACCCGCCACCACGCCAACCCGAACAAGCAGGGGGCGGACCCCGACATCGAGCTCCCGGTGATCTCCTTCACCCCGGAGCAGGCCGCGCGCCGCCGCAATCCCGTGACGAGGTGGCTCGTCAGCCATCAGGGAACGTTCTTCTTCCCGATCCTCCTGCTCGAGGGAGTATCCCTCCACGCGTCCGGCATCGCCCGCGTCCTGCACCGTGACCACGTGGACCGACGGTGGGTCGAGATCGTGTTCATCACTCTCCGGCTCGGCGGATTCATCGCCCTGGTGTTCATCGTGCTCTCGCCCGGCCTCGCCGTGGCGTTCCTCGCCGTGCAGCTCGGCCTCTTCGGGTTCTACATGGGCGCGTCGTTCGCGCCGAACCACAAGGGCATGCCGATGGTTCCGGCGACGCTCAAACTCGACTTCCTCAGGCGGCAGACGCTGATGAGTCGCAACATCCGGGGAGGACCTGTCGTCGACACCCTCATGGGAGGCCTCAACTACCAGATCGAGCACCACCTGTTCCCTTCCATGCCGCGCCCGCATCTCCGGCACGCGGCGCCCATCGTGCGCGCCTACTGCAAGCGGCTCGATATCCCGTACACCGAGACCGGACTGATGCAGTCGTACGGCATCGTGCTGCGCTACATCAACCGTGTCGGCCTCGGCGAGCGCGATCCCTTCGACTGCCCGCTCGTGGCTCAGAGACGGGCGATCTGATGGAGCGCCGTCCGGCTTCACGTGCGACGGCCCCCTCCCGGGAAAACGTCATCCCCCGTGTAGCCTCGGATCGACGGCACCATCACCCACGCGACTCGTCATCTGACAGAGGCGAGGCGAGAGTACATGGCTGCGTCATTACCGGGCGATGATCGAGACGACTTCGCCCAGGCCCTGAGGGGTCTCACGACCGCCGGATCCGACGGCGACCTGTGCGGTCCCTTCGTCCGGGCCGTCGGCGTGTCGGGCGCGTCCATCTCCACGCTCGGTCGACCGCTCGGGAGCCAGGTGGTCTGCGCGAGCGATCCGGTGGCGGCGCGCATCGACGAGATCCAGATCGATCTCGGCGAAGGACCGTGCTGGGATGCGCTGCGCACACGCCGGCCCGTCCTCGAATCCGACATCCGGCGCACAGGCGGCGACGGGTGGCCCGGCGCGCGCGAGGCGTTCCGCGCACTCGACGTCGGCGCCGTCTACGCGTTCCCGCTCTTCGTGGGAGACCTGGGGGTCGGGTCGGTCGACCTCTACTCGCTGCCTCATCGGCAGCTCTCCCTCGTCGACATCGAGGACGTCACGGTGCTCGCGGCGATCGCGTCGCGACATATCCTGCGGCGTGCGCTCGATGATCTCGACACCGCGGACGAAGGAATAGCCGATGGCCCCCACTCTCGCCGCGAAGTGCATCAGGCGACGGGAATGGTCGCCGCCCAGCTCGGTGTCGGCGTGGATGAGGGCCTCCTCGTGCTGCGCGGGCGGGCGTTCTCCTCGGGTCGCTCCGTGCGGGACATCGCAGCCGACGTCGTCGCCCGGCGACTCACCTTCGTCCCCTGAACAGAGCGGCATACACTCAACTATGAGCACAAGAGAAGACCAACTGCTGCAGACCGTGGCGACACTGGCCGACTCGCTCGTCGACGATTTCGACGTCGTCGAGCTTCTCCAGCTGCTGGTCGACGAGTCCGCGAAGATCTTCGCGTCGAGCGCCGCCGGCATCCTCATCGTCGGGCCGTCAGGCGATCTGGAGGTGCTGGTCTCGACCAGCGAACGCAGCGAGTTCGTCGGTCTCATGCAGCTGCGGGCGGGGCAGGGACCCTGCGTCGAAGCCGTCACCACCGGCCGAGTGGTGTCGGTGGAGGATCTCCGCAATGTCGCGGACCGCTGGCCCGAGTTCGCCGCCGACGCCCGCCGTTCCGGCTTCGCGTCACTGCACGCCATCCCGATGCGCCTCCGCGACACCGTGATCGGCTCACTCAACCTCTTCGGCGACCGCGTCGGAGCGCTCAACGCGAACGACGCCGCGGCGGCGAAGACCCTGACCGACATCGCCACGATCAGCATCCTGCAGCAGCGTCTGGTCGAGGAGTCGATGATCGCCCAGGGTCAACTGCAGCGGGCGCTCGACAGTCGCGTCCTGATCGAGCAGGCGAAGGGCTACGTCTCGCAGAGCAAAGACGTCGACATGGACGACGCGTTCCGCCTCATCCGCGCGCACGCCCGGTCGTCGCAGACCGCTCTCAGCACCGTCGCCGCAGAGATCATCGCGGGGCGACTCGCCCTCTGACGCCCGGCCTCACTGCATCTCGTGAGAGAGCTTGAGGTTCAGCGCGTCGGCGATCGTCAGCGCCCCCTCCGGCGGCTCCGACACGGCGTAGAGACCGGTCGGGGCGTTCGCGGTGTACATCAGGGCCTCGACCCATGCCCGATTGACCTGCGGCTGCCTGCTGCCGTAGAACTTGTACGCCAACGAGACGGTGGGGTGCACCCAGACCATCGTGCGTCCGCTGCCGACGCTCGCTTCGTCGCGCCACGTGAAGTGGAACGATTCGCCGCGACGGAGCTTCGCTCCGATGACGAGCTGAAGGTGTGCGAGGAGGCGATCGTCGAAATCGACCTTGATCGTGGAGTCGTAGATGAACTTGCCCATGACAGACCTCTCGATGTGGGGATCAGAGGGCTCCGAGGTCTGGGGGCAACGGCTCGAAGGTGAGCCGTCCACGCGCGAGGAGCAACCGCTGCAGTCCGCTCCCGACAGGTGACTGATAGTCCAACGATCTCACACACCAGGCCGTGGCGACAGGGGGCTTGACGTCATCCGCGCCCCCCGGGACGCGAACCTCATCCCGCTCATGTTTCGGCGCGTAACAGACGACCCGCGCCGGACGGCGCGCTCACCATAGTCTCCCTCCATGGTTTCCCGCCGCTCCATTCCGCCGATCGAGATCTGGCACGCGCAGCACCTCGCTCAGGTGCAGGCCTCGCCGCCGAGCACCGCCGCTGCGCCTTCACCGTCGGTCGACGTCGACGTCGACGCCGGAGCGCTCCGGTGACGTCGCCGCAGGACCTCGGCTTCGCCACCCGGCAGATCCATGCCGGAGCGGAGCGGGACGATTCGCACCGGCCCCGGGCGACGCCGATCTACCTGACGGCCGGGTTCGTGTTCGACGACTTCGAGCAGGCGAACGAGCGGTTCTCCCCGTCCGGCGACGGATACAGCTACACGAGGGTCGGCAACCCGACGAACGCCGCGGTCGAGCGACGCATCGCCGACCTCGAAGGGGCCGCGGGGGCGCTTCTCGTCGGCAGCGGGCAGGCCGCCGTGTCGACGGCGATCCTCGCCCTCGCCGGAGCCGGGGACCACCTCGTGTCGGCGAACAGCATCTACGAGGGATCGCGCGAGCTCTTCCGCGACAACTTCGGGCGGCTGGGCATCACCACCTCGTTCGTCGACGATGCCAACGATCCGGCGGCGTGGGAGGCGGCCATCCGTCCCGAGACACGCGTGCTCTTCGCCGAGTCGATCCCGAATCCGAAGAACGACGTCGTCGACATCCGCGCCGTGGCCGCGGTCGCACGCCGCCACGGGATCCCGCTGATCATCGACAACACGCTGGCGACGCCGTATCTGCTGCGGCCGATCGAGCACGGCGCCGATGTCGTGGTGCACTCGGCGAGCAAGTTCCTCGCCGGTCACGGCACGGTGCTCGGCGGCGTCATCGTCGACGCCGGTCGCATCGACTGGTCGACCACCGGTGCCCGCTACCCGCATCTGACGGAGAATCGCGGCGCCGACGGGCGGACGTTCGTCGAGCGTGCGGGCCGGGCCGCATTCCTCACCTATGCGCGATCGGTGATCGCCCTGCGTCAGGGGCCGTCACCCTCTCCGTTCAACGCCTTCTTCATCCTGCAGGGCATCGAGACGCTGTCGCTCCGCGTCCAGCGGCACTCCGATTCCGCGCGGCGCATCGCGGAGTGGCTCGAGGCGCACCCAGCGGTCGCGTCGGTCGACTACAGCGGCCTGGAGTCGAGTCCGCACCGGGCCTTGGCCGAGCAGTACCTCCCCCGCGGCCAGGGATCGGTGTTCTCCTTCACCCTCCGCGGAGGGCGGGGTGCCGCGCGCGCGTTCGTCGACACCGTAGAGCTGTTCACCCGGATGACGCACCTGGGTGACGTGCGCTCGCTCGTGCTGCACCCCGCCTCGACGACGCACGCCGGTCGTTCCGAGGAGGAGCGCGTCGCCGCGGGGATCGGCCAAGGGCTCCTGAGGGTCTCGATCGGGCTGGAGGATGCGGAGGACCTGATCGCCGACCTCGACCGCGCGCTCGCGGCCGTCGAGGCATCGGAACTGCTCGAACGGGCCGGCATCCGATGAGCAGGCTCCAGCACTTCGGATGGTTCCTGTCGCGCGGTTTCGGCCCGCACGGGTGGGCGCGGCCCTACTACGAATGGAATTACGACTGGCAGAAGCCCGGCATCTACCAGGAGGGAGCGCGCACCCTCGAGCAGGCGGGTTTCGACTTCGTGCTGATCGAGGACGCCCTGTCACTGGGGATCAGTCCGGAGACCCTCGACCTGCGGGTGCGGAAGGCCTACGGCGGACCCAAGCACGACCCGTGGACGCTCACTCCGTACCTGTTCGCCGCGACAGAGCACCTCGGCGTGATCCCCACCGCCAACCCGGCGGGATTCCTGCCGTACACCGCCGCGCGGCAATTCGCGTCGCTGCAGCATCTGAGCGGCAGCCGGCTGGGTGTCAACCTCGTCACCGACGTCGGCAGCGCGCACCACTTCGGGCAGCAGAGGCTGCCGCACGACGCCGCGTACGACCGTGCCCAGGAGTGGATCGACGCGCTGCGCGAGCTCTGGCACAGCTGGGGCGATGACGCGCTCATCGCCGACCCCGTATCCCAGCACTACGCCGACGGCAGCCGCATCGGCGCGCTCCGGCACCGCGGGCAGTACTACTCCTTCGACGGTCCGTTGAACGCCGAGCCGTTCCCCGCGGGGGATCCGATCGTGGCGTCCCCGGGCGGGTCTCCCCGCGGCATCGACTTCGCGGCCCGCAACTCGGGCATCCAGCTCGCGCTGACCCGTCTCGACGTCGCGAGCGTCCGCGCCTACCGCGAGAAGGTCCGTGCGGCCGCCACCCTGCAGGGTCGCGACGCCGCAGACATCAAGACGCTCTTCGTCTTCAAGCCGATCGTCACGGCGAGCGCGGAGGAGGCCGATCGCCTCGTGCGCGCCTCGCTCCACCCCGACGACGCCGCCCTGCGCGAGGTCGCCGAGGCGTGGTCCAGCGACCTGGAGACCGATCTGACGGCGCTCGATCTCGATCGACCCCTCGATCCTGCGGTCTTCGGGGAGCACGTGTCGCAGGGCACCATCAAAGGACTCCGCGGACGCTACGACAGTTTCGCGGACGCATCGCTGCGTGACGTCCTCGCCGCGAAAGCCCGCCTCGGCCGTATCGGCGACGGCGCCGGCGGCGCGGTGGGCACCGCCGACGAGATCGCGGACCTCATCGAGGAGCTCGGAGAGGAGGCCGACAACGACGGGCTCCTGTTCTCCGGCGATCTGCACCCCGTGACGCTGCACAGGATGCTCGACGACCTCGTTCCGATCCTGCGACGCCGCGGCATCCTCCGCACCGAATTCGCGTCCGGAGGACTGCGCGCCAACCTGTCGTCGTTCTGACGGTCGAGCCCGCGGTCGGTGCGCCTGGATGATCCGATGCTCTAGCGTGGCCGTGTGTACGTCAGAGACGGATTCCTCGGCCAGCGGCTGCGGGTGCTCTCGGCTCCGCTGGCCGCACGCGCCGCGACGAGCCCGCTCACCGATCGCCTGCTGGTGACGGATGCCGGATACTTTCCGCATGCCGCCGCCCACGGGCGTTCCCGGCCGCGCGGCGCGGCGCAGGCGATCGTCATCATCTGTGCGAGCGGCGCCGGGTGGCTCGAGCTGGAGGATACGCCGCCGGTGCGCATCGAGGCAGGAGCGGCGGCGGTGATACCGGCCGGCCGGCCTCACCGATATCGCGCGGATGGCAACGACCCCTGGTCGATCTGGTGGGTGCACGCGACCGGCCCCGATGTCGACGAGCTCGTGACCGAGATCGTCCGCGACGATGACCCGGTCGTGCGCCTGCGCGACTCCTATTCGGCCATCGCGGGGATCGACGAGGTGCTGACCGCGATGGAGGACGAAGAGACCACGGCCGCGCTCTATGTGGCCTCGGGTGCCGCGTGGAGGCTGTTCGCGCAGCTGGCGGCCGATCGACTGCGCGCGCCCGCTCCCACCGACGACCGGATGGAGATCGTTCAGCAGTACCTCCGCTCCCATCTGGCGAGCCCCATGTCAGTCGATGACCTCGCCCGGCTGGCGGGGCTGAGCGCCTCCCACTTCTCCGCGCTGTTCAAGGCGACGGCCGGCATCCCGGTGGTCGAGTACATCAAGCGACTGCGCAGCGCTCGGGCCCGCGAGCTGCTCATCACGACCGACCGATCGGTGACCGAGATCGGCGAGGCCGTCGGCTACGCCGATCCCTTCTACTTCTCCCGACAGTTCCGCTCGATCAACGGCGTCAGTCCGACGGTCTTCCGCGCGCGCTCGAGGGACGAGCCGGCGACGTGACGGGCTCGGCCTCCTCCCGCGAGAAGAGCAGCAGCTCGGGGAGGCTCGTGGCGAAGTAGTCGACCTCGCCGGTGTCGTGGCGGGCAACCGGTGCCGTGAACGGCGAACGGGCCTCGCCCAGCGAGCGCGGAGGGTCGCCGAGCGGCAGACCCAGGGCCAGGCGTGCGCGGTCCCACGCGGCGAGGACCCGACCCTCACCCCCCTCCCACGGTTGGAACGGGCGGCTCTCGAGCAGAGCCAGCGCGTGGGCGGGGCGACCGACCGACACCAGGAGGTCGGCGAACTCGACCACCAGGTCGTCCCGCTTCAGCACCAGCGACCGTCGCGCCTCGAGTCGCGCGACCCGGCGCGCAGCGCTCTCGCCCAGCCGCGCCGCCAGCTGATCACGCTCGAAGAGGAGCCGCGGGTCCGTCGGGCGGAGCTCGAGCGCCCGCTCGTAGAGCTCCACCGCGGCATGGTCGTCGTGGGCGATGTTGAACGATGCCAGACCGGCGTTGCGGAGGACCACGGGGTCGGTGCTGCCCGCCTCGATGGAGGCCCGCCAGGCAGCGAGTGCCTCCGCCCGGCGACCCGCGTCGTAGAGCAGACCCCCGAGCAGCCCGCCCGCGACGACGTCGTCCCCGGTGGTGACGGCGGCGACGAGGGCGTCGTGGTCGTCGAGTCCGGCCGGGAACGCCCACTCGAGATCGGCCGTCCGGGCGCGGCCACACTCGGCTGCGGCGCACTCTTCTCGTCCGGCGCGCTGCAGAAGGAGAGCCTTGTGATAGCGCGCGACCGCAGACACGTTGCCGGCGCCCGAGGGTGTGGACTCCGCCGCGGCGTCGAAGACCCGGAGGGCCGCTTCGACCTCCCCGGCCTGACCCAACTCGACGGCGACATCCTTCCTCGTGCGCCCGTCTTCGGGGAGCGAGCCGTCGCGGAGATGTCTCAGCACCGGGTTGAGCGGGTCCTCCGCGAGGCCGCGGTCGAGCGCGCATTCCGCCTCCTCGGTGCGGCCGAGTCGGCGCAGGAGCACGACGAACAGCACGGCGCGCCGGCGATCGTTCCCGCCGAGCTGCGCGAGCTCTTCGAGGTCGGCGAGAGCCGCGGCATCCCTCCCCGCCCTGGCCGCCTGCCGGACGAGCTCGAGGCCGGCGGGAGCGAAGAAGGCGGCATCCCACCTCGCACGTGCCCATGCCGTCGCCGCCCGGTCGGGGCGACCTCGGCGGTCCTCGATCAACCCCATCAGGTAGTAGGCCTCGCCGTCCCGCAGGTTCGCGTTCCGGCGCGCGGCCCGTTCGAGCGCGATCATCGCGTGGGCGTGGGCGGTCTCGTAGTCGCCGGAGCGATAGGCGAGATCTGCCAATGCCAGCCGCACGCGGGCGTCGCGTGGGTCCCGCGCGATCGCCTCGTTCCAGTACAGCAGGGGCGAGCGGGTGGGATGCCGGTACTGCTGAAGGTGAAGTCCCGTGAGGTAGAGCTCGTCGACGCTCTCGATATCGACGGGGGCGGGCGGCTCGTCCGCGGTCCACGGCTCGTCGGCCAGGACATTCACCGCCTCCCACGCGACGAGCACTCTGCCGTCGGCAGCCTGCAGCTCGGCGGTCGTCCCCGCGGCCCAGGGCGCGTCGGACGAGACGACCATGACCTGACCCGGCCCCAGATCCATCCTGTTCTCGGCGAGCATCAGTCCCTCGGCGTCTCGGATGACACCTCGCGCGCCGGAACGCGGCGACGTCACCGCGAAGCGCGCGACGACCGGACCCTCTCGATCGACGTGCACCGCGGCATCCGGCGTCGCCTGATGCACGACCCCGATCGCGCCGACCGGATACCAGAACTGGCTGAAGCGCTTCGTCTCGCCGGGGGCGAGCCAGGAGAAATCGGGCTGATTGTCGGTGTACACGCCGGCCATGAGCTCCACGTAGGGACCGTCGTCGTCGGTGAGATGGGCGTCCCACGCATGCCCGAACGGGGCATCGCCCCACGTCCACTGCTTCTTGCCCGGGGCGATCCGCCGGTCAGCCCAGTGGACCACCCCGGCGCCGGCCGCGTGATCGTAGCCGCCGAAGAAGTCCTGCGCGGTGTCGACGATCATGTAGGAGGTCGGCACCGGGATGTTGCGGTAGAAGTCGATGCGGTCCGAACCGGCCTGCTCGGCCTGACGCGAAGGGTAGTCGACGCCGTAGTACGGGCGGTCCGCCGAGGGGAAGCGGGTGAGGGCTCGTCTCGCATGGTCGGCGACGTACCCGACGTCTTCGGGGAAGAACGACTGGTAGTCGTCGTGCACGCGGACGGCGGCATTCGCCCACCACAGAAAGGTCTGCGTGTCACTCGTGCGGTTGTGCAGGCGCACATCGATCTGCACGACCGAGCGATCGGGGTGCAGCCGGATGCCGTGGGTGCCCTGCATCCTCGTGAACGGGTCGTGATCGCTGCACCAGACCACGACGCTGCCGTCGGGCGACTCCTCGATGAGCGTCTCCACCGGGAGGAACGTCGCCGGTCGGTGGTGCTGCGGCCAGTTGAACTCCACGCCCCCGCTCACCCACGGGCCGGTGAGCCCCACGAGCGCGGGCTTGATCACGTTGTTGCGATAGAAGAAGTCGTACCCGGTCGTCTTGTCGTAGCCGATGTGGATACGGCCGCCGAGCTCGGGGAGGATCATCAGGCGGACGAATCGGTTCTCGAGGTGGATGGCCTGCCACGGGCGGGACTCGGGTGTCGACGCGACGCGTTCGTAGAACGGCAGCGGATACACCCGGCCGCTCGACCCCTGGTAGACGCGGTGATCGAGGAACATCGGGTACGTGGAGGGTGGTTCGGGCATGTAGGTCGAGATACTCACCGGCTCCGACCAGGCGATCGTCGCCCCCTCATCGAGTCGTCGTTGCAGGTGTGCGGGCGCAGCGGGCAGCACGAGGCGCGCACGCCCGGAAGCCTGATGCGCTCCACGAGCGGGTGCGCGGGTGGTGTCGTTCGTCATATGTTGTCCGCCTTCTTCGAGGGTGTCTCAGTGGGCGGCGTCGACGGAGCGGACGCGCGTGATGCGGGCTCGGTCGATGCCGAGCACGGGTTCCGTCGCGCGGGGACGCACCCGCGGGTCGACGAAGACCCCCGACGCGGGGTCGAAAGGCAGCGCCGTCAGCCGCACCTGCCGATCGCCCGCAGTCAGAGCGAGGTCCCACTCGCGTCCGTACCAGTACTGGTCGACCGTTCTGCGCCCGCCCACCGACGCGCGACCCACGTCACCCGTCCACTCGACGGAGAGCAGCGCCATCTCATCCGCACGCTCGAACGCCGCCTCGGGGATCGTGATGACGGCGGTCGCGGCCCGGTCGAAGCTTTCATCGGCGGGCGCCGAGAATCGATCCGCAGACCCTCCCCGTCGAGTCGGAGCCGGGACGGCGCCGTTCAGGTGCACCGTGATCACCGGGTCGATGGCCTGCGGGGTGGGCCCGTCGACGGTGTACACGGCGAGTACACCCGATCGGTCATCGATGCGTTCCACTCCCGCGCCGGTCGCCCGAAGCGGCGGAAACGCCCGCAGGAGCTGCCCGGCGTCCGTCGCGAGAAGGCGCAGCGTGCCCCGGTCGAAGACGAGACCCTGCTCCCAGAGCAGGACCGTGTCGACTCCGCCGACAACCCCTCGCCAGACGCGGCTCGCCGTGTGCGGGTCGAGCACGACGATCGTGGTGTCCTCTACCCGCAGCACGGCATGCACCCCGGGAGTCTCGTCGACGGCGACGAGAATGCGATCGCCGTCGGCGGCCACGACGCGTCCGCCGTCGACGTCCGCCACCGCGACACCCTCGAAGACGAACTCGACGGGCACCCCGGCCGTCGAGCTCACCAGCACGAGAGGGCCCTCGGATGCTGCAACCTCGGTGATCGGTTGAACGGTGGCCGACACCGCCTGCAGTCCGCCCAGCGGCCGTCGCACCGGCCAGATGAACGAGGCTCCCGATTGGATCGTGACGGGCGCCGACGGCAGGACGACTTCGCTCTCGGCGAGCTCCGCACGGAACTGCACGTCCGGCAGCTCGGGCAGGGGATCCGCCGCAGGCTGATGATTGTTCACGAAGAGGAAGCCGCCGGTCTCGTCGCCGCGGAACGAGAACCGCGGGTCGCCCGCCACGGTCGGAGCGATGACGGTCGTCGACTCGAGGAGCTCTCGGGCGTAGCGCTCCACGAAGAGATGCTGCTGCCGCAGCAAGTGGTAGTGCTCTCGCAGCTGGCCGAGTGCGCCGATCGGCGCATAGAAGTCGTAGTCGGTCATGGGCATATCGTTCGGGTAGCCGGTCGCGTGCGACTCCTGCGTCGGGCCGAGCTCTCCCGCGAAGTGCGTCCCCCCGTGGTACATGTAGTAGCCCTGCCACGCCGAACCGCTGCCGAGCTTGACCAGAGCGAGCGCGGCGACATCGGCGGGTTCGACCAGCGGGCGACGGTGATAGGCCACCGTCATACCCCCGCCCAGTTCGCAGGTGACCCAGGGGAAGCGCTCGTCCTGAGTGCGCGCGACGGCTGCCGTGCCGCGGACGTCGGCGCCCACGGTGAGGTCGTCCCGAACGCTCGAGAACTCGAAGTGGGTCCGGCCGAACGCGGGCCAGAGCTCGTCGCTCTCCGCCCAGAAGCCGTCGGAGTAGCCGGCATAGATGGGCATCAGATCGGGCGGCAGCTGCGCGCCGCCCCAGCCCGTGGCGGTCCACAGGGGGGCGGTGAGACCGACGCCCTCTGCGGCGGTGCGCAGCCACGCGAGGTGTTCGGGCTGGTCGTAGAGCTCGTTGTCGGTCTGGAACCCGATGATCGCGGCATCCGGCGTCGTCTCGGTGCGCACGAAATCGCCGACCTGACCGGCGATGGCCGCGTACCAGGCCAGAACCAGAGCCTGGTAGGCGGGATCGTTCGTGCGGTGACGGATGTCGAGGGCCTGCACCCAGTCGGGGAGGCCGCCGTTGCGAGTCTCACCGTGCACCCACGGCCCGAGACGCATCATGACCTTGAGTCCGTGGGTGTCGGCGAGCGCGAGGAAGCGCCGCACGTCGCGGTCGCCGTCCCACCGGAAGACGCCGCGGCGCTCTTCGTGGGCGATCCAGATGAGATAGGTCGCCACGACCGTCACGCCGCCGGCCTTCATCTTGAGCAGCTCGGTCTCCCACCGGGACGCATCGTCGCGGCTGAAGTGGTACTCCCCCATCACGGGGAACCAGGGTGCGCCGCCGCGCGTGACGAACCGGTCGGTGAACGAGACGGCGCCCGGTCGACCGTCGGGCTCACCCATGCCGGTGAGCGACGCGATCCCGTCCTCGGCGATCGGGGCGGGACGGGCGGTCAGAGAGTGGATCACAGAAGGATGCGCCTTTGCGTCGTACGGTCGGTTCCGGCGGGATGATCCCGCCCCGGCTCTGCCACGCTACGGCGGCGACTCGCCCGGGTGAATAGAGGAAGCGGGGCAGCGGCTGGACGATCCGACGAATCGATGCGCGTTTGTGGTTTCGGCGCCGCCCCGCGTCCGGAGAGTCACCCGGGAACGACGAGCTGACTGATGATGAAGGCCGCGCCCTGCGGGTCCTCGATGACGGCCTCGCGCGTCCAGTCCGTGTCGGTCACGGAGGTCACCATCCCGCCAAGCGACCTCGCCCTGTCCGCCGATTCATCGCGGTCCGCGACGGCGAATCGGATCCACCAACGGGCCTCGGAATCGGCTGGGGAGAGGCCGGCGATGACGTCGTCGAATCCCTCCGGCGCGAACTCCTGCCTCCGATGGATGTCCGGATCGGGGCCGGATGCCAGGAAGTCGCCGTATCCCGGAAGTCTGACCATGCCCGCTCCGAGCTCGGGACTGACGACCCAGCCGAAGACGTCGCGGTAGAAGCGCATCGCCTGCTCGGCATCGGGGGTGGCCAGGTCGCTGAAGTTCCAGGCTCCCGGTTCGTTGACAGCCTGTGCACCCGGACGCCGCCGCGCCTGCCAGAGGCGGAATCCCGCTCCCTGAGGATCGAGACAGGTGGCCGCACGGCCACCCGGCCCGGCATCCTCGGGAGGGTCGACGATCGTGCCGCCCGCGCGGGCTATCGCCGCCGCCGTCTGGTCGGCGTCGTCGCACGCGATGTAGCTCACCCACCCGTCACCGCCCTCGCCCGGAGCCAGGGCCGCCGCATCCTGCCCGTCGAGTGTGGCGATCATGTAGGCACCGGGAGCATCCGGCGGCATCGCGTTGCTGAAAGACCAACCGAAGAGGCCGCCGTAGAACCGCATCGCTCCGTCGAGGTCAGACTGGTTCAGGTCGACCCAGCAGGGAACGCCCTGCGGGTAGGTCCGTGTCATGCCGGCCATGTCGTCCTCCGTCTCCGTGTGCCTCAGACCATAGGACGGGCCGCCGACATCGTCATCACCCGGCCGTCGGCGGGGGTGTTCGCGGGCACAACTCCTCGAAGACCGTCCCCGCCTCCCGGAAGAGGCCGTCGCAAGGCCCCGCAGTGCTCGGATGTGAGGAGTTCCACCTACCCACAACCCGTCACTCCGCCGGGCCGGCCCCGCTCACCGTGCGCCGCGGGTGCGAGGCAGGGCGTCGAGGAACGAGAGCACGGCGGTCGCGGTCACCTCGGGTTGCTGCGCCTGCGGGTAGTGGCCCGCGTCGGCCACCATCACCACCTCGGCCTTGAGCGCATCGCCGATGAAGCGGCCCTCGGCGGCCGGATCCTTGAAATCGGGGTCGCGATCGCCCATGATGACGATCGCCGGGGCGGTCACGGCGTGGAGCTTGGCCTCGGCCGGGGCGTGGTCGGTCTGCCGGGTCGTCTGCGAGAACGCTTTTCCGTACGGCTTGCGCTTCAGGCTCGACACGACCGCGGTCCGGTACTCCTCGAAGTCGTCGGGCTTGCGGCCGGCATAGAGGGTGGGCATGTACCCCTTCCACACGGGAGCGATCCACAGCGGCGACATCATCGCGCGGAACATCAGGCGCGTGAAGGTGCTCGCCGGCGGGTTGCGCACGAACGCGCCCATCAGCACCAGGCCGTCGACCTGCTCGGGGTGGTCGGCGGCGACGATGACCGCGGCACCGGCGGCGAGGGAGTTCCCGCCGATCACGGCCGTTCCGCCCAGCTCGTCGATCAGCGCCGCCACGTCGCCGGCGGTCGCGACATCGCCGTAGGACGTGAACCCGGTGTCGCTGTCTCCGTGGCCCCGCAGGTCCATCGTCGCGACCGAGTACCCGGCTGCGACGAGCGCGGGCGCGAGGTAGCGGTAGGACGAGCGCAGGTCGCCCATGCCGGGCACGAGCACGACCAGAGGTCCGTCGCCCTGCAGGTCGTAGGCGACGCGACCCTGCGGACGCGAGAGGTAGCGGGTCGGGAGGGCGGAGGAGGGGCTTGAGGAGGTCATGTGGCTAGTCTGCATCTCTCTTTAGCTATAGTCAATAGCCAAACGGAATTCCTGCAGATCATGCCGTCGAGGCGGTGATCTCCTCGACCGTCTGCACGCGCGCGTACGCGCTGCCGAGGGCGGCGATGAACGCGGCGTGCACCATGGCGCCCGGCACGGTTGTGCCGCCGTATGCGAGATCGGGAGCCGCGCACGCGTCGGCGGCGACGGTGACCGGGAAGCCGAGATCGGATGCTGCGCGCACGGTGGCGTCGACGCACATGCTCGTCATCATCCCGGCGACGACGAGCTGCGCCTCCTCGTATCGGTCGAGCTCCTCCTGCAGAGGCGTGTCGAGAAACGCATTCGGATTCTTCTTCACGACGACGGGCTCGCTCGGTCGCGGTGCCACACGGTCGTCGAATTCCGCCCCCGCCGTCCGGGCGACCAGGAATCCGGCATCCGGTTCCCCCTCGTGCCGGACGTGGATCACCGGGAGTCCGCTCGCGCGGAAATGCTCGAGCAGGGAGGCGGCGCGGTCGGCGGCGTCGTCGGGGGCGACGAGCGGCAGGTTCCCTCCGGGGAAGTAGTCGCGCTGGATGTCGACGAGCACCAGGACTGAGGTCATGCCCCGACCCTAGTCGGGGGTGGCGACCGGTCGGGGGCGGAGATGCACCCGCGGTCTGCGGGTGCGGGCAGACCCGCTCGACCACCGCTCCGGGCTACTGATGGAAGATCGGGATGACGAGGTAGATCCCGTAGATCGTCGCAGCCACTCCGACGGCGAAGAAGAGGGAGGCCGCGGCGGTCGCCGACGCGGGGCGCGGTCGGGTCCGGGGACGGACGATCGCCTCCGGGCCGTCGACCTCGCTCCCCTCCGGCACTTCGATGTCGGGCGCGCCGACCGCGAGCAACCTCGTGCCGAACGCGTACGAGCCGGCCACGACCACGGTCGCGACGAGGCTCACGACGAAGACCAGGCCGATCGACCCCCAGTCGACTCCGAGCCACGGGGTCTCGGCTGCTGCTGCGAGAGGTGCGATCATCGCGGTCACCGTGCCTTTTCCATGGATGCGGTCGGGGAGTCGCCGGGTTCCGCAGGGTCGCCGGCCTCGTTCACGTTCTCGTGCGTGACGGGCGTGCGGCGGGCGAGGAGGAAGAACCCGAGTCCGATCCCGACGCCGACGACGGCGACGGCGACCAGTCCGAAGGTGCTCGAGCCTCCAATCCAGGCGGCGAGCCCGCCGACGAGGGCGGCGGCCGGCATCGTGAACAGCCACGCCGTCGCGATGCGCCCGACCGTGCCCCACCGCACCTTGGCGAGATGCTTGCCCACGCCGGCGCCGATGACCGCGCCGGACGTCACCTGTGTCGTCGACAGCGGGAAGCCGAGCGTCGAGGAGGTCAGGATCGTTGCCGCGGCACTCGTCTCGGCCGCGAACCCCTGCGGCGCCTTGATGTCGGTGATGCGCTTGCCCACGGTGCGCATGATGCGCCACCCGCCCAGATAGGTGCCCAGCGCGATCGCCAGACCCGAGACGATGATGACCCACACCTGCGGACCGGTGCCCGTCTCCTGGTAGCCCGCCACGATGAGGGTCAGCGTGATGACGCCCATCGTCTTCTGCGCGTCGTTCGTGCCATGGGCGAGAGAGACGAGGGATGCCGATACCGTCTGCCCGTGCCGGAATGCCGAGGTCGATCCGGCGGCGGTCGCCATCCGGGTGATCTTGTAGACGAGGTACGTCGCCACCAGCGCGATCGTGCCCGCGATGAACGGCGAGAGGAGCGCCGGCAGGACGATCTTCGACAGGACGCCCGCCCAGTTGACGGCGTCGAACCCGGCGCCGATGACCGCCGCACCGATGAGGCCCCCGAACAGCGCGTGCGTCGAGCTCGACGGCAGGCCCAGCCACCACGTGCCGAGATTCCACAGCACCGCGCCCACCAGTCCGGCGAAGATCATGGTGACGGTGATTCCCGGAAGTCCGGCGTCGTCCTCGGTCAGGATCCCCGACGACACCGTCTTGGCGACGGCCGTCGACAGGAAGGCGCCGACCAGGTTGAGGACCGCCGAGATGAGCACAGCCACTTTGGGTCGCAGTGCGCCGGTGGCGACCGACGTCGCCATCGCATTCGCCGTGTCGTGGAAGCCGTTCGTGAAGTCGAAGAAGATCGACGTCGCGACGACCAGCAGGACCAAGACCATCACGTCCACAGACGCGCCTCCGTTCGTCGACTGATCGGACCGGCGAGAGTCCCGCAGACACGTTAGGACTGCCGCCGCGCCACCGGTTCGAACGGCAGGTGAAGAGGCGGCGAACAAACCCACCCCAGACCGGGGCGCGCGCCGACCGCACGACATGGCGCCGAGTGCCTGCGCGCTCGAGGGGACGGTCGGCGACCTCTACTGGTCGCCGGACGTGCGGGCGTAGATCCCCAGGCGCCGCGCCAGGGTCGCGATGGCGGGAAGCACCCGCGGTGGCGGGAAACTCTGCGGAGATGCCGTGCCGGCCGTCGCGGAGCGCTGTGCAGCACGGAGGCTGTCGAAGCGCCCGATCGGCCGGGCCCGCGAATCGAAGGCGATGAAGATGCCGTCCGCCACCACGACGTGGCCGACGATGTCGTTCCCGCGCACAGCCCGGTGCAGGCCGGGTTCGGGCACCACCCACGTGAGGTCGGGAGGGGAGGAGACGCGTCGGCGCAGAACCGAGACCGTGCGGGCCTCCGCGCCGTGATCGTGCGTTCCTGCGGCCGTGTGGAAAGCGCCTGTGCTCACGTTCATCCCCGCCTGTCGTCCGCCATGAAGGAAGACGGCCGGGGTCTGGGGCCAGTCGAGCGCCACCGTACGGCCTGTCGCCCGTCGGCGCAAGAGGGTGGCGGTGAACGGGACGGCGAAGAGCGGATGCTTCTCCTCCCCGGATCACGCGTGACCGACGGCGTGCGTACGGCGATAGGTTCGACGGAGCCCGTGCGGGCGCGACAACGGAAGGAGCTCGGGATGCCGGAGAACGAACGCCCCCTCGAGGGCGGCATCGTCACTGATTTCCAGGATCGGATGAGCTACGGCGGGTACTTGGATCTCGATCGACTGCTGACGGCGCAGCATCCGCTCAGCGCTCCCGAGCACCACGACGAGCTGCTGTTCATCATCCAGCACCAGACGACGGAGCTGTGGCTCAAGCTGGTCCGGCACGAGCTGGTCTCGGCACGCGCGCTCCTGGCCGCCGACGATCTGCGCACGGCTCTGAAGCGGATCGCGCGCATCAAGCACATCCAGGAGGTCATGACTCAGCAGTGGTCGGTGCTCGCCACTCTGACCCCGTCCGAGTACGGGCAGTTCCGCGAAGACCTCGGCAACTCGTCGGGTTTCCAGTCGGCGCAGTACCGCGTCGTCGAGTTCATCCTCGGCAACAAGAACCGCCGCATGCTCTCCGTCTTCGACGCCGAGCCCGACAGCCGCGAGGCGCTCGCTGCCGAGCTCGCGACGCCCAGCCTCTACGACGAGTTCCTGCGTCTGCTCGCCCGTCGGGGCTTCGACGTTCCCGCGCACATCCTCGAGCGAGACATCACCGAGGCATACAGCCTCAACGAGGACCTCGTGCCCGTCTTCCGCCGGATCTACGGCGATCCGGCCACGTATTGGGACCTCTACGAAGCGTGCGAGGAGCTCGTCGACATCGAGGACAACTTCCAGCTGTGGCGGTTCCGGCACATGCGCACCGTCATGCGCACGATCGGATTCTCCACCGGCACCGGCGGGTCCAGCGGTGCCGACTTCCTGCAGCGTGCGCTCAGTCTCACGTTCTTCCCCGAGCTGTACCGCGTGCGGACGGAGCTCGGGGCATGACCGCGGACACCACCGCCCACCCGCGCGCGACGGCTCTCCTCGACGAGGCGTCCGCTCTCGATGCGGTCGATCCTCTTGCTTCCTTCGTCGACCTGTTCGAGCCCGCACCCGGTGTCTCGGCCTACCTCGACGGCAACTCCCTCGGCCGCCCCGTCCGGGGGACGCCGGAGCGCATCGCGCGATTCGTCCGGGAGGACTGGGGCACCCGCCTCATCCGGTCGTGGGACGAGGGATGGATGGAGCTGCCCCTCGAGCTCGGCGACCGCATCGGTCGCGTCACGCTGGGAGCCGCCGCGGGCCAGACCGTGGTTGCGGACTCGACCACCGTGCTGCTGTACAAGCTGATCGCCGCCGCCGTGGCCCGCACCCCGGTGGGCGGACGCATCGTGATCGAGCGCGGCAACTTCCCCAGCGATCGCTTCATCGTTGACGGAATCGCGACCACCAAGGGCCTCGTGGTCGATTGGATCGACCCCGATCCGATCCGTGGGGTCGTCGCCGAAGACCTCGAGGCTGTGCTGACCGAAACCACGGCGCTGGTCGTGCTCAGTCACGTCGATTACCGTTCCGGCGCCGTGGCCGACATGGCGGGGATCACGGCGCTCGTGCGCGGCGCGGGCGCGATCATCCTGTGGGATCTGTGCCACAGCGCCGGCGTCATCCCGACGCAGCTCGACGCCTGGGGAGTCGACCTCGCGGTCGGCTGCACCTACAAGTACCTGAACGGAGGGCCGGGATCACCGGCCTTCGCCTACGTGCGCCGCGGCTTGCACGACGTGCTCGAGCAGCCGATCCAGGGATGGATGGGAGCCGCCGACGTGTTCTCGATGGGTCCCGAGTACCGCGCCGCCCCGGGCATGCGACGGTTCCTCAGTGGCACCCCTCCCGTGGCGGCGATGGTTCCGATGCAGGGGATGCTCGATCTGATCGAATCCGCCGGGCTGGGCGCGGTCCGGCAGAAGAGTCGCACGCTGACCGACCTCGCCGTGCGCGCGTACGACGACGCCCTCGCCCCCCGCGGGGTCGAGCTGCTGTCGCCGCGCGACAGCGACCTGCGTGGATCGCACGTGCTGTTCGGGCACCCGTCCTTCCGCTCGGTCACCGAGCGGCTGTGGCATGACGGCGTCATCCCCGATTTCCGCGGACCGCGCGGCATCCGTGTCGGGCTCTCCCCGCTGAGCACCACGCACGCGGAGGTCGTCCACGGCGTTCTGGCGATCGCATCCGCGATGCCCGCCTGACGGGGGAGTCCCGCGCAGGTGTGCTCGGGGCGATCGAGGCACACCTGCGCGGGGACGCGATCAGTCGCGAGGGCTGCGCTCTCTCACCGTGGATACGCGCACGTAGTCGAACTCGGCGGTGAGCTGCACCGCCGGGTCCTGCAGGCCGTACGCGACGAGGGCGATCTGCGCGTCCTTGCCCAGGGTGTGCGTCCAGGTGCCGCCCGTGACCCACGCCTGACCGTCCTGGCTCGTGTACGCCGTGAACCGATGCGTACCGTCGCCGGCATCGCGCCGTTCCGATCCGGAGAGCTTCTGAACGGCGATCCGGAGGTAGGTCCAATCGTCGCCGGGAGGGCCGACGATCGTGTTCCCGTAGCGCGCCCACCCTTCCGGTGCCGTGGCGATCTCCTTCGCGAACTCCGTCTGACGCGTGTTCCAGATGGACGTCTCCGTGAGCTTCACGTACTCGTCGTCACCGGCGTAGGCCAGAACGCCGACCTGCGCGTAGTTGAAACAGCATCCGTCGGGCACGTCCATCCGCACCTTCGTCTCGACCATGTAGTCCCCGCGCGGGGCGTCGCGGAGCAGGACCGCAGCGCTGTCGGCGTCGACGTACAGATCGCCGGACTGTACGGGAACGCTCAGCGTTCCGCCGGCGACGGTCGCAGACGGGGCGATGTCGTCGCGCTGCCACGCCCAGTCACGACTCAGCGCCGTGCCGTCGAACTCATCGGAGTAATCCGTCAGCGCACGCCGGGGCTCCTGCACCGTCGCGGGGCGGTAGCGGTGCCGCGAGACCTGACCCGCCTGACCCGCCGGCGCCTCCCGGCGGTCCACCGAAGGACCACTGCCGCCGTTGACCGTCGGCCATCCGTCGACCCAGTCGACCGCGTCGAGCATCGCCGGCCGCTTGGTGAAGCCGGTCTGGAAGGCGAAGAAGGGATCGAGCTGGTCGACGGCGTGATAGATCGTCCACCAGCCCCCGTTCGCGTCGGTGAACACCGTGTTGTGCCCGGTGCCGACCCAGCGGTTGCCGTTCATCGTGAGGAAGGGCGTCCCGCCGGTGCGCTCGGCCACGAGCGACACGCCTTCGCGGTCCACGAACGGACCGAGAGGATCGGCGGACCGACCGACGAAGGCGCTGTAACCGGTGAGTGCACCGTTGCAGCAGTTGGTCGCACTCAGGAACAGGTAGTAGAACCCGTCCCGCTGCACGACGTTCGCGCCCTCGTACTTGTTGTCGATCGCCACCATCGTCGCGCCGTCGGTGTCGGCGACGGCACCGTATGCGGTGACCTGGAGCGAGGCCCCGTAGACACCGCCGAAATAGCTGCCGTAGTAGAGGATGCCGGCGTCGGTGACCGTGTCGCCCAGCACATCGGGGTCGTACGTCCATTGGAAGTTGCAGCCGTCGCCGCCTGAGCGGGGGGCCACGACCGGGGTGTCGGAGAAGGTCCAGGGCCCCGTCGGCTCACGGCTGGTCGCCACGCCGATGGCGCTGTCGCTGGCGCAGTCCTCGACGCCGCTGACCGCGCTGACCGTATCGGTCACCACCACGAACATGTAGTACTGATCGAACGTGCTCGAATACACGACGTCCGGTGCCCACAGCGCGGCGTCCGGCTCGGCCCAGCTCGGGAGCGTCGAGAACGACTCCCCCGCGTACGTCCAGTCCACGAGGTTCTGTGACGTCATCGCCGGCACCTTGCGGAACACCGGATCGCCGTTCGCGTCGACGTCCTCGTCGTTCAGTGGATCGGTGGTGCAATACAGGTACCAGTCGGTGTCGCCGGGCCTCTGGCCGCGCAGCACGTTCGGGTCGGCACAGCTCTCGACCGCCCCGCCGGGGACCTGCGGGAGAAGCGGGTTCGTGTACCGGCCCGGCTTGCCGGGGCGTCGATCGGCCGCCGATGCCGGATCGGACGTAGGCGATGACCGGTCGGCCGATGTCGACGACGGCGTGTCGACCGGATCAGGTCCGGGGTCGGCGGCGGCGACGCCGCCGGGCGCGATGACGATGAGGGCCGCGAGGAGCGCGGTCACCGTCATCGATCGGGGGGAATGGAACGTCTTCATCGACTACTCCTTCAGGTGGGGCGGAACCGGGCGGCCCGCGTCGGTGTTCGGCGAGTGCGGCTACGCGTCGCCCATCATGAGGCCCTCGATGGAGTGCTTCTGGGTGATCGGCGTGAGGACGTCGACGATCGGGCAGGCGAGATGTCTGGTCACCCGGGCGGGCAGCGAGTCGTGGAACCGCCGCGTCACGGCCATGTCGTGATGCTCGGCGTTGCCGGCACCCGGCGTGTCCACACCGAGAACCAGCACCGGCCGCGGCTTCGAGGACGTGTTGGCGGTGCCCCGGTGAACGGTGAGCGCCGATCTGACCGACACGTCACCACGCTGCGGGAACCGGGTGACCCCGAGCGACCGGAAGCGCGGGTAGAGCGCGACCGAGGGGAACATCTCATGCTCGAAACCGACCGGGAGGTCCCACTGCGTCGTGGGCGCGATCTGGAAGGGCCCCATGTCCTCCTCGGTGTCGACGGCGGTGACGTTGAAGGCGAGCGATGTCAGCCGGCCCCTGTTTTTCGTCTCGTCGGGCATCGGGAAGTCGCGGTGCCACGGCTGATCCTTGGCCCCCGGATTGGGCACGTCGAAACCCAGTTCCACGATCTCGTAGTCGGGTCCGAGCACGCCGGTGCAGACGGATCTGACCCACGGATGGTCGACGAGGTCGAGCCAACCGCGCATCTGCTCGGGGTGGATCTCGACGTAGTGGCGATTGGTCCCGCGGCCCACCGCGCCGCCTGTTCGACCGAGAGCCTCGGCATACGCGATCTCGAGGTCCTCGCGCAGCACATCCGCCCACTCGGCGGTGAAGAGCCCCTTGCGTCCGTCGACGCCGTCGGAGTACAGGGAACGCACCGTCGCTGCTGTGTCTTCGTCGAGCTGGTCCAGCGCAGGAAGGTCGGGCTCCACCCGTGGCACGGTGTTCATGAGGTCCTCTCGGTCGCGGCGACCGCCGGCGGCGATCACGTCGTCAGGGGAGCTGCACGGCCGGCCGGCCGCCGTCCCAGGTGAGCGGCACGCTGTAGAGGCCGCGATACATCAACAGGTCGTTCCACCCGTGGAAGAACAGCTCGTCGCCGTCGGGCGTCGAGACCACGTCCTGCCCGCCCGGTCCGATGAAGAGGCCGTCGCTCGAGGCCGAGGAGAGCAGCGGTGCGGACTGCTTCACGTAGGGGCCGGTGAGAGCGGATGCTGTCGCCACTCCGACCGCGTAATCCTCGGTGCCGTAGTCGTTGGCTGAATAGAAGAGGGCGTAGACACCGTCGTGCTTGACCAGCACGGGCCCCTCGACCAGCGCGCCCTCCCAATCCTCGGTCTGGGTGAAGAGCTTCGTGGTGGGACCCGCCAGCGCCGTGCCCGAGGCGTCGAGCGGCGCGAGCTGGATCCAGGTGTCCAACGCGCAGCAGTTGCCGTCGTTCTTCCAGACGAGGTAGCGGGTGCCGTCGTCGTCCGTGAAGACGGCCGGATCGATGGCGCCGCCTTCGTCCAGCGTGCACACGATCGGATCGCCCTCGACGGGCGTGTACGGCCCGGTCGCGTCGGGCGACGTCGCGACTCCGATGCACTGCTTGTCCGACGCGGTGTGCGCCGCGACGAAGTACATGATGTATCCGCCGGCGGGGAGCTCCGAGACGTCCGGGGCCCAGGTGCGTCCGCGGCTCGCCCACGCCGGCAGCGTCGGCAGGGCGTCGTCGAGGGAGACATCCCAGTCGGTGAGATCGTCGGAGGTGGCGAACTGCACGTTGACGCCGCCGGTGTTGATCGCGAACGCGACGTACTGTCCGTCCACCTCCAGCACATCGGGATCGGCGAAATCCTGGTCGATGAGGAACGGGGCGATCGTCGGTCCGGCTGCCGGCTCGGGCGGGGGTGCGCATGCCGTGAGCGTTCCCGCTCCGGTCGCGAGGACCAGCGCGACCCCGAGAGCCGCCCGCCGCACCGACGCCCTCATCCCTTGACCGCGGAGCCTGCGACCGACTCCACGATCTGGCGCTGCGCGATGCCGAACAGGATCAGGACCGGGACGGAGGCGATGACGGCACCGGCCATGACGATCGCGAAGTGCGTCGAATACGCGCCCTGCAACTGATTCAGACCCGGCTGCAGCGTGAGGTTCTCGGGACTGAGCAGGACATACACCGGCCACAGGAAGTCGTTCCAGTTTCCGAGGAAGGACAGCACGGCCAGGGTGGCGAGGGCGGGCCGGGCGAGCGGGAGCACGATCTGCAGGAAGATGCGGATGTCGCCGGCGCCGTCGATCCTTGCCGCCTCCTCGATCTCGGGCGGCAGCCCGACGAAGAACTGTCGAAGGAAGAAGATGCCGAAGGCGCCGGCGGCACCCGGCACGGTGATGGCCCAGATCGTGTCGAGCCAGCCGAGGTTCTGCACGATCAGGTAGTTCGGGATCAGGAAGACGACCGGCGGCACGAGCAGAGTGGAGATGATCGCGCCGAACACGATCTTCTTCCCGGGGAACTCCAGTCGCGCCAGGGCGTAGGCGCCCATCGACGCGGTCACGAGGATCAGCACCGTCTGCAGCGTGGCGGCGGCGAAGCTGTTCCACAGCCACAGGAAGATGGGCTGCTGACCAGAGGTGAGCAGCGTCTGATACGCCTCGATCGAGAACGGGTCGGGGAGCGAGTACGGCGACCGCACAGCATCCGCATCGGTCTTGAACGACGTGATGAGCATCCAGATCAGCGGCAGGACGATCGCGAGGGCGAGAGCGATCAGGATGGCGTAGAGCACCACCTGCGCCCAGGCAGCCTTGGTGCGGCCGGGTCGGCGCGGGGCCTTCGCCTCGGTCTCGGTCGGCGGGATGGCCGCCAACGGTGTCGTGGTGGTGGTCATTTCACGCCCTTCTCGACGCGCTCACGCGAAAAGCGGAAGTTCAGGATGCTGATGACGGCGAGCGCCGCGAACAGGATGTAGCTCATCGCCGCGGCCGGGGCCATGTTGTTCTGCGACAGGCCCTGATCGGCGATGTACATGATCACCGTGCGGGTCTCGGTGCCCGGGCCGCCCTTGGTGAGCAGGTAGGACTGTCCGAACATGTTCGCCGAGGCCAGGATCGTCGTCGTCGTGATGAAGACCATCACCGGTCGGAGACCCGGCAGCGTGACGTTCGTGAACTTGCGCCCGGCCCCGGCGCCGTCGATGGACGCCGCCTCGTAGAGATCGGCGTTGATCCCCTTGAGGCCGGCCAGGAAGATGATCGTGTTCAGGCCCATCGTCCACCAGACCGTCACTCCGACGAGCGAGACCCACGCCCACGGCACGTTGACGGTCCACGGGATGTCGGAGGGCAGCCCCAGGAGTCCGAGCAGGTAGTTCAGGACGCCCGACTGCGTGTCGAGGATGTAGCCCCAGATCACGCCGATGACGGCGACACCCAGGACGTACGGCGCGAAGAAGATGGTGCGGAACGTCGCCGCCGCGCGGATGCGCTGGTTCAGGAGCATCGCGATGAGCAGGGGCACGACCACCAGGAACGGGACGCTGGCCACGACGAAGATGCCCGTGACGCTCATCGACTTCCAGAAGTCCGCCGACACGACCGTGCCGGGCGTGAAGAGGTCGATGTAGTTCTGCAGCCCGACGAAGCTCTGGACGTCGCGGAACGGGCTCCAGTTCGTGAGGCTCATCCACAGCCCGAAGACGGCCGGTGCGACGATGAACGTGAAGAAGAGGATCAGGAACGGCGCCAGGAACAGGTAGGCCGTCAGCGTCTTCTTGCGCGAGGCGGACCGCGCGCTCGGTGAGGTGCGGGGGGACCGCCCCTCAGCGCCGGAGCGCTGAGGGGCGGCGACCAGGGTGGCTGTCTCAGTCACCGTACTTGGCCTGGTTCTGCTCGATGATCTGGTTCGCCTTGTTCGCGGCATCATCCAGCGCGGTCTTCGGGTCCTTCTTGCCGGTGAGCGCCTCGTTCAACGCCAGGGTGATCTGCGCGTTGGCCTCGGTGAGTCCCGGAGAGACGGTCTCGTAGTGCGCGTAGTCGAGCTGACTCATGAACGGCTCCAGGTTGGGGTACTGCTCGAGGAGCGCGGGATCCTCGCGGACGGAATTCGCCGCGGGGAGCTCGCCGGTCTCGGCCCAGCCCAGTGAGTTGTCGTTCATCCACTTGACGAACACGGATGCCGCGGTCGTCTTGTTCTCGTCCTGACCCTTGTTCGCGGGGAACACCCAGTGCGTCGAGCTGGACCAGACGGCCTTCTCGTCGCCGATCTGGGGCACGGGCGCCGCAGCCCAGTCGAGATCAGCGAATGCCGTGTTCGTGGTCTGCCACACGCCGTTCCAGTTGAAGGCGGTGTCGCCCGAGATCAGCGCCTTGATGTTCCCGTCCTGGGCGACGTCGGCGGGGCTGTATCCCTTGTCGACCATGTCCGTCATCCACGTGAGCGCCTTGACACCGGCCTCCGAATTGAACGTGGCCTCGGTGACGTCCTCGTTGTAGAGGTCGCCGCCGAACTGCCAGATCAGGCTCTGGAACTCGAACGTGCCGGTGAAGACGTACCCGTCCACCCATTCGCCGGCGACGCCCGCGCCCTTGAGCGCTTCCAGCGCCGCGGTATAGGAGGCCGCGTCCGTGGGGATCTCGGTGATGCCGGCCTTGGCGAGCACGGTCTTGTTCACGTAGAGCCCGAGAGGCGTCACGCTCCACGGCACCGCGTACTGCGCGTCACGGAAGTTGCCCTTGTCGAACACGCCCTGCGGGAAGTCGTCGGCGGTGTAGCCGAGACCGTCGATGATGCCGCCGGCGTCCTGCAGGAGGTTCTGCGCCGCGTAGGTGGCGAGGTCGTCGCCGTGCAGCACGGCCACGTCGGGGCCCTTGCCCGCCTTGATGGCGAGCGGCATCTTGGCGGTGATGTCGCCCCACTCCTGCGGAACGGCCTTCACCGTGATGTTGTCGTGCTCCGAGTTGAACTGCTCGATCAGCTTCGGGACGATCGACGGTGCCGCGCCCCCGGTCCAGCCGTGCCAGAACGTCACGTCGACGGCGGGTCCGGTGTATTCCCCGTCGCCGGAGACCGCACCACCGCCTGTGGAGCCGGACGACGCGCATCCGGCGAGTGCGATGCCGACAGCGAGTGCCACTCCGGCACTCAGCGCTCGGCGAGCCCACGGATTCTTCATGTGATTGCTCTCCTTTGAGTTATCCGGCCTTCCGGATGGAACGCGACCGGAAACAGGACGACCGGTCGCTGGTGTGAAATTTACAGCGCTGGAAAACGGATGTCAAGGTGTACCCTGAACCCCGGATACCGGATGCCTGGACAAGGGGGACGCATGGGCGGAGTTCGCCTTCAGGATGTGGCCGAACTGGCCGGAGTCTCGATGAAGACGGTCTCCAACGTGGTCCGCGGCTACAAGCACGTGAGCACCTCGACGCGCGACCGGGTGCAACGGGCCATCGACGAGCTGGACTACCGACCGAACCTCATGGGACGCACCCTCGCGACGGGTCGCACCGGCCTCATCGCCCTCTCGTTCTCCAACGTCGGCATCCCCTACTTCGCCGAGCTGTCGCGGCTCGTGTCGGCGGCAGCCCATTCGATGGGCTACCGCGTGCTCGTCGACGAGACCGACGGCACGCTCGAGGGCGAGCGTGCCGTGCTCGAGAGCTTCGAGGCCGGGCTCGTGGACGGAATGCTGTTCCAACCGGCCGTGGTGTCTTCACTCGAGATCGCTCGACACCGCAGTGCCGTGCCGATCGTGATCCTGGGCGAAGGCGCCGCCCCGCTGACCATGGACCGCGTGATGATCGACAACGTCAGCGCTGCGCGGGATGCCACGAACCACCTGATCACGCTGGGACGCCGGCGGATCGCCTTCGCGGGCCACGAATCGGGCAAGCTGTCGGCGGCCTCCTCCCAGCGCATCATGGGCTACCAGCAGGCGCTCGAGGACGCAGGGATCGCGCCCGATCCGCAGCTGCTCCTCCCCCGCGACACGGTCACGCCGATGGCGGCCGTCCTCGGGGTGGGGAGGGCGCTGGACGAGGGAACCCGCTTCGACGGTCTGGTCTGCCGAGACGACCTCGCCGCCATCGGCGCACTGCGGGCTCTGCAGGAACGCGGGATCCGCGTTCCGGACGACGTCGCGCTGACGGGCTGGGACAACATCATGATGAGCCGGGTGACGCATCCGAGCATCACCTCGCTCGCCCCCGACACCGCCGCGCTGACGCTCCGGGCCATGGAGATGCTGGTCGAGCGCATCGAAGGGATGGAAGGCGCGGGTCGCCATGAGCTGGTCGGCCACCGGCTCGTCATCCGGGAAAGCGCCCCGGCCGTCTCCGATCGGACGCAGGAGAGTGTTTTACAGCGCTGAACAATTGGGGCATGCTGGTCGTCATGATCAACGACGACCGGACCGCTCAGCTTTCGGCGACCCATCAGGACGGCAGCCACCCCCGGCCGCAGCTGTTGCGCTCCGCCTGGGTCGACATCAGCGGGCCATGGAACTTCGCCTTCGACCCTGACGACATCGGTCTCCGCGAACGCTGGTACGAGCATCCTGAGTTCGACCGCACGATCCTGGTTCCGTTCCCGCCGGAGTCCGCCGCATCCGGCGTGCACGACACGGGCTTCCACAGAGCGCTCTGGTATCACCGCCGGCTCAGCGCGGAAGACATCGCCACTGCGGGGCACGCGGTCGGGCGCCGGCTGATGCTGCGCTTCGGAGCGGTCGACTACCGCGCCGTCGTCTGGGTCAACGGAGAGAGAGTCGGATCGCACGAAGGCGGGCACACTCCCTTCTCGGTCGACATCACCGATGTGGTCCGCGGCGGCGACGGCGGTGACGACGTCGTCGTGCGCGTCGAGGACGACCCGTCGGACGTCAGTCAACCCCGCGGGAAGCAGGACTGGCGCGAGACCCCGCACGTCATCTGGTACCACCGCACGAGTGGGATCTGGCAGCCCGTCTGGCTGGAGTCGGTGCCGACGCCGGCGATCGACTGGATCCACTGGCGGAGCGACGGCGCCACGGCGCAGGTGCACGCCCGGATCGGGCTCAGCGCCACACCTCCCCCCGGCGCCACGGTGGAGGTGGAACTGCGCTACCGGGGAACCGTCCTCGGTCGAGCCGCGGTGGCCGTGGACAGCGCAGAGGTGGAGCTCCACGTGCCGCTGACCCGGCAGACCAACGGGCAGGCCTACGAGGAGCTGCTGTGGTCGCCCCGGCGCCCCCGCCTCCTCGATGCGACGCTGAAAGTCTCCGCCGGCGGTGCGGACCTCGACGTGGTCGCGTCCTACCTCGGGATGCGCAGCACCTCCGTCGACCGGGGCGCGTTCCTGCTGAACGACCGGCCGCTGTACGTCAGATCCGTGCTGGCGCAGGGCTACTGGCCCCAGTCGCACCTCGCGGCGCCCTCGGCGGATGCCCTCCGGGCAGAGGTCCAGCTCATCAAGGACCTGGGCTTCAACGCGACGCGGCTGCACCAGAAGTTCGAGGACCCGCGCTTCCTCTACTGGGCGGACCGCCTCGGCCTCATGGTGTGGGGCGAGGCGCCCGCGAGCTTCACCTTCACGCCCACCTCCGTGCAGCGCACGATCCGCGAGTGGCTGGAGGTCGTCCATCGCGACTTCTCGCACCCGTCGATCGTCACGTGGGTTCCTCTGAACGAGAGCTGGGGCGTTCAGCACATCGCTCACGACGACGCCATGACGCACTACGCCGCATCGCTCGTCAGCCTGACGAAGGCACTCGATCCCACCCGCCCGGTCGTCTCGAACGACGGGTGGGAGCAGGTGAACACCGACATCCTCGCCATCCACGACTACGAGGGCAGCGGAAAGATCCTGCGACGGCGCTATCGGGATCGAGCGGCCATCGAGCGGATGCTGGAGGGGATCGGCCCCGCCGGGCGACGTCTGGTCGTGGAAGGCGACGTGTCGAAGGCGCCGGTCATGCTCACGGAGTTCGGGGGCATCAAATTCGATGTGGAGCGCACGAAGAACGCGTGGGGCTACACCGAGGCGTCCTCCGACGGCGACTTCCACGAGCGCCTCGACGCGGTAATGAGCGCCGTGCACGACAGTCAGGTGCTCGCGGGCTACTGCTACACGCAGCTCGCCGACACCCTCCAGGAGACGAACGGACTCGTCCGCGCCGACCGCACACCCAAGCTCCCCGTCAAGACCATCCGGAAGACCATGCTCGGCCGGAGGGCGCTCACGGAGGAGAAGCAGTGGGAGTCCGTCGAGGAGCAGGCGCAGCACGCCGAAGACCAGGCGTGGCCGTGAACGACGTGCGCACCGACGACCGGCTGCGTCCGCCGGTGAGGCCCGGCTACTTCGCCGACCCCTTCGTGGTGAGGCTCGACAGCGGAGGTTACGCCGCGTACGGCACGCACCCCGAAGCATCCGACAGCGCCCGCGTCTTCGAAGTGCTGCTCTCGGACGACCTCGTCACCTGGACGAGCGCGGGACCGGCCCTCGAACGCGTGCCCGCCGACATCGGAGACCAGTACTGGGCGCCGGAGGTCTGCGAACGGGACGGCGCGTGGTGGATGTACTTCTCCGTGGGCCACGACATCTCAGGACACCACATCCGGGTCGCCAGGGCGGACGGCCCCGCCGGACCCTTCGTCGACCTCGGCGTGAATCTGACGCCGGGCGAGCGCTTCGCCATCGACCCGCATCCGTTCGAAGACGCGGACGGGCGGTGGTACCTCTTCTACGCCCGCGACGTCCTCGACGCCGACCGCCCGGGAACGCATCTCGCCGTCGGGGATCTCGATTCTCCGACCGAGCTCACGAGGGTGGAGTCGGTCCTGGCACCCTTTGCCGACTGGCAGATCTATGAACGCGATCGATCGATGTACGACGGCGTGTACGACTGGCACACGCTCGAGGGCCCCTCGGTGGTGCGCAGGAACGGGACGTACTGGATGACCTTCTCCGGTGGCGCGTGGACGGGTGCCGGATACGCCGTGTCGTGGGCATCCGCGCCCCACCCGCGCGGCCCGTGGCAGCACGCTCCCCTCGGCGCGCCCGCCCTCCTCGCGAGCGGCGGCGGCCTCATCGGGCCCGGGCACAACTCGCTCGTCCAGGCGCCCGATGGATCGGACGCGATCGTGTTCCACGCGTGGAACGCCGCGGGCACGGCCCGGCAGATGCACGTCGCCCCGATTCGGTTCCTGGCCGACAGTCCGGTGGTCGTCCTCCCGCCCTGGTAGGTCGCGCGCCGCCGGTCGCGAGCAGCGATGGGTCGCCGGGGGTTCGACATCTGTCGCACGAGGAGTCGACGGATGTCCATGCCGCGGTCGCAGCGACCGCCCTACCTTCGGACTGCCGAACGGGCATTCGTCGCGAAGGAGAACGACCCTGCCGTACATCACGACGTCGGACGGAACCGAGCTCTACTACACCAGCCAGGGGCGCGGTCCCGTCGTCATCCTCAGCCACAGCTGGCCGTTGTCCTCCGACGCGTGGCAGGTGGAGGTCAAACTGCTCGCCGACAGCGGCTACCGGGCGATCGCCCACGACCGCCGCGGCCACGGCCGATCCGCGAAGACATATGCCGGCAACGACATGGACACCTACGCCCGCGATCTCGCGGAGATCGTGGAGCAGCTCGACCTCGACGAGGTCTCTCTGATCGGGCACTCCGCGGGTGGCGGCGAGGTCATCCGGTACGCCGCGCAGCACGGGGCGGGACGCGTGCGGCGGATCTTCACCGTCGGCGGTGTGGCGCCGATCCTGGTGGAGTCCGAGGCCAACCCCCACGGGACCCCCATCGAAACCCTGGATGCGATGCGCGCGGGCGTGCTTCGGGATGCGTCGCAGTTCTGGATCGAGCTCGCCGAGTCGTTCTACGGTGCCGACCGGCCGGGCGGTGCGATCTCGGAGGGAGTGAGACGTGACTTCTGGCGCCAGGGACAGCTCCTGAATCTGGCGGCCGCGTACGACGGCGTCGAGGCGTTCTCCGAGACGGACTTCACGGACGACCTCAGGGCGCTCGATGTACCGATCTTCCTCGCCCATGGCGACGACGATCAGATCGTTCCGGTGGGCGTCTCCGCCGAGAAGTCGATCGCCCTGGTCTCGCACGGCACCCTGAAGGTGTACCCCGGCGCGCCGCACGGCATCAGCGGGTCCTACCAGGCCGCCCTCGACCAGGACATCCTCGCCTTTCTGTCGGAGAAGCCCTCAATCGTCTGAGCCCGGAGGCAGCGAATCGAGTGCCGCCTGGATCTCGTCCGCCCAGTACTCGGGACGGTGCTCGCCCGCCAGCTCGAGCGCTCTCTCCAGTTCCCGCCGAGCCTCCTTCAGATCGCCCTGCCCGAGGCGCGCGAAGCCTCGGTGTCGGTGACCGCGGGCTCGCCCGGCGTCGTCGATGGGGACGGACAGCTCCGCGACGCGGATGAGGGCCGATCCTTGATCCGCCGCCTCGGCGTAGCGTTCCAGACTCAGGAGGGCCTTCGCGCGAGCGTTCCACGAGTTGAGCCTGGTGATGTGCCGATAGTGCTCCGACAGCGCAGCGGTGGGTGCGTCCGTGACGTCCAGGATCCTTTCCAGTTCGGCGAGCGCCGCCGCCGGGTCGCGGCTCATCAGCACCAACGCCACGGTTGCGCGAGCCTGCAGCTCACCTTCCGCGTCGGCCAGTGAGAGGAAGAGCGAGATCGCCTCGCTCGAGGACGAGAGCGCCAGATCCATGTCGTCGAGGTGGTACGCGCTGAAGCCGATGGTCACCCCCGCCCACGCGATCTGTCGCTCATCACCGCACTCCTGCGCGACGGCCAGCGCTCGCCGCCCGGCCTCCAACGCGGCAGCGAAATCGAACGTCTCGTGCCCGTGCATGTGTCCGAGGTTGTTCAGAGCGTCCGCCTGCGCGCTGCCG
This sequence comes from Microbacterium songi, assembly GCF_042747925.1. Lineage (NCBI taxonomy): Bacteria > Bacillati > Actinomycetota > Actinomycetes > Micrococcales > Microbacteriaceae > Microbacterium > Microbacterium songi. The sequence continues at coordinate 79,187 of NZ_JBHZIE010000008.1, forward strand.
TCGCCCACGGCTGCCGCAGAAGAGGCGGCGAGCTCGAAGAACTCGTGCCAGTGTCCCCACGCATGCCACCGGTCACCGAAGGGTGTGATGCCCGCGGCCGCCTCGACGAGTTCACCGTGCAGGCCGCGGGCGGCGGTCTCCCGATAGGCCGAGAACCAGGCGTCGGCCTCACCCATCAACCACGCCCGAGCATGCTCGGCGGTCTCGAACGATCCTCGGGAAGGGCCGGCGCCCTCCCCGCCGCGCCGAGCCGAGGCGAACATGAGACCCGCGTCGGCCGCCGTGGCGAGAAGCCAGCTGCGCAGTGCCTGCTCGCGCCGGGCGACGACGTCTGCCGGCACGTCGGCAGACAATCTCTCCGCCGCATAGATCCTCAGCAGGTCGTGCAGACGATAGCGGTAGCCACGGAGCGATTCGACCAGTCCGAGATCGACGAGTTCTTCCAGCAGCTCGTACGCCGCGTCCTCCTCGATTCCGGATGCCGCGCCCGCGAGTCGAGCGGTGAAGGAGGAGCCGTGCAGCAGCGACAACGTGCGGAAGAAGTCCTGCGTCTGAGGCGGCAGATCGGCGTACGACGCGGCGAAGGCCGGTGCCACGCCGAGATCGCCCGCGACCAGGCTGCGCAGGCGGGTGCGCTCGGAGCGGAGCCGACGGAGGAAATCGTCGACATCCCAGGCGGGTCTCGACGCGATGCGATTCGCGGCGACCCGCAGCGCGAGCGGGAGGTCGCCGCACAACGCCGCGAGCTCGTCCAGGTCGCCGGCCCGCCTCTGGTCCGCCGGAATGGTCTCTTCGAGGAAACGCACGCTCTCGCTGCGGGCGAGGGTGCCGACGGAGAAGTGACGGGCGCCCTCGAGCCCCGCCAGGCTGCGCCTGGAGGTCACCAGCACGATCGCGTTCTCGGCGGCGTTGAGCGCCGGACGCACCTGCGCCTCCGATGCCGCATCGTCGAGGACGGCGATCACGCCGAATCTCTCCGTCGCCGCCGACCACGCCGACTTGGCCTCTGTCAGCGTGCGGGACTCGTCCGCGCCGTGGGTCACCTGCCGCAGGAGAGCCTGCAGAACCTGGACAGGCGAAAGGCGTGCGCCGCCCGAACTGCCGAGGTCGACGAAGAGACGCACACGGTCGCCGTCGGCTACGCGGTGCGCTGCCTCGACGGCGATCGTCGTCTTCCCGACACCCGGCGCGCCACTCAACACGGCAACGGCCGTCGCGGGCAGGTCGGCGTCGGCGGCGGCGTCGGCGAAGAAGGCGACGAGACGGGTGATCTCCTTCTCCCGTCCGGTGAAGTCCCTCAGCCGGCGCGGTTGACGGTCGAGATGCGGCGCAGAAGCGGCCGCGGACCGCCTGCCCGTACGGGCGGCGGTCACCAGCTCATCGCGTGCGCGGGGGTCGAGCTGCAGACCGGCGGCGAGGGCATCGACGGTACTGCGGCGCGGGCCGAGACTCACGCCCCGCTCGATGTCGCTGATCGTGCGATCGCTGACCGTGGCGCGCTCGGCGAGCGCCTCGAGCGTCAGGTCCTCGGCCAATCGGTGGGCCCGAAGAAGCTCACCGAGAGTGCGATCGGCCATCAGGGACGGGCCCGCGCAGGTGTGTATACCGAAACTTCATGCTTTCCTCGTGGTGCGCGCGCAGTGCTCAGCGGTCTGATGGATGCGGGGGCCATGTCATTCAGAGTCCCAGTCCGCACCACTGCTGCACAAGCCGAGCAGAGGGCCGACGCATCCGGTATCCGGCAGATGGGAATCATGCGTATGACCAACCTCGACCTCGCCGCTCACGAACCGGGGGTTGCGTCGCTGCGAGACGTGATCGATCAACTCGCCGATGCCGTGGACCGACCTGTCTGCCTGCGCGGACCCGACGGCTCGGAGCTTGCCGCGAGCACCGGCCGAACCGTCCTGCGCGCCCTCTCCGACACCGACCACCCGCAGCCGCACACCACCGGCGTGGACGTCCGCGTCGCGTCGACGACCCTCGGGCGGCTCGAGATCTCCCACCCGCAGCTCCCCCTTCTCACGGCTGCGCAGTGGGAGGCCGTCGACTCCGCCGTGATGTTGGTGACCGCCATCCTGAGCGATGGAAGGCCCGCGGTCGGATCCGATCGCGAGGAGGTCATGGGCGCGCTCCTGTCCGGGCGCCTCGACGACCGCGCCCGCTCGTACGAGACCGCACTCGGTCGTCGCTGGCTGCAGCGCGGTCAGGGAACGGTCGTGCGAGCCCTCGCCATCGGCACCGCGGTCAACGACGTGCAGTGTCAGGCATTCGGGCACTTCCTGTCGACGATGCGACCCGTGCCGCTCTGGTTCGCGGGCGTCCGTCCGGACATCATCTTCGCAGTCGGTCCGTCGGTCGACGCGTCGGTCGATCACGCGGTCATCGACGAGGGCGCACGCCGTGGCATCCGGATTCTCGGCATCGGCACCGCGTCACCCACCCGCTCGGCCACCGACCTCGGGGCCGCCGCCGACCAGGCCGTCGCGGCGGCGGAGCTCTCCGCGTCTTTCGAGGAATTCCACCCCTCGGTCGACATCGATCGACTGGGCGGGTGGGCCATGCTCAGCGCCATCGGGGCCGACCCCTCGTGGCTGGGTGTCTTCTCGCCCGCTGCGCAGGCGCTCGTCGCGCAGGCCGACGACACGCAGCGCCGCACCATCGAGACCCTTCTCGATGCCGGCGGGCAGGTCAGCAGGGCGTGCGAGCTGCTCTTCGTCCACCGCGCGACGCTCTACTACCGGCTGGAGAAGATGCCGGAGGTCGTGCGCACGGCGATGGCCGACGGGATGCAGCGCAGCACGCTGCATCTGGCCCTCAAACTGACGCGCGTGTGGGAGGCGAGCGGCCGGATCTGAGGCGACGTCCTCCCCCACTCGATCATCGGTATCGACGCGGAACCACCCACGGACGCCCGAACTCCTCGTCGAAGCTCTCCGGGTGGAAGGGGCTGTCACCGCCGGCGGGGTAGCTCGTGAGCTCACCGAAGACGATGCGGCCCGCGACGTCGTAGAGATCGACGCGCACGAAGTCGGTCCCCGCTCCCAGGCGTGCGGCCACGTCCAGCATCTCCGCCAGCGCGGCGGGCGCTGCCGGCGGGGGGTCGGCCCACGGCGGGCCGCCGCTCAGTGCGAGGTGCTGCCACTGCGGGTCGAAGAAGTCCTGCGTCCGCGTCCCGAAGCGGCCGGCATCCACTTGCACGAAGGCGCAGGCGCCGTGGAAGACGAAGAACTTGTAGTCCGCAGGCACACCACCGTCGGCGCCGACGAGCATCTCCTCGATGATCACGCCGCGCGGTACGCGTCCGTAGGCCCACTCCTTGTTGGGGCCCTGCCCGTAGACCTGGTCGAGCCATCCCCTGCTCAGTCGCGCGATCTGCTCGCGCGTGACGTGCTCGGGACGAACGTGGCTGTACGTCCAGCTCTGCCCGTCCTGCGGAAGACGGGCATCCGCCGGCGCCGACTCCGAGACGATCAGCGCGGCGCCGCTGCCGTGCGTCGGCTTGACCACGTAGGCGGCCGGCAGCTCCACCCGGTCGAGCATGCCGGGGTCGTCGAAGACGGCGTGCGCCACGGGGAGGTACTGCTCTCCGACGAGCGCTGCCACGTACTGACGGACGGCGGCCTTGTCGGCGAAGGTCACCAGCAGCTCCCGGTGGTCCCGCAGCATCTTGTAGCGCACCTTCTCTCGGAAGGTGCGTGGATGCCGCGTCCGCCACAGTCGCGCCGCCCGCACGAGACGGCTTCGCTCGCGCCAGCGCACCTGCTTCTCGTTCATCGAATCCCCCGTGGTGCGCTCGGATGCACAGGTGTACACGCTAGTGCGCACGTGAGCGGGGACACCTGCTCGACGGAGAGCGTTGCGCACCGCCCGGATGTCCGAGAACCCGTCGGGCTTCACCGGTCCCCCGCTCGCGCGCGGTCGTAGAATGGGCGGAGGCGCTTCCTCCGAGGGTTCACCCTTCTGCGTGACCCGGAGGCTCGCGGCCGATCGTCTGCAGCGTACTCGCTGGCTCTGCGGCGCTGAACGGGAGGTTCACGCCATGCAAGGTCTTGAGGTCATCGTCATCCTCGGCATCGCCGTGTTCGCGGGTGCCGTCCTGGCACCGCGGATCCGTGTGGCCCTGCCCCTGATCCTGCTCGTCTTCGGGCTCGGTCTCGGGTTCGTGCCGCAGCTGCGCGCCATCGAGCTTCCGCCCGAGGCGGTGCTTCTCCTCTTCCTGCCGGTCATCCTGTTCTGGGAGAGCCTCACGACCTCGCTGAGGTCGATCAAGCGCGCCCTTCGCGGCATCGTTCTGATGAGCACGCTCCTGGTGGTCGCCACCGCGCTCGGCGCCGCGGCGGTCGCGCATCTGATGGGCCTCCCGTGGGGGGCTGCGCTCATCCTGGGCGCCGCCATCGCCCCGCCCGACGCCACAGCGGTCGCCGCCCTCGGACGCACACTCCCCCGCCGCAACTTCATGCTGCTCAAGGCCGAGAGCCTGACGAACGACGGCACCGCACTGGTGGTGTACGCGATCGCCGTGGGTGTTGCCGTCGGCGGGCAGTACACCCCGTTGTCGATCTCGGGTCTCCTGCTGCTGTCGTACGGCGGGGGCCTCGTCGCCGGCGCGCTGGTGGCCGCTGTCGCCTACCTCGTGATGCGACGGCTCAGCGACCCGATGCTGATCAACGTGGCCCTCGTGATCATCCCGTTCGCCGCCTATCTCCTCGCTGAACTCGTCGAAGCGTCGGGCGTGCTCGCCGTCGTCACCACCGGGCTCATCATCACCTTCCTCTCCCCCCGGATCAGCACGCCCGCGTCGAGACGCCAGACGGAATGGGTATGGCCGCTCGGATCCCTCCTCCTGAACGGGGCGCTGTTCGTGCTCGTGGGGCTGCAGGTGCAGGCGGTCGTGCGGGAGATCGACATGCGGCAGGTCTCCTCGCTCATCTTCATCACGATCGCCGTGTGGGTCACGCTGCTGGTGGTCCGATTCGGCTTCCAGACCGTCAGCGTGCAGCTCATCCGTCTGCTCGATCGCCGTCCCGCGCAACGCGACCGCCGGATGACCTACCGTGCCCGCATCGTCAGCACGGTCGCGGGCTTCCGCGGTGCGGTGTCGTTGGCGATCGCGCTGTCGGTGCCCTTGACGGTGTCGAACGGAGACCCGTTCCCCGGGCGCGACGAGATCCTGTTCATCACGGCCGGTGTCATCCTTCTCACCCTCCTCGTCCAGGGTCCGTTGCTCCCCCTCGTGGTGCGGTGGGCACGTCTGCCCGACGACACCGAGGAGGCCGATGAACTCGAACACGCGGAGCGCGTGACGCTTCAGGCGGCGATCGATGCGATCGACGGTCTCGCGGAGCGGTTCGACGTGGCCGATGACGCGCGCGAGCGCCTCACCCAGGAGTATCGCGAGCGGCTGGAGCTGGTCGAGGCGCGGGCGGATCTCGCCTCAGAGGACTCTCCCCCGATGTCGGACCGCGGTGCGTCGGGCGGAGACGACCAGGCTCCCGCCCCGGTGGCGCGCGAAGAGGCGTCCAATCAGCTGCGGCTCGCGGTCCTGGACCGCAAGCGCGAAGTGCTCCTGCAGCTGCTGCGGGAGGGGGTCATCGATGACGCCGTCGCCCGCACGGTCCAGACCCGCCTGGACGTCGAGCAGTTGCGGGTGACGGGAGTCGAGCCGGTCGACTGACGTTCGACCGCCGTGCAGGCTCAGACGAGCCCGGCGGCCTTCATCAGATCGACCCCGATGGGTCCCGGGTTGTACGCGACCTCCCACCGATACCCGTCCGGGTCCTGGAAGTATCCGGAGTACCCACCCCACTCCCGCTCCCGGGGGGATTCGACGGGGGCGCCCGCGGCCGCGGCATCCGCCAGCACCTCATCGACGCCGCGTCGATCGGGCATGTTGTGCGCCAGGGTGAGGGGAGGTGCTCCGGGACCGGACTGCACCGGCCCGACTTCCGCCTCGAACTGCGACCTGCTCCACAGCGACAACGTGACCGACGGCGCGACGCGGAAGAAGATGACCTCCCCGTCGACCTCGAGCTCGGGCTGCCAGCGCAGACCGTCGACATAGAAGCCCCGCGAGGCCGCGACATCGGCGACGGCGAGCGTGATGAAGGTGACCCGAGCATCCATGTCGTCGAAGATAGTCCGCTGCGGCCCGGAACGTCAGGACCGAATACCCCGCCCGGGGATCGGTCGGATCGCCGCCCCTCCCCGTCCTCGGGTCAGGCGAGTGCCGCCCGCTGCGCCTCGACGACGGCATTGATGGCCGGCTCGGCGTCGCGCGCGAAGCGCGGGAAGTTGAGGAAGCCGTGCGGCATCGCCGGGTAGTCGATGAGATCGACCGGGACACCCGCCTCCCGCAGCTTCTCGGCGTAGCGGATCCCGTCGTCGTGGAGTGGGTCGTGGCCGGCGACGACGACGACGGCAGGCGGCAGTCCGGCGAGGGAGACCGCCCTGATCGGCGACACGCGCCAGTCGTCCTCGTCTCCGCCGTACAGTTCACCGAAACGCTTCATGTCGGCCGCGGTGAGGATGAACCCGTCGGCGTTGGCTCTGCGGGACTCCGTGTCGCCGGCGCCGGTCGCCGGGTACAGCAGCGCCTGGTGAGCGATCATCGGACCCCCCCGGTCGCGTGCCGCGAGGGCGATGACGGCGGCGAGGTTGCCGCCCGCGCTTTCGCCCATGACGCCCACACGAGACGGGTCGGCTCCCAGGTCCGCCGCATATTCCGCTGCCCACACCAACCCGGCGTAGCAGTCGTCCACAGCGGCGGGGAACGGATGCCGCGGCGCCAGCCGGTACCGCACCGACACGACGATCGCATCGAGCCGCTTCGCGACGGTGCCGCACATCCAATCACCACCGCGAAGATCTCCGAACACGAACCCTCCGCCGTGGAAGAAGACCACGAGTGGGCGCCCGCTGCCGGGGGTGCCCGGTGTGCCCGGTGTGTAGACGCGCACGGTGATTCCGCCGACCACGCGGTCGGAGACGCGCACACCTTTCGGACTGCGGCCCATCAGGACGGAGGCGACCGGTTCCGGAACCTCGGCGCCGGAGCTGCGCTCGATCTGCGGGTCGGTCGCCGTGGCGATCGACGATCCCGGCATGCGGCGCAGAACCTTGCCGAGGCGCCGCATCCCCGGGGCGAGTGGCTCCATGGTGCGACCTTACCCGCGGCGTCACCCGCGGCGTCGATGAGAGCGGATGACCGCTGATCGACGCCGCGGGCACTCCCGCGGGGCTCTACTCGTAGCGGAGGGACTCCACCGGGTCGGCCTTGGCGGCTCGCGCCGCGGGCAGGGTGCCGGCGAGGAAGGCGATGACCATCACGATGAGGATGATGATCGCGATCGATCCCGGCGAGAATGCGATCAGCGTGAGTCCGGGCAGGTTGGCGAGCAGCGATCCCGAGAGCGCCGCGCTGATGCCGGTTCCGGCGAGGATCGCGACCGCCGCCCCGATGGCGCTGCCGAGGAATCCGATGAAGGCGGCCTCGAGACTGAACAGCCCGAAGACCTTGCCGCTTCCCATGCCCATCGCCTTCATCAGGCCGATCTCGCGTGTGCGCTCCTGCACCGACATGAGCAGGGTGTTCACGATGCCGAAGCTGGCGGCGAGCAGCGCGATGACGGCGAAGGCGTTCAGGACGAGCACGATGCCGTCGATCACGGTCTTGACCGTGCCCAGCTGATCGGCGACCGTCGTGCCGGTGTAGCCCGCGTCCGTCAGCCGCGCCTTGAGATCGGTGATCTGCTGATCGGTGGCGTCGGGGGCGAACCGGATGGTCGCCTGCGCGTACCGCTCCACCTGGTCGGCGGGCACCCCGATGTTCTGCGTCTCGTAGAGCTCGTCGGTCAGTGCGTCGTTCGGGACGATCGCCGCGCCGGTCGGGGAGGCGATACTCTCTTCGGCGACACCGGTGATCGTCGCGACGATCACGTGCGGGGTGCGCTGCGCGTCCGTGATGCCGATCGAGACGGTCTGGCCCACGGCGTCATCGTCACTGGCGAAGCCGAGGGGCTCGACGTACGACGCCGGCAGAACGAGCTCGAACTCATCGGCGTCGTTGGACGCCTCCTGCCCGGCGAGCAGGTTGACGGTCTGCCCGGCGACGAGTGCGCCGACGCTCACGACGTATTCGGTTCCCCCGCCTGCCACGATGTAGTCCGCGCTGATGGACTTCGTGGCCTGCACGTCGAGCACCCCGTCCACCTGCGCCAGCCGGTCCAGGTCATCCGGACCGAGCGCGATGACCGTCGCTCCGGGAGGGCCCGCCTGAGAGCTCGCGATCGAATCCGGGTTGTACTCCTGGGGCCCGGATGCGCCGAACGCGCTCGTCTCGTCGGAGTTCTTCGTCACGATCATGGTGTCGGACGCGCCGATTCCCGAGACGGTGTCGTCGATGTACGCGTTGATGCCGGTGCCCAGCCCACTGGTGAGGGTGAGCGTGAAGGCTCCCACGAAGATGGCCAGAATGGTCAGGATCGTGCGGGTCTTCGAGCGGAAGGTGTTCGAGACGGCGGCGCCGATCAGGTCGATGGTCTTCACGCCGCCACCGCCCGGGAGTCTTCGACGAGCAGGCCGTCGCGGATGAAGATGCGGCGGTCGCAGCGCGCGGCCAGATCTTCGTCGTGGGTAACCACGATCAGCGTGATGCCGTGCTCCCGGTTGAGCGAGAAGAGGATGTCCTCCACGACCGCACCGGTGGCGGTGTCGAGATTGCCGGTGGGCTCGTCCGCGAAGATGATGCGCGGGTTGTTCACCAGGGCGCGCGCGATGACGGTGCGCTGCTTCTGCCCGCCCGACAGATTCACGGCCTTGCTCTTCGCCTTGTCGGCGAGCTCGAGCTGCTCGAGTGCCGCAAGACCTCGCCGCCGTCGTTCGCCTCGGCTGACGCCCGCGATCTTCAGGGGCAGGATCACGTTCTCGAGCACCGAGGCGTTCGCGGTGAGGAAGAACTGCTGGAACACGAAGCCGAAGGTCTTGTTGCGCGTGCGGTTCAGCCGTCGGCCGCGCAGACCTCGCGTGTCGACTCCTTCGAGCTCCACAACGCCCGACGTGGGACCGTCCAGGAGCGCGAGCACATGCATCAGGGTCGATTTCCCCGACCCGCTCTTTCCGACGATCGCGACGCTCTCGCCCTCCGAGATGTCGAAGCTCACCCCCTTGAGAGCTTCGAAGCGGTTCTGGCCGCGTCCGTACGACCTGCGCACGTCCTTGACCGAGATGATCGGCGTCATGGTTCGTCTCCTCCGTAGACCCGGCTGATTTCGGGCTGATCCCAGACTGATCGGGATGCTCTCCCCCCGCGTCCCCCGCCGGGAGTCACCTCGATACCGCGATCGCGGTACGTCGGATGCCGCGTGGGGTTGACTCGGTGCCGGCCGCCGCCCGGCACACTGGTCGAATGGCAGACGCGACCCGGCATGCATGGGACGCTGCGGCGCCCCATCGCCGGCCGCCCGCCTGGGTGGGAGACATCCTGGCCGCGGTGGTGGTCGTCTGGGCGGCGTTCATCCCCTTCCCGCAGGCGGAGTTCCGTCCCGCCGACGCGGTCGTCCTCGCCGTGGTGGTCGCGCCGGCGGCGCTGTTGCCCGCGCGCCGGCGGTGGCCGGTCGTGGTGCTGGGGCTCATCATCGGGCTCTACGGTGTCGCGGCGCTCCTGGGCACCCTGTCGCCCGGAATCGTCCTCGCGACGGCGATCTCCATGTTCACCATCGCCAACCGGTTCCCCCGCCGGACGAGTGCGATCATCGCGGTCGCCGCGGCGGTCGCGGTGACGCTCCTCAGTCTGCTCGTGGCCGAGGGTGGCGTCTTCGATCCCCGCTCTCTGCAGTTCGCCGTCACGATCGCCTTCGCCGCGGCGGCGGGGGACGCCAACCGATCACGCCGCGAGTACATCAGGGTGATGACCGAACGCGCGGAACGCGCCGAGTCGACGCGAGAGGCCGAGGCGAGCCGCCGGGTGGCGGAGGAACGACTGATCATCGCCCGCGATCTCCACGATGCCGTCGCGCACCAGATCTCGGTAATCAGCCTCAACGCCGGCGTCGCATCGTCGACGCTCGAGACGCGTCCCGAGCGCGCGCGGGAAGCGCTCGCGAGCATCCGCCACGCCTCCCGGACCGTCCTCGGCGAGATCGGCAGTCTGCTCGAAGTCCTGCGCGGGGAGGACCAGCGGCCGAACGTCGCCCGTCCCCAGGCCGGACTCGACGACCTCGACGAGCTGGTCTCCGAATTCGCTGCGGCGGGGCTCGCCGTCACCACCCGCGTCGAGGGCGATCCGGCCGCTCTGCCGGATGCCGTCTCCTTCGTCGGCTACCGGATCGTTCAGGAGGGCCTGACGAATGCGCACAAGCACGGCGCCCTCCACCGCGCGCACGTGCTCGTCGAGGTCGGAGAAGGCGAGACCATCGTGGTCATCACCAATCCCACCGCCGAAGCGGGGGGAACGCTCGCCGAGACCGCGGACGGCTTGCGTTCGGGAGGGCACGGGTTGCTCGGCGTCCGTGAGCGGGCCGCGTCGGTCGGAGGAACCATGGAGGCGGGAGCCCATCCGGGCGGCTGGCGTCTCGCCGCCCGTCTCCCCACCCGAGAGGGGGAGCCGTCGTGACCACGGTCCTCGTCGTCGACGATCAATCCCTCATCCGACAGGCGGTCACCGACATCCTGTCGGCAGAATCGAACATCGACGTCATCGGCGAGGCGGCCGACGGCACGGCGGCGATCACGCTCGCCCGCCGGCTGAGACCGGATGTCGTCCTGATGGACATCCGGATGCCGGTCCTCGACGGAATCGGGGCCACCGCGGCCATCTGCTCGGATCCGCAACTCGTCGACACCCGGGTGCTCATCCTCACCACGTTCGAGGAGGACGAGTATCTCGTGGCCGCGCTCCGAGCCGGGGCGAGTGGATTCATCGGCAAGGGGGCGGAGCCCGAAGACATCGCGCGTGCGGTGCGGTCGGTGCATGCCGGGGACGCACTGCTGTCGCCCGCGGCCACGCGCAGCCTGATCACCCGATACGTGGTCCCGACCGCGAAGCCCGGCCATGGGACGACCCCGGCCGTGCCGCCGCAGCTCGAACCTCTGACCGACCGCGAACGCGAGGTCATGCTGCTGGTCGCGCGCGGGCAGTCCAACCAGGACATCGCCGAGACCCTGGTGATCTCCCCGCATACGGCGAAGACCCATGTGAACCGCATCATGGCGAAGCTCCACGCCCACGACCGGGCCCAGCTCGTGATCATCGCCTACGAGAGCCGCCTGCTCGCGCCCGGCTGGGACACCGGGCCATGAGCCCTCAGTGGCCGGCGCTGGGGCCCGAGCATCCCATCGACGGGTTCATCGAGCCGATGCCGTGGGGCACCTCGGGTACACCGTGATCCGAGTGCCGCCGGCGCTGGTCGAGGCGGCGCAGTCGGTCGGAACCAGGCGCATAGCCGGTGAGCTCGAAGGGGTGCCCGTCAACCTCGCCCTGACGCGGGCGCCGGTCTTCGACGGGACGTTCGTCTGGGCGGGAGCATCCCTGCTCCGGCGCCTGCGCCTCGAAGCCGGAGACCCCGTTCGGGGCCACCTCGCGCCCGTCGACCCCGACGACGTTCCACTGCCCCCGGACGTCGCTCACTCCCTCGATGCAGCTGGAACCCGCGCGGCGTGGGAATCTCTGCCGCCTGCTGCACGTCGCAGACGGCTCGCGCCCGTCGAGGCCGCAGCCACGGCGACGACGCGGGCCCGCCGCATCCAGGCGGTCGTCGACGCCCTGTGACGACGGGCCCGCCCGATCAGTCGGACGAGCTCTCGCCGACGGCGACCAGGTGCAGGACGAGCGCATGCTGCGGAGCCAGCAGCGGCATCGGCAGTCCGACCTCGACCAGGAGCCGCCCCGCGAGGAGCGCGCCGCCCGCGGCATACCAAGGCGGTGGCCGGTCGGCGATCGTGACGACCGGTGCCCCGAGGTCCAGTGGCCGAACGGCGTACCGGGCGTCCGGGTCGAGGCCGGGGAAGCGCACCGGTGGAGCAAGGGCGCCGCGGGCGGAATCCACCATCGCGATCGAGAAGACGGCTTGGCGACGCGATCGGTCGACGACGCCGTGGACCACCTGTCCCGGATCCGCCGTGTCCGCACGGACGACACGTCCGGTGTGCAGCAGCGAGCGCAGGCGCTTGTGCTGGGCGATCCATCCGGCGACGGTGCCGCGCTCCTCCGGGGTCGCCCTCGACAGGTCCCACTCGACACCCGCGCTGCCGAACAGGGCGGTGGCGAAGCGGAACGACGCGTCCGCATGTCGGTGCGTGGTGTGGGCGCGTTCCGCGCCGACGTGCGCTCCCAGATACTCGGGCGGGATCAGGATCCCGCTGGATGCGGTGATGCGCTGCCGCTCGAGCGGATCGTTCGTGTCGCTGGGCCACACCCGATCGACACGCGAGAGCATCCCCAGATCCAGACGTGCGCCGCCGGACGCGCAGGATTCGATCTCGACGTGGGGGTGGGCGGCACGCAGCCGATCGATGAGGGCGTACACGGCCGCCGTCTGCTGATGTGCGCCGGCCGTCAGCAGGTCCCTGTTGTGGTCCCACTTGAGGTAGGCGATGTCGTGGGCGCGGAGCAGCTCATCGATCCTGTCGAAGACGTGGGCTGCGGCGCCCTGCGCCGTGAGGTCGAGCACGCGCTGGAAGCGCCACTCGAGGTCGCCCTCCCGGCCGAGTATCCACTCCGGATGGGCTCGCGCAGTGTCGGAGTCGACGCTGATCATCTCCGGCTCGACCCACAGCCCGAATTGCATCCCTGCCTCATGGACCCGGCGGATGAGAGGTTCGAGTCCATCCGGCCAGGCCGTCTCATCGACGCTCCAGTCGCCCAGCGCCCTCCGATCGTCGGTGCGTCCGTGGAACCAGCCGTCGTCGAGCACGAAGCGCTCGATCCCGACCTCTCGCGCCGCATCGATGAGAGGCGTCAGTGCCTCCAGGGAATGCCGGAAGTACACCGCCTCCCACGTGTTCAGCACCACCGGCCGGGGCAGACGCGGCACCGATGACCACGACCTCACCCACGGATGCACGCGATCGCTGATGCCGTTCATCCCCTCCGAGGAGTAGATCGCGATCACCCACGGGGAGCGGTAGGACTCACCCGCGGCGAGCACGATCTCGCCCGGCGCGAGCAGCTCGCCCGCGCCCAGGACGGATCGCCCGAGAGCGGACCGCTCCGCCCACAGGTCGGTGTCGCCGCTCCACGCCGCGTGCAGCGCCCAGACCTCGCCGGTCTCCCAGCCGAATCCCGCGACGCCCGCCGAGAGCAGGGCGGGGTTGTCGTGGCCACCACGGCCGTGCCGGCTCTCGCGGGCATGTACTCCATGATCGAGCGGACGGCGGATGGGACGGCCCTCGTGCGCCCAGAGACCCGAGAAGTCGAGCAGGTCATCGGCCCGCTCGGGGACCGGGAGCACGATCGCGACCGTGGCCACCCCGAGCCCATCGGACCCAGTGTTGGTGACCACCGCGCGCGAACGCAGCACGCCCTGGTCGGTGAGCTCCATCTCGATCTCGACCCTGACGCCGGCCTCTTCGTCCGCGAGCGCGTAGACGACGGCCTGCGCCGGGCTCGAACCGGCCTCTCCGACCCGACGCAACCGCAGCGCTCTCGCCTGCGATGCTCCCCTCGATCCCTCAGGACGCGAGACTGCCAGCGCCGGCCTGCCGGTCCAGCCCTCGCCGATGGTGGGCACGAGGGAGACGGTCAGCGGCACGTCGATCGACGACGGCGGAACTGCGGGGACGGATGCCTCGGCCAAGGCGGCGAGCGAACGCTCATCGAGGTGACCGAGGTCCGCGCCCCAGTGGATCACGGACGGCACCCCCGCGCCGCGGGCGTCGACGATGAGAATGCCGACCGTCGTACGGAGGCGGGTGGTGCTGAGGCCG